>DLMG01000318.1:7366-41732 GCA_002479245.1 Verrucomicrobia subdivision 3 bacterium UBA7542 | reverse complement strand
GGTCCCAGGATTTTAAGTCCTGTGCGTCTGCCATTTCGCCACACCGGCTACCTTGATTCTATTGACAATTTTAATGCTTCGCCAATTTCGACTTGACATTGCGACACTAATTGCGACACTGTTACGGTATGAAAGCGAATGTGACCGCAAGCAGTCAAAGTCAGCCAGTCGCCGTTGTTCGTCGCAATAGTCATTCGCGCTACCAGTATAAGAAGGTTCTGGACGGGCGCAAGCAGCCGATTCGCGGGCTTTGGGAACGCAATGGAAAATTTATCGCACGGATTGCGATGGAGGACGACGCCGGCAAAAAAGAGAACCGGTGGGTGCCGCTGGAGAGCGCCAAGACCATCGCGCAGGCGCAGGAGCAGTTAAAAACGCTCCACGTTGACCGGACGCGCAATGATCTGCCGGTGCTCAAGCGCACCCCCAAGTTTGCCGACTACGCGGCGCAATACCTGGCGTATTTCGATTCCGTGAAGGACGCCAAGCGTCCCGCCACCATTCAAAAGGAGCGCGGAGCCATCAAACTTTGGACCGAACACATGGGCGGGTTGCGGTTGGACAAAATCCGCCGCCTTCACATCAACTCATTCATCGAGAAACGGCAGGCGCAAAAAATATCGGGCCGCACCGTCAACCTCGACATCATCGCCTTGCGCAACGTCCTGAAACGGGCGATTGACGATCAGTGGATAAAAAGTCTGCCGACGGAAAATTTACGGCCGTTGAAATGGACACCCCGCCAGCGGAGTCTGGTTTCACAAAAGGAGATTGAATCGCTCTGCGACGCGGCGCTGGAGGTTTCCAAGAATGGCCGTGAGTTTGCGGATTATGTCCTGTTGATGGCTTACAGCGGTGCCAGACGCAATGAGGCGCTGCGTCTCAAATGGTCTGCCGTGGACTGGCAGGCTGGACAATTGACCATCGGTGCAGATGGGCTGAACAAGGGCCGCGAAATTCGCGTGGTGGATCTGAACGCAAAATTAAAGGAGCATTTGCAGGCCATGAGCAAACGGCGTGCGCCGGATTCGGAGTATTTATTTCCTTCACCGCAACGCGGCAAAGTTGACACGCACGCCAAAACTTTCATGGAAAGTTTGCGGCTGGCCAGAAAAAAATCCACGTTGGCAAATTTCAGCTTTCACGACTGCCGGCATTTTTTCATCAGCTATTGTGTGATGAGCGGTATTGATTATATGACGATTGCCCGCTGGGTCGGGCACAAAGACGGCGGGGTGCTGATTGGTAAAGTCTATGGGCATTTGAACAATGAACACACCCAAGCACAAGCGGCTCGGCTAAACTTCAGCCAAGCGCAGCCGGCAAAAAGCTAAACATTACTTCCCTGGCGTCTGATTGAAACTTTTCTCAAAGTCACCGACGACACGAAGGATTTCGTCGAAGGCGGGCACTTCACCGAAGAACATGTCGCCGCGCATTTCCTGATAATCTTTGCGCCAAGCGTCAACGTGGTGGGCGGGCGGCAGGAATCGGAGCGCGCCGGGATGGAGCGTGGTGTAATCCACCCATGACCAGCGGAAAAAGATTTCACGATGCGCGGCCACACGGTCAAAGAGCGGGCGGTCTTGGGCGGCGCGTTCGGCCACGCCACGCGTAATGAGACACCAGACATCGTAGTAGTGCCGGGCCATGCGAAATTTGCGCGGCTTGTCTGCGGGCCGAAAAGTTTCCTCATGCAGAAGTAGGGCTTTTTCCCAAAAGGTGCGTTCGGCGGCGAGAACGCGCACGGGAATCGCCGCCCCGCTTGCCAGATTCGGGAAAGCTTCGGCGAGATAGGGCTGAATCAATTTTTCCTGATGCGGCCAGTCATCCGACCGGGCACCGAGTTCGATTTTCACCACCGGACGCACATAACCGGCCTCGGTCGGGTCAAAATCGCCGGGATAATGGAACAAAAGACATTGGCCATCGTCCATGTCGGGATCAACTTCGAGTTTCCAGCCGGTGGGACCGAGCACGGAACGGATGCGGTCGGCCAGCGCGGGCTGTAAAGTTTCCTGCACCCAGCGGCGGCAGGCTTCCATCAGGGCTTCGAGGCGGAGTTTACGTTGCTTTTTGCTCGGAGCCTGGTCGGGAGAGGCGTCACCGGCGAAACCCAACGTCTGTTTGTCCACGATGAGATCAATGTCTTCGGAAAAACGCTCAATGAGTTTCCACGCCTTGGAAAGCGAAGTCCCGCCCTTGAAAGTAAGGTGCGGTCCAATTCCCGGCAGCGCGAAAAGTTCGCGCAGCGTCCAGCAAATCCAAAAATCTTTTTCGACGCTCGCGGCCTGCAAGTGCATCCGCTCCTCGACCTGAAGGCAGGCGAGCCGGCGATCCTTCGAGGACATTTTGAGAAAGCCATCCATGATTCAAGTCGTTTTGGTGGCGAGCCGTTGCAGAATGTTCGCCACCCAAGCGGGAGCGTATTTGAGGTCTTTGAGCAGTTGCACCTTGTCATCGGTGTTGAGTTGACGACGCAAAATGGCGAGCACCTTGTCATCCACATGGCGCTGCCCCAAGTGGCGAAGTGCTTGAATGACGGTGCCGCTCTTGCGTCCGGCAGTGGCGACATTGCGCGGGGTGGTGTGCTTGAGGATGATTTCACGGTGGCCGAGCTTGACGCGGCGGGAAGCTCCGTCGGTCAGGAAAACAATTTTCATCGGCACCTGATCGGAAAGGCCGAGGACGTTGGCGGCATAGGCTCCGGCGGGTTGAAGCCGGACAGAATCGCGGCTGACCAGCGCCTTGGCCACCGCGTCGGCGGATGCGGCCACACGACCTAACGTAGGGTGGTCAATCGGATAGTCATAAAGGCCACGCGCGAGCTGGCGAATCATGCCTTTGCGCGACAAACGGGTCAAAGCCATGCCGACCGAACGCGGGTCGCCAAGCTGGGTCAGGTCTCGCGGTGTGAAGACCCAACCCCTGCCATGGCCAAATATAATTGCTCTCACCTTTGGCTCAATGACTTGTGTTGATTTAGGCTGCCTTTTCATGTTGAAAATAGCTATATGTTTTTACAACAGAAAACCAGTCGCGTCCAGTTTAATGAGGGCATTGATTGATTGCTTGCAGGATTGAATCATTCCATTGAAACAGACAGGCAGACTCCGAGCGTGATTCCTAAGTGCCAATCCTTGGCGAAGCGAACGCAGTCAAGGTGGAGGCGACGGGCGGCAGGGCGCACGACCTTGACGGCGTGAGCGAGCCATATAATAGAGGCACGAGGCACGCTCGGTTTGCGGATACAAAATTCAACCGGCATTGTGGCTCCAAATTTTTCCACGACGGATGATCGTGTTTGTTTTTTTAGTTGTGCCAACATAGCGGCTTTCGGTGGTGTTTTATATGAAACACCATCAGCGCAGGTGCATTTGCTGCAAACAAGTATTCATTCCCGATCCCCGGAGTCGCCATCGCCAGCTTTTTTGTTCGGCACCAGACTGCAAAAAAGCCAGCAAGGCGTTGAGCCAAAAATACTGGCACGCCAAACCGGAAAACCGGAGTTACTGGCGCGGGCCGGATCAACTGGAGCGTGTGCGCGCCTGGCGCAAAGCCAATCCGCAATACTGGAAGCGCGAGGCGCGGCATTGCGTTACAAGATGACATGGATGCTCCGTGATAATTTTGTAAAATCGGAGTGTTCAACTTGTTGAATGATGCCGGCCATTGTTCACGAAAGGCAAAAACACCAATAAATAATGACGTTTTTAATATGAGCAGAGATGACAAAAATGGTTCACGGAGACGCGCCGCCGCGTATGTGAGAATTTCCACCGAGCATCAGCAATGCTCGATCAGCAACCAGATGAGTGCCATTCGTGAATTTGCCAAGCGGCGGGGTTTGGAAATTGTGGAGGAAAATTCGGACGAGGACAAAACCGGGTTGAAGCCATAAAATAAATCAGAAGTCACGTCGCATGAGCCGCAAGGATACAGAACGCTGGTTGAACAACGCCGCCGTGTATGTGCGCATGTCCACGGAACATCAGCAGTATTCGACGAGCAATCAGATGGACGTAATCCGCGAAAACGCGAAGAAGCGCGGGTTGGGAATCGTGAAAGAGTATTCCGATGAAGGCAAAAGCGGGTTGAACATCCAGGGGCGCGACTCACTCTCACAGATGATCCGCGATGTCGAGGAGGGTCGGGCGCAATATTCGTCCATTCTCGTCTATGACGTGAGCCGGTGGGGGCGTTTTCAGGATGCGGATGAAAGCGCATATTACGAATACATCTGCCGACGGGCGGGCATCTCGGTTCACTACTGCGCAGAACAATTCGAGAATGACGGCAGCCCGATGTCCACGGTCATGAAAAGCATGAAGCGGACGATGGCCGGTGAATACAGTCGGGAACTTTCGACGAAAGTGTTTCAGGGCGCGTGCCGGTTGATTCAGCTTGGTTACAAGCAGGGTGGAACGGCCGGATTCGGCCTGCGTCGGATGCTGATTGACCAAAACGGCGCGCGGAAAGCAATGCTGAAAATGGGCGAGCAAAAAAGCATCCAGACCGACCGCGTGGTGCTGGTGCGTGGCCCGGAAGAAGAAATCAAAATCGTCCGCTGGATTTTCCAGACGTTTATAGGCGAGGGCAAATCCGAATCGGAAATCGCGGCAATTCTGAACACGCAAGGCGTGGTGACGGATTTTGGGCGGGCATGGAACCGGGTGACGGTGCATCAGATTCTCACGAATGAAAAATATATCGGCAACAACGTGTATCACCGGACCTCGTGCAAACTGAAAAAGAAGCATGTGGTCAATCCGCCGGACAAATGGATTCGTGCGGATGGAGTGTTTGAAGGCATAGTGGAACCGGAACTGTTCCTGCGGGCGCGGGAAATCATTCTGGCGAGAAGCCAGAAGCTGACCGATGAGGAGATGCTGGAAAAACTGCGCGCCCTGCTAAAACTGCATGGTCGAATCTCTGGCATTCTCATTGACGAAGCGGAAGGTCTGCCATCAAGCACGGCGTTTAGTCATCGGTTCGGAACACTGGTCAGCGCCTACCGGCTGATTGGCTACGATCCCGGCATTGACTACAGTTTCATCGAGGAAAACCGGCGGCTGCGAAAACTTCACCCGGAAATTGTGGCATCAGTCGTCCAGCAAATCACCACGCTAGGGGCGCAGGCCGTGTGGAATGACGAAACCGGATTGCTGGACGTGAACGGTGAAATGCGAGTGTCCATCGTGTTGTGCCGACACACCCAGACCGGCGCGGGTTCGGCGCGCTGGCTGATCCGGCTGGATGCCAGCACCCGACCGGACATCACGATTGCCGTTCGCATGGATTTCACGAATGAGGGCATCCAAGATTATTATGTGCTGCCGGGCATTGACATGACGTGGGAACATCTGCGTATTGCCGAAACCAACGGCATTTATCTGGACGCTTACCGTTTTGACACGCTGGATTATTTTTTTGGGATGACTGAGCGCGTAAAACTGGAGGAGATTATATGAATGATGAAGTTAAAATGATTCTCATTGAGCAGATTCGCATTGTGAATCACCGACATCGTGACCCGAAAAAGTTTGCGGCCATCGTTGAAAACATCAAAAACGTCGGGCTGAAAATGCCGATTCAAGTCAGTCGGCGACCAGCAACCGACAAAGAAGAGGCGGGATACGATTTGATTTGTGGTCAAGGACGGCTGGAAGCCTTCATCGCGCTGGGGCACAAGGAAATTCCGGCCATTGTGGTTGAAATCTCAAGAGAGGAACTGCTCCTCCGCAGCCTGGTGGAAAACATCGCGCGGCGTTATCCGCAGCCGATGGATTTAATTCGTGAAATCGAACGGTTGAAGGCGTTGGGATATAGCCACCATCAAATCGGCGAAAAGTTGGATGTCAGCGGCAATCTGGTTGGGGGGCTGATGACACTCAAGAAGGCGGGCGAGGAACGGTTGCTGGAAGTCGCCTTGATCGGGAAAATTCCAATATGGGTCGCGGTGGACATTGCAAAAACGGACACCCTCGAAACGCAGCGCGAACTGCTCAAAGCCTACGAAAGTAAGCAGCTAGATTATGCGTCCCTCAAATATGTGAAGGGTCTGATTGTGCAGCGTCGGTTGATTGGCAAACAGCGCGCCGTCAAAGGGCTGGGAGCAAAACCAAAAACCAGTGTCGAAAGCATGGTGAGCGCGTATCGGAAGGAGAGCCAACGCCAAAAGTTGATGATAAAAAAGGCGCGGGTGTGCGATGCCAGGCTGTCCTTCATCGTGACGGCTTTCAACAAGCTCCTGGCTGATGAAAATTTCTTCACGCTGTTACGGGCGGAATCGCTGGCCACGATTCCAAAATATCTTTCTGTGAAGCTTTCGCCCGAACAAAAGGAGGCGGCATGAATGAAATGAAAATTGGATTTGAGATGCGGAAAATCCGGCTGGCACTGGAAGATATTTCTCCGATGCGCCAAATCAAAGACCTGCACAAAGGCATAATGCGCTACAAAAAGATTCTGGCATCCATCAAGGAGGTCGGTCTGGTTGAACCGCTGGTGGTGTATCCGCAAAAAGACGCGCCGGGGAAATATCTGTTAAAAAACGGGCATCTGCGCTATGTCGCGCTGAAAGAATTGGGACAAACGACTGCGGACTGCATCATCGCCACCGACGACGAATGCTACACCTACAATGCGCGTATCAGCCGGCTCCCGCCCATTCAGGAACACAGAATGATCGTCAAGGCGGTGAACGACGGGGTCAGCATGGAGCGCGTGGCGGCTGCGTTGAACATGCCTGTCCACGTCGTGAACGCATCCATGAATCTGCTGAAAGGTATTCATGACCAAGCGGCTGATTTATTGAAGGACAAGAACATTTCGCCTCCGGCCATCCGGCTATTGAAGAAGGTCAACGGAATGCGGCAGATTGAAATCGCGGAGATGATGGTGACACACAATAATTTTTTCACCGGCTACGCGGAGGCTCTAGTTTTGGGAACATCCAAGGATCAAATGGTCAACCCCGATGTGCCGAAGAAAAAGAAGGGTCTGTCAGCGGAGGACATCGCGCGTATGGAGAGTGAAATGGAATCGCTGGAGCGCGACCTGAAAACGGTCACGGACAATTACACGGAAAACATGTTCACGCTGCAAACGGCTCAAACCTACATCAAAAACCTGCTGAAGAACGCCAAAGTCATCCGGTATCTGAACACCAATCACGCCGAAATTTATTCGGAGTTTGAAACCATAGCCGCTACGGAATCAGTGTGAACGAGAATTAGACAGTGTTGGCAACCCTCGCAAAATAGTTTTTTATAAGTTCTTGGAGACATGGACTGCTTACATGGGACAACCGGCTTGACACCAAGTCCAAGCGGTTATGCCGTTTGGCCGCCTCAGCCAAAATTACATTGCCCATGTTCTTAAAAGCAATCGGGTAGTTTTCTGAATCGAGTTGTCGCGCGAAATTTATGACTTGTTCAACACCCTCGGGCACTCCAGATATTAAGTCGCTCAAAAACTTAAAAACCGTGTCGCTATCATTCTTGGAACACAGAAGCGAATCGGTGTTGGAAATAGCGGTGACGGCTTTGGTTTTTTCAAGATCGCCACGATTTTCGTGATAATAATGCAAGCAACTGACAACATGAGTGTAATTGCCTAGTTCAAGACCAAGCCAACCAGCGATTACTTCTTGAAGAGTTGTGAATTGGATGAAGTTGTAAGGCAAACCACGAAAGATGTCATTACTCCGCATGGTTTGCAGCCAGTGTAGCTTGCCATTTTGGACACGGAGCATAGATTGCGTGTTGCAAGGGATGTCTGGCGAGCGAGGCCGGCCTTCAAAATCTGGAAGATCGGTTTGCGCGTCCCAGATTTGCATGACAATTTGACGGGTAGCTGGGTTCGCCACTAACGATTGGTATGCGTTCTCCAATTGGTCGAGACCATGCTGGTGTCGGAGCCGATGGCCGTATGCTCCGTATAAGGTTGGACCGTCGCCGCAGTATTTTGGGAGGCCGCGATTCAAGAATTTCAGAACTTCTGAATCGTTTCGACCAGAAATAATCCAAATTGCTTCGGCCAGCGCAAAGGCAGGGCTAATGGCAGGCTGTCTGGCAAACACCCATCGTTGCCGTGGGTCTTCGATGGTGATTGTCAAGTGAAGCAATTCAGTCGTGAGACCACCTCGGCCTTGCGCGACTGTTGCGTTGGAGGATTTGAACAATAAATCGAGGGCTTGTAACCATGCCTCGTTTGCACTATGGGCTTGAATGAAGTTAGCCAATTAACACCTCCGCGTTTGGATTGATTTTGAGTCCCCATTTTGGTGGATAAAATGGTTTTGGCAATGGTTGTGACCGTTTGTAAGCCTGCTTGATACGAGTGCGGCCAGTAGCTTCTGAATACTCTGGGAATCGCACGCGGGCATACTTATCAATTTCGCAGAAAAGGTTTTGGCAATCAATGAGCTGAAGGCGGCGTCCCCACAGATTTTGAAATGACAAGCCTAGCTGGTCAAAGAAAAATTCCTGGCAATCCGTGACATAACGAATAATTTCAGATTCCGTTAAACCGCCGATGCTTTCAAAACATTTATTTATGCCATGCTTGGCACCCGGGCCGGGGACGACAAATTCCATCTCCGTGAAATCCGTGAGTGTGCTGTAGTTGAGGTCCGTGATGTATTGATAGGCGAGAAAATCTCCGATGGTGGGATATGATCGAAGTAATTCAAACGCCTTGCCCATTGAAGGTGCTGACGCAAGTTTTTCCCAAAGCCTATCGTCGAGCATTTTTCGTATGAGTTTCAAGTGCATCTGGTGTTTATAGACGCACTTTGTCCACGAACCACCAGAAGGCATGATATATGCCGCCGAATAGATTCGCGTTTTCTCGCGCATGGCCTTCGTTAGAACACGTTCATAAGCACGTTCATCGAATGTGTCGGCGCGAATCTCGCCAATTTCCGCTTCGAGCAATTTCCATGTTTCGATTTTGTTGAAAAACTTGAAAAGTAGGCAACGAAAGAAAATATCATCTGGGGACCGCTGCTTGTCGTAAAGAATACAGCGAATCAAATACTGGCTCACACGGTCGGAAGCTCGGTAGGCGTTCGTGAACTTGTAACTCTGAAGAATGTCATCTTCTGTCCACGGCGGGGGTTCGTTTGCAATCCGCTTAAAAAAAACCTTCTGACGCTCTGCCGCAAAGTGCCAGTATGAGTTAAACACCTCGGTTGGTTTGGCAGGTGCAAGCTTGACGAGGATATTGGGCCACACGCCGTGAGATTTAGAATTGCGCGGGGTGACGGCCTTAATATTTTGAAAATTTAATTGCCTCACAATAGGGACGAAAGAATCTGGTTTTTAGCCGTTTTGAGAATCCCGTCATTAAGGACGCGCACGACCGGAGTGAAGTGAGCCTCTTTTCGAGCCAATTGCGCGTAAAGTTGTTCTAGTCGTCTTTGCTTTTCAGAGTTTTCTGAAAGGTGACGGGCAACCAGAAAAACTTTGGCAGGCTTGATTTTTCCCCACGTGCGTTTTTCAATCGCGATCATTTTATCAAGCGTTACCGCGTCACCCCCATCGAATCGCCCATACACCCAAGTTGACCACCAATAACGATCCAGAACAATTGTAGCTCCATCACGGACACATTTGGCGAATCGTGATTCAATGGCATCAATGTGCGCGGCTACGTGAAAAAGCTGCAAACATAGGGGATGGATTGCCTTGACATTCAAACTGGCCGGATCATGGTGCAACTTGTAAACCAAGTCGCCAACTGAACCTTTTGCATTTCCAGGAAACGACGACCAAATCACAACTCGCTCTCCCCGGCTCCGCAAAGTTTTTGCGAACCACTTGGAAAGCGTGGATTTGCCCACACCATCCGGTCCCTCGAATACATATAGCGCCGGTGACGGTTTCATAATTATGTTCCACGGACTTCGGCTGGGATTTGCAATGCTCCAGAACAAATTTTTTTATGATAATCTTCTATGCGGCTTTTCAATGGCGTGAGCGTTTGTTTCGTTATCCCGGCTCCTCCCAGATGGCAGCTTCCGATAAAACAAACAAGGCCAGAAAAGGTAAGTCCCATTTGTTTGGCCATAAATTGACCAAGTTGGCAAAGTCCCAAATAGTTTCCATAGCCCCGATCAAATAAATATTGTGTGGGGTAATACGCATTGATTGTCAGGAAATTATCGTGGTAGTTAAAACTCACCTGTTGCAAGCAGGGAAACACACACAGCGCCGCGCCATGATGATCTTTTGCCGGATCAAAAATTGTCGCCTGGAGGGCAGAATGACGGGGATGCCGACCTTTTTGCTCGGCTTTTCCCCAAATTTCCAAAATGCGCTGAAGCTGGTTCACCTCTTTTTCTTTACGGACTCCTGCCGTTTCGCTGAAACCAGAAAACTGAATCATGCGCTGAAAATATGTGCCATGACTATTGTGCATCGGCCCTCGCCGCTTAAGCGCCGGAAAAACCTTTTTCAAGTAAATGTCCGTGAAACGTGTCAAGTCGGGTTGGCCAAGCATATTCCATAGCTTCCACGGAAAAATCAGGAAAGATGTGGTATCAATGGAAAATTTGTCGTGTTTCTTCAATTCCTCGTCCACTAACTGCCGAATAATCGGCGTTTCGACAGCCACACCATTTTGTGCCTCCAACTCAAGGACAATGGGGCCGGCTTTTGCCCCCGGCGCGGCCATGACAAGATTAAAAATATCAGCCCACCCCTCTGAGACGTTGGTGGCATGAATAACAGCGGTTTTTTTAGGCATCGGGGTCCTCCAAATGGCGGTAAATGCTCCGGCCAGTGAATCCATTTTTTGAAATTCGGACAAATGTGGCCCAAGAGTTGTCGGTCGCTGTCACTTTGGAAATTCCGGGCTTGGCGGCTAGGAATAATGAACCTCCTGAAACCGACTGAACATCCAGCCGATCATTTTCGGCCAGCGCTTGGAATGTCAGAAAAACGCCGTCTCCCACTTCCAGATCAATGGGAATGTCTTGCTTCCACGCCAAATCCACCAACACAAGACGGGCGGGAAACGGAGTATTAAGCACTCGCTCCTTTATTGCCTTTGGCGAACTTTGGAGCAATCGTTCGGCTTGATGCGCCGACACCATATCGAGGGCGTATCGCAAATGTGTTATGATCGTTTCATAACCCACGCCAAATTGGCACGCAACGGCATAAAAATCCCGGTCGGTTGCTGTGACCGGATTTAGCTTTCGGTCTTTGAATGATTTATCAACCGCCCACTTTGGCATGAGCAGGTGGCCTGCGAATTGGTTGACCAAAATTTCATCAGGGTCATCCATTCCGCCTTTTTCCATTTCGCCCAAAACCTCGACTTTGGTGCCGTGATTAAAATACCAGTGGCCGACCTCGTGGGCGCAGGTGAACACCCGCCTGACGGTAGGGCGTTCGGACGGAACTAAAATTGTCTGGGTTTCCCTGGCATACATTCCCCCGAAGCTCGCCCCGGCATGAAACCGCACCTCGATTTTAAGTTTTTCCGCCGCGACATCGTAAATGCAAAGAGGTGTGGATAGCGAGACCTGCGCCATTTTGCGGACCTCCAATGCTCCGCGAAGTGCGCGGCGGGCCAGACTCTTGTTAATCACCGTGTCTTCCTTTCCGATTTCCTGAGAGTCTGAAGCAAGTTCATCACCTTGTCTAAGTCCTCTTTTTTGAGTTTGACCAATTCGCGAGCCGCCAGTTCCACATTCGGATTCGATACTTCCGATTGTTCCGTGGCAATCCATGAGACGCTGACGTCGTATATTTCGCAAAATTTTGCTAATTCTTCGGCAGATACACGTCGTCGGCCTGCCTCGATCTCCGAGATGGTTGGACGTTGATAACCAAATAACTTTGCAACCTGCCCTTGGGACAGGCCAGCGTGTTCGCGCGCGGTGCGTAACCGATTGGCTATTGCTTGGCGATCTTCTTCGGGAGACGGCATAAATTATTTCTCTTTCTTGTTTGCTGGCAGGCGTTCCAGACACCAATCAACCAGCTCCCCGACCGTTCTTGCGCGTTGGCGCTGGTCATCCACCAGCGGGTTGATTTCGGGATCAATTTCAATACCGAGCCGCTCGCTGAATAAACACGCAAACACAATCCCATCATGACTGTCTTTGCCGAGCGCCTGGAATGGATTCGTCTCCCAAGTGATTTCCACATCTTCCGAGTCGGGTGAATCCCGCAGAAGAGCGCACACCAATCTAAACATTTCATTGCGATTCATAATGTCTTACATCTGGTAAGAAATTATTACCAGTCCGCATTTTTGTCAAATGTTTTTTTGAAAATACTTCAAAGTCTTGAGATGAACCCATCCCATAGCTGGAACGACCAGAATTGATTTTGCACGCTGAATTAAATTGACCCCGTCCAGTCCGCACACAACAACTCTGCTTGTTGCAACACCGTCTGCGTCGCCTTCTCCTGCTTGTCAGGCGGATAACCGTATTTTCGCAGGATGCGTTTAACCATGACGCGCAGCTTGGCTCGGACGGATTCCTTGGCCGTCCAGTCAATGCTGACATTTTCGCGGATGGTTTTCACCAGTTCCTGGGCGATAAATTTCAGGTTTTTATCGCCCAATGCCTTCACGGCACTGTCGTTCGTTTCCAGCGCGTCGTAAAACGCTACTTCGTCCTGGCTCAAGCCAAGGTCTTTGCCGCGCGTGTCGGCCTTGCGCATGTCCTTGGCGAGTTGAATCAACTCCTCAATCACCTGCGCCGTTTCGATGGCGCGGTTTTGGTATTTGCGGATGGAATTTTCCAGCAACTCGGCAAATGATTTGGATTGAATCAGGAATTTTTTGGAGCGCAGTTTGATTTCGTTGTTCAGCAGTTTGCGCAATAACTCGACGGCGAGATTTTTCTGCGGCATCCCGCGAACTTCGGCCAAAAAATCATCCGACAAAATCGAAATGTCGGGCTTCTTCAAACCGGCGGCGGCAAAAATGTCCACGACTTCATCGGACGCCACGGCGCGGGAAATGATTTGCCGGATCGCGGCATCAATGTCCCCCGGCGATTTGTCCTTGCCGCTGATGTCGCTCTTGGCGATGGCGGCGCGGACGGCTTGGAAAAATCCCACGTCATCGCGTATCTCAATCGCCTTGATATGCGGCACGGACAGCGCAAATGCCTGTGAAAGTTCCGTAACCGCGCGGAGAAATTTCTGTTTATGCTCGTCGGGCTTTTTGGCCTTCGCCGCTCGTGCATATATATACTCCTGCGCCGCCGGGAGCAGTCCGAGTTTTTCAGCCGGTTTGCCGTCCGTCCATTTCGACCAGTCGAACCCGTGAAAATGGTCACAGCAAATTTCGTATTTCTCCAGCATAACGGCAACGGCTTCCTCTTGATCAATCGCCGTCCGTCCGTGGCCGCCGCTTTCGGTGTAAATGGCCAATGCCTGTTTCAACTCATGCGCCAGGCCGAGATAATCCACCACCAAGCCGCCCGGCTTGTCCTTGAAAACGCGGTTCACACGCGCGATGGTCTGCATCAGCCCGTGACTGCGCATGGGCTTATCCAGATACATTGTATGCAGGCAGGGCGCGTCAAAACCGGTCAGCCACATATCGCGGACGATGACAATTTTGAACGGGTCTTCGCCTTTTTTGAATCTTTTCGCCAGCGCCTCCCGGCGTGGTTTGTTGCGGATATGATCCTGCCATTCGAGCGGGTCGCTCGCCGAACCGGTCATGACGATTTTCACCACGCCTTTTTCATCGTCCTTGTGATGCCACTTTGGGCGCAATTTGCGGATGGCCTCGTAAAGCTCAAAACAGATGCGGCGGCTCATGCACACAATCATCGCTTTGCCGTCCATCACCTCAAGCCGGGCTTCCCAATGCTTTATCAAATCTTCCGCGATGAGGCCGACGCGCTTGTCCGCACCGACGACGGCTTCAAGTGCCGCCCATTTTGATTTGAGCTTTTCCTTGTGCTCCAGTTCCTCGCCTTCGGTAGCGTCCTCGAAATCCAGGTCAATTGTCGGTTTTTCCGACGGCTTCAATTCCAGCTTGGCGAGCCGGCTTTCGTAGAAAATCGGCACGGTCGCCTTGTCCTCGACGGCGCGCTGGATGTCGTAAATGGAAATGTAATCGCCAAACACCGCCCGCGTGTTGGCGTCGGCCTTTTCAATCGGCGTGCCGGTGAAGCCGATGAACGAGGCGTTCGGCAGCGCGTCGCGCATGTGCCGTGCAAAGCCGTCAATGAAATCGTATTGGCTGCGGTGCGCCTCGTCGGCGATAACGACGATGTTGCGCCGGTCGGAAAGCAGCGGATATTTGCCGCCTTTGTCCTCCGGGAAAAATTTCTGAATCGTCGTGAACACCACGCCACCGGAGGCGACGGCGAGGAGCTTTTTCAAATTGTCCCGGTTCTGCGCCTGCACCGGCTTTTGCCGGAGCAATTCACGGCAGCGGGCAAAAGTGCCGAAAAGCTGGTCGTCGAGGTCGTTGCGGTCGGTGAGAATAACGAGCGTGGGGTTTTCCATTTCCGGCTCGACTACCAGCCGACCGGCGTAAAATGCCATCGTCAGCGACTTACCCGATCCCTGCGTGTGCCAGACGACGCCGACACGCTTGTCGCCGGTTTCGCCGCCGGGCTGTTTTTTGGCGAAATAGCCGCTGCTGCCCTCTTTCAATTCCATCGCCCCGGCGCTGGCGGCGCGGATGGTTTCGGCAATGGCGATATTGACGGCATGAAACTGGTGGTAGCCCGCCAGTTTTTTGGTGACGGCATTGCCGCCATCGTCCTCGAACACGACAAAATGCCGGACAAGGTCAAGAAAGCGGCGTTTATCAAACATGCCACGCAACAAAACTTCAAGCTGCGGCATGGTGGCGGGCGCGACGGTTTCGCCGTCAATCGTGCGCCACGGCATGAAGCGTTCTTTGTCCGCGCTGATCGTGCCGATGCGCGCTTCGAGTCCGTCGGATATAATCAACACCGCGTTGTGGACGAACAGCGCCGGGATTTGCTGTTTGTAGGTTTGGAATTGTGCGAACGCCTGCCAGATGTCGGCGTTTTCGTCCGCCGCATTTTTCAATTCAATGACGCCCAGCGGCAGGCCGTTGATGAAAATCACCACGTCGGGGCGGCGGTTGTGCTGGCCTTCAATCACCGTGAACTGGTTCACCACGAGCCAGTCGTTATTGTCCGCGTTGGCAAAATCTATCAGCCGGACAATTTCCGCGCCGATGCTGCCGTCCTTGCGGCGGCATTCGACGGCGATGCCGTCCACCAGCAGCCGGTGAAAGGCGCGGTTGCTGGCGATGAGTGTGGGATGCTGCGGGAGGGTGATTTTGCGGAAGGCTTCGTCCAGCGCCTCGGCGGGCAGCTTGGGATTCAGCTTCCGCAACGCGGCTCGCAACCGCTCCGGCAAAAACGCCTCACTAAAGCTGGTTCGCTCGGCGGCGGCTTCGCCGGGGGCGATGACCTGGCCGGGCAGCAACGCATAATCCAGTTCGCCGAACCACGACAGCGCGGCGTCTTCGACGATGGATTCGGTGAAGCTCATGCGTTATTCGATGTCGGTGTGTGCGGTTGTTCCTAAATCGTAGGCAAATCCGAATATCATGTCCGGTTTCCTTTCTGGATAGCGGCATCCTGCCAGTTCGGCAGGATAAATGGCAGGATTTTCCGGAGCCGCGCTCCGCCGCCCGCGACACTTTGTCGCGAGAATTGTCGCAAGGACTGAACTGGCAGCACTCCCCGGACAAAATGTCCGGATAAATGTCCGGTTAAGAATTCCGGGTGGCATCATGGCAGGATGACGAAGCGTCGGTTCACCGATTACCACCCTCCCGCCAAAATGGCGGGAGGTTTGGCGGGATTCCCTGTTCCATTTCCTGCGAATTCCGACATTTTGTCGGGATTCTTGTCGGGATTCATCTTTTCCATGTAAAAACACCGTGGAATTGCGACCATGTCGCGATTTGTGCAGGAATTCGCCTGGAATTGACCCTTTTGGCCGCCCGGATGTCAATACGACATTTCCCAAAGAAAATGTGCTAAAGTTGTTTGCCATCAAGCCGATTTTGTTGTTTACAAACCCAACTGTTGGGTTATATTCGTTTCAGTTCATCAACCATGTGTTGAAGGAATATCTGAGGCCGCCTAAATGGTGGCCTCTGCCATTTTAAGCGTTCCACTCCTGCCATTCCTGCTCAAACTTCTCAACCTGACGCGGACGTAGGCAATACGTTGTGAGCAACAAATAAAAATCCGGCCGCTTTTCTAGGATCACCGCATAGTCATGTTCAAACAGCCACAACGGAACATGGGTTTTTACACCGCGTGATGATGAGCGTTCATTTTCCCACCATCGGACATGTGCGGCATCGTCGGCGTTTTGGATGACCGGGGCAATCCACGGAATCCGAGCGCAACGCTCCAAATCCGGGACGCGATCCTGCTCCTCCCTGCCTTCGGACATCAAATGCCAAAAGGAAAAATGTTTGCCGTCGTAAGGCTCGTGATACCGGCACTTGACCGGCTTGCCCTGAAAGGACAGGTGGCCGTGGGCCACGTCACGAAGGAACACCTGATAGATGCCTTCCAGAAACGCCTTCCAGCGTTCGGCATAATCCGCGCCGGGAAAATCTCCCACGCTTAATTTTGGCGGCAGAATCATTGTCCGGCATCCCCCTGATTAGCCTCCCAGATGAACAGGTCATATTTCTTCCGGCCCGGCGCGGTGGACCATTTCAGCGTTAATTCACTCCGTTGCTTGATGCGCTCAATCAACGCGAGCTTGGCCGGGCTGGTTTGCAACTGGCGGTGTAAATAACTCAACGCGCCAATCAACAAATCCGCTAATTGCATCGCCGCCAGTTCGTGCGAATGGGCCTGCTGGATGCCGGCAACGACTTCGCCCGCAAAATCATGAACGCCATGTTTCAGGTATTCCTCCAGTTCGCGCACTTTCCGACCGCCCTGGGTATCTTTGATGTCCAGATAGATTCGGTATTGATCCGGCGGTTTGGGAATGGGCCGGAGCAGGAGGTAATACATTTTGTAATACCACTTGTCGTGCGACTGCTGGAACTCCGCGTGTCGGAGCACCTCTTTATTGGGCACAACCAGCCCGCGAAACGACAGGCAGTCCGTGGCAAAAAACAAATCCACCAGCTCCAGATAAAAATCAACCTGCCCCGGCGACACCTTGGCCCATTTGATTTCAAAATCATCGGCCAGCTTGTGTTTCCGTTTAACGTCGCGAATCTGCAACGATAGGGCGCGCGCCTGATCCGCCGGGCAGGACAACGCCCCCAGCACCATCACCGGCTGACCGTCGTTTTCCAGATGGCAGCTTTCGTCACAATAGATGTTGAAAATCTGGCTCATGGCTTCACTTTCTTTATTTGATCCCTTGAATCATTTGCGCGACCTGGGCGGCTTGGATAAAAGCCGCCCCCTGATGGTTCTCGATTATCTTGAAGGCGCCCGTTTGCGACATGGTCAACATGCAGGCGTGATGCAGGCTAAGCACGGCATCCTGCAATTCCTGCTTGGCCTCAATCATTTCGATATTCAAGCCCATCTCAACACACGTTTCTGCCGACAGATGCCGGGCATGGGACAGGGTCAATGCGTGGTCGGTCAACTCTTTGACGATCCGGTCAATTTTTTGATCGCGGGCTGCATCACCGGCGAGCATTCCGGTCGCGAGCCATTCGCGGACGAGTTGTTCCGACCAAGCGATGGCTTTCTGGCACTCACCGATAAACGCTGGGGAATATTTGGCGATAATGGGCTGCCAGACGGGAATCTTCGCCGGGTCAACCCTGATTTCCTCGTAAGCCCGCCGAAATTCCTCGATCACGCCATGCGCGGGAATGCCATTGAACTGCGGATCAACCGGCCCCAGGCTGGACTGCTTGCCCATCAAAATCACTTTGCAGGCGCACGCAATCATCGTTCCGCCCGACATGGCAATCTGCGGCACAATGGCGCGAACATCGCCGTTAAACATCTGGCGCAGGTAATCCACCAATGATTCGGTGGCGGCTGTGTCACCGCCCGGTGTGTGCAAAACCAAGTCCAGGCCCAACTTCCTGTCCAGGCCATTGATGGTGGTCATGAACCCGTTCTTGTCCTCGTCATTGATTCCAGCGCCGGGAAAGCCGGGCTTCTGCAACCAGCCGCTGTAATAGATGATGATATTCCGCTTCGTTTCCTCGTGAAGTTTTTTAAGGTAGCGCCGCCGCAGGACATCATGCGCGCCGCCGATGGCCGTGACCTCATTGAGCATATTATTCCAATTAGGCATAACTCCCTCCTTGCGCGTCCTTCAATCCGGCGGTGGTGCCGGACAACAAAATGCGGACACTTTCATTTTCCGGCTGTTTTACCTCGGCCAAAGACCGGAACTTTTCGCGCTCCTCTTCCTTCTGCAAACCAAGCTGGGAAAACACCTCGGAAATTTCCTGTGGCAACATCAGCTTCTTCCGGTCTGTCACCGACTTTTCTGGCATTTTATTCATAAATTTTCCCTTTCTATTTATTTCGTGAGTTTGGCAACCGGCACGCGCAACTTGCCGGACAGCAGCGCGGCAATTTCAACGACGGACGTTGCGATGACCCGGCTCATTGACGTTTTGGTTTATCGCGCAGAACAATTTCAGGCAGGCCATGGCTGCCAATCTCTTTTGCCACGTGTGCCGCGAAGTGTTCCAATTCATTTTCGCGGACAAGCTCTTTGTTTCCGGGGATCTTGCCCAACAGATGAATCGCGTTTTCAAACGCCTTCTTCGTTTCATCCTGTCGCGGTTCGCCCAAAAGGAAGTGAATCTTAAATTTCTCCCGCGCATCATGCAGCGCCACGCCCCGGCCCAGCCACTTGTTCGCCTTCTCGCGGATGCTGCCCGGATCAACCAAATCAAAGGAAACCGGCTCGTAAAGATGCCAGATGTCATTTTTCCAGGCGAAGCGGAAGTCGTATTGATAGTCCTTCGTTTCAATTTTCTTTTCCGCCAGTTTCTCTGCCGTCCTGCCCAGCCTGGCTTTGAACGGCTTGGCAATTTCCTCGTCGCTCCGGCTCACCTGTTCCGCGCCGGCGACGTATCGCTCGACGGACCTTTTGAACAATTCATCCAGCGTCGCCGCCGCGTCTTCCGTGAAGCCTCCGCCCGGTTCCGACCATTGCAGCGAGCTATCGTCCGGCGGCAGCACCTGGCGGACAATTTCTTTCAGCGCGGTCACGGGCGGAACGTGCAAGCCATCGCGGATGTCGGCGGCGATTTCGTCAAACCGGTTCGCTAGGTAACGCATCAGGGCGCGAAAGTGCAGATGGTCAATCTTCAAAAAAATCGCGTTCAACCGTTCGTAGGACGTGGTGAAGCGCGCCTCCAGAAACCGTTGCTCTGGCGAATAGAGCACAACCCCGATGTTGGCAAATTCGCCGGTCACAACGTCGTGCAGATAACGCAGGGTGATGGTGTTGTAGGTTGTTTTCATCGCAGTATGTGTTTTACCAAATTTACCAGACCTTCCCGTTGCTGGCGAGCCTCGCAGAAATACCCGGCGACCTGCCCGCCAAAATCGCTCTGCCCCAGCCACCCGGCCGGAACTGTCTCAAGATAGCCTTGAATCCGTTTATCGGTCAGTGCGCCGAGTTTTTCCTTGAACGGGCCGAGATTCAACCGCCCGCCGCGCAGATTCCCGTAGAAAACGTGCTGTTCCAAAAAACGAAATCCATTTCCATGACTTGCCGCCACCCACGGCTTCGGCGCGCCGCCGATGATGGGCAAGGATAAAAATGAAAATGCCTGTTCATGGTCGTAAACACCGAGCCGGTCGGAACGCGCCCAAAGGTTCGGGTTCACCGCCCGCCGGTCCGGGTTCTGAATAAGTGTGTCGAAGGCAAAAATATCTGCGGCTTGATCCCGCTGCGCGCCCACGGGATTGCGGCCCGGCGGCCAGGTGGTAAATCCCGCGCCCAAGTGGACCGAGCCAAAATTCAGGCCGGGACTGCCTTTTACCAGCTTCGCCAATTCATGCCCGGGGATGATGGCTTCAAACCCGGCGGGCACGTTCACCAGCGCCGCTTGCGGCGCTTGCAATCCCAGGTCGTCCGCCAGTTGCGCGGTGAGCAGTTCGGCCATTTGGGCTTTCTCGTCCATTTCCCGCCCGCGCAACTTCACCACCACTTCAAACTTGTTCCCGCTGGCATTCTCGCACCCCAGCAGCAACGGATGGTTCCGCCCGGTGGACATCGACTTGAGGAACTGCGTGGCGGTGAGTTCGAGCACTTCCATAATCAAGCCGCTGCCTCCACAAATTTAGCGGCGGCTGGCACGCGCAACTCGTTGGACTGCAACTTGGGCAAATTACATTTCATGCGCGCACCAGTCCCTGCTTCAGGCCGAGCTTGTTTTTGAAGTCATCGGGAATGTTTTCCCAGTGCTCCACCAGCAAATCCACCAACTGCTGCCCGTTCACAAGGCCGATCCGGGGAAAGCCCTGCTCCAACGCCACATCGCTGGCCTTGGCCTGAAACTCGGCGGTGGTGATGAACGCACCCTGGCCGCCTGATGGTATGGACTGCCGGAGCGACTTCACATCTTTGGCGGCGATTTTCGTGCCGATTTTATAGCGCTTCACCTGCACGAACAGTTTCACCTTCGCAAGATTTGCCACATTGAGTTCCCCCGTTGCATCCACGCCACCGTCACCGGATTTGCCAGTGTGCTCTGCTCCTTCAAATCCGATAGCCGCGAGCAAGTGCGTGATGAGAATTTCAAACTCCTTGTCGTTCAATTCCAAGACTTGATCCAGAACTGCGCGATACGGGTCGTATGATTCTTTTGGTGCATTGGGCGCCAGTTCCTTCCTCCCAATCACCTCAAGAAAATGCTCCTTCTGTGAGACAAAAAACACCGTCAGCGAAGATCGCATCGTGTTTTGGAATGGGACCGAGAACGCGCCCCGCTTAAATGTGCCTGGCAACCATTTAACCGGACGCCGATGGAAGAACTGACACCCATCGCTGGCGTCACCATAATAATAAGGCGGTGAGGGCTGCACGACTCCAATATGGAGGAGTTCCGTGTCCGCATCGGGCGTAATCACATAATCACCAGCCTGAATATCGAACAAGAAACGAGCCATCTGCCCAACTTGCTGACCGATGACAATGTTCGACGTATCCTCTGGATAAGCCTTTTTGTAAAGCGGGTAAAGTTCCTCCTTCGATTTCAGACGGCGCAGGTCTTTTACGTCATTCCAACCAATGGCCATGTAGCCACCCTTGACGAACTGTGCGGCAAAGGTGCCATACTCGGCGCGAACACAGTAAACTTCAGGCATAATTCATTTTCTCCTAGATGGATCGCCGCACGGTTTTGACCAATTCCTTCAACCGGGCCATACGCTCCGGAGTTGCGAGCCGGCTTCGGCGATCTTTTTCTGCTCGCGAAATGTAACGGGACAACTTGAGCGGGTTTATGATTTCTCCGAAAGTTTCCCGTGCAAGACAATTCATGCGCCGCTCCATCTCGTTCACAAGGTCAATGCCGCGCCGAGATTGTGAAGGCCGGACATAAGCGCCAAAGGAAGTGAAGAAAAAATCGAAATCGTAGTTTTCCGGTTTGCCCAAATAGTTACGGGACTGCGCGTGCATTGGATTAAATGAAAGGTGGTTTCCCGCCCTGGAAATCACGGGATTGCAGCCTTCACGATTGTCGCCGGTCTTACCGATGTAAATTTTAACGGTCTTTGTTTTGCGATGGCGGGCGACCATCACATAGACGGCGTATTCACGGCGCGTAGCCTCGGCCGGCACATGCAGTCGGAACACGTTCATGCAACGGCCTCCTTAATGTTGGCGGCGGCGGGCACGCGCAACTCGCCGGACAGCAGCTTGGGCAGCAGCGCGTCGCGCAACTCGGCCAGCGTGCGGGATTCTTTGAGGTTGTCTATCCACCGCGAGAAAAGGGGATGCACAATCTGATCGAACTCGGCCAGTGTGTCGTCGTCGGGAATGACGGTTGGAAAATCTGCGACGATTTGCTGGCTCAAATTCTGTTGTGCTGAACCTCGTGTTTGCTGTTCAAACGCAGCGACGGAAGACGAGGCGTGCAAATAGACGTAATAACGCAAGTCTTTTTTGGGGATCAGCCCGCAGCACGCTTGATTCGAGCACATCGTGTCGCCAAGAAAGCACACTTGCCCTGCGGTCGCGCCGTAAAGCGCAACCACCGTTGTCGCGGGAGGCCAGAGTTTCGCACTGCTGTTTTCAAGACCCTCTTCGGAAATAAAATTGTCTGTCTTTGTCACAATGGCCTGTCGAACTTCACCGGACGTGAGCCATGGAACTGTGGCGGGAGTCCAGTAGCTTGGTTCGTCACGCTTTGGAGTGCCGCCGTTCTCGACCCGCTCACAACAATCACGCAGTTTACCAGCGCGCCAGCCTTTGGGCAGCTTGGTTGCGACAGCGTCCACGAAATGGGATTTGAAAAAACTTCGTGCCAGCGTCTCCAGCGTCTCGTTCATCCGCCGGTTCAACTCAATCTTGTCATCCAGCGCGCCCAAAACTCCCGCAATTGCCTGTTGCTCGGCAAATGGTGGAATGGGCAATCGAAAGTTTGGAATGTCAGCACACTTCAAGCTGTCGAACACAGCGCCGACATTGAGGAACTTGCCAATTTGCTCCCACCAGTCGCTGCCGCGCACGAGCCAACGGAGAAATGGCGGAAATAATTTTGAGGCATCTGCGCGAAGCAAAACCAAATTTTGCCCAAGCGCACATTCCAACCCGTCAGGCACAACTGAGGTTTCCCCCGGATTGCACCGACGCGAAAGAATGACATCATTTGTCTGCGGATTTGCTTTGCGAGTCCATTCGAGAAAATGCTCGCGGGTGATCCGGCGAACATCCGAAAGGTCAAGCCGCCCTTGCTTGAGTTGTGGAATGGCGACGTATGGATAGCCAGACTCGGCGGCGGGGGGTGTGCGGTGATCGCAATCTATCAGCGACACGCCAGCTTCGCGCAGAGACTGAATTTTCCACTCACTTGTCATATCCAAGGGCACTGATGTTTTTGCGAATGAGCTTTTCCAGCTTTGCTGATTCCTTGAACTGTTCGTCTAACTTCGCAGCCAGACGTTTCATTTTCTTTGGAAACGGTTCGCCATCATCCTCAATATCTTCCGCGCCAACGTAACGTCCTGGTGTCAGCACAAAGCCGTGACTGCTGATTTCTTCAAGCGTGCCGCTCTTGCAAAAACCGGGCGTGTCCTCGTATTTGCCCGCGCCCTTATCGCCGCGCCATGTGTGGTATGTCCCGGCGATTTTGGCAATATCGTCACCGGTCAGTTCACGGTGGACGCGGTCAATCATCGTGCCGAATTTGCGGGCGTCTATGAAAAGCACTTTGCCGCGACGGTCTTTGAAGCGGTTGTTCCGCTTGTCGCGGGAAATGAACCACAAGCAAACCGGAATCGGCGTGGAATAAAAAAGTTGTCCCGGCAGCGCCACCATGCAATCCACCAAATCCGCTTCAACGAGAGTTTGGCGGATTTCGCCTTCGCCGGATTGATTCGAGGACATCGAGCCATTGGCGAGAACAAAGCCGGCCATGCCGGTGGGCGCAAGGTGGTGGATGAAATGTTGCACCCAGGCGAAGTTGGCGTTGCCCGTCGGCGGCACGCCAAATTTCCAGCGCACGTCCTCGCGCAGCCGGTCGCCGCCCCAATCGTCGTCGTTGAACGGCGGATTCGCCAGAATGTAGTCGGCCTTCAAATCCTTGAAGGAGTCGTTCTGGAACGAGCCTTGTTCGTTCCAGGCAATGTGCGCTTCGATGCCGCGAATCGCCATGTTCATCATGGCGAGCCGCCAGGTGGTGTAATTGGATTCCTGCCCGTAAATGGAAATGTCGCCGATGCGTCCGCCGTGGGATTCCACGAATTTTTCGCCCTGCACGAACATCCCGCCCGAACCGCAGCACGGATCGAACACGCGGCCTTTGTAGGGCGCGAGAATTTCAATCAGCAGCCGGACGACATGGCGCGGCGTGTAAAACTGGCCGCTCTGCTTGCCCTCGGCGCTGGCGAACTGGCTCAAAAAATATTCATACACGCGACCGAGAATGTCCTTGGAGCGGCTTTCGCGGTCGCCAAGTCCAATCGTGCCGATGAGATCAATGAGTTCGCCGAGCCGGTGCTTGTCGAGCGCGGGGCGGGCGTATTCCTTGGGAAGCACCCCTTTGAGCGTGGGATTGTCCTTTTCCACCGCGACCATCGCGTCGTCGAGGTCTTTGCCGATGGTGGGCTGCTTGGCGCGTCCCTGCAAATATGACCAGCGGGCGATTTTGTTGACCCAAAAAATGTTGTCGGCGGTGTATTCGTCGCGGTCTTCGGCGTCGGCGGATTTGTCCTTCGCAAGCGCGGCGTGCCGTTCCTCGAACGCATCGGAAATATATTTGAGAAAAATCAGGCCGAGGACGACGTGCTTGTATTCGCCCGCGTCCATGTTGCCCTTGAGCTTTTCGGCGGCAGACCAAAGGGTCGCCTCAAAGCCCAAGGCCGAGCCGTTTGGCGGAGATTTTTTGCTGGCAGGTCGCGGCATTGCGCGATGATGCCAAAGTGCGGCGCGAGTGACAAGCGAGCGTGTCGCTGTGTCGCCGTTTGATCTAAATTTTATTTTTTAGCACGACACCGGCACGCCTGCACCAAGAAAATATGAAAGGCGTTCGGTGCGGGTGGACGGGGCGACGGATGGGACGAACGCATAGTCGTCACCGCCGGGCGCAACGGCCAGCCGCACGGAACGCCAGATGAACCGAATCCGTCGCGGAGCGTGCGGTGGGTTGGCGCAGCGGATTGAGTGGAGACAACCGCCCGCACGGGCCAGCGCGGACAGACGGCGGAAATCACCTTGAACATATCTGGATTTTCCAAGGGTGAAGCACGGACGCGGACTGGTCGCGGTTACGGACTGGACACGGACTGACCAAGGATACGGACTGTGCGCGGTCATGGACTGGACATGGATACGGACAAATCGCGGTCGTGGTCAGGTCACGGACTGGACACGGCCATATTTGCGGACACGTCGCGGAAGTGGACTGTTCGCAGCCATGGACAAAATATAGTCACGGTCGCGGACTGGATGCGGGCACGGACTGGACGCGGACACAAGCGTGGCTATCCTGTGGAATTTCCCGGACGCTGCCGGGAAATTGCCCGGATGTTGCGCGGACGTGGCGCGGACACTGTTTGGAGATTAACCGGACACGTCCCGGCTGTTGCGCGGATACTGCGCGGACATTGCCCGGAAGTTGCCCGGAGATTTAACCGGACACTTCATCGGCTATCGCACGGACGCTGCGCCAGAAACCACGCCGGATGGTGCTCGGCCGTTGCGCGGAAGTTGCGCGGCAATTCGCCGGAAATTCTGCGAACACCGACGCCTTAAAAATTTAAGGGGTGAGGCGTCCACTCTCAAACCCGCACAAAATTGTGTGGGCACTTCAGTTGGCATCTACCTGCGCAATTGAAGGCGCATAATGATTGGCATGGAGGTTTGCAGGCGGATAGCACCAGTCGAAGCATGTGACGAAGCACGAATGTTGGCGGCATAGTTGGCATCGTGGTTCGCATGATAGTTTGCAAACCTGAAAGCATGAAAGTGTGCATCACGCGTAGCAACCGATGTAGCGGCCATCCTCAAACTCACACGAAACTGTTGGCACTTGTGTTGGCATGAACCTGCGTAATTGCGAGCGGCACCATGTTTGGCATGGAAGTTTGCAGGCGAATGGCACCAGTTGAAGCATCTGACGAAGCGTGAAAGTTGGCGGCATAGTTGGCATCGTGATTCGCATGATGGTTCGCAAACCTGCAAGCACGAAGGTGTGCATCTCGCATCACATCAGATGCACCATTACGGCTGCGGATTGTGGTTCGTGATGACCAAGCACTGAACGGGCGTTCTGAAACCGGCAGCGAAACGGAGCAGGTCGGGAGTGGCATGAACGGACGACGGCGGAGTTGAGCGCGGTTTCAGAACGACCGTTGAGTGCGCAACCGTCTAGGTTTCCATCGAGGCGATTTGTCTGGCCGGTTTCCGAGTGCCCGCAGGAAAGCCGGCCAGTCAAAGCGCCGGGCATGTCACAAATGATTATGGGCATGTAGCGGGTAAATTCAGATGGAAGCAATACGGTCGTAAATCGCCAGTAAAATTGGAAACGCTGACGCCGAAAGGATATTGCCAATCAACGAAGCGAGCAGACATTTGAAAATTGACGGTGATGCCAGGTCCGATTTGGCCGATGGGACAAACCGGCAAATCAGATAAATCAGGGTTCCCTCGACCACCACCACCAACCCTTCGCCAATTCCTGCGGCAAAAGCCGGGCGTATATTTTGTTCCAGCCAAAGAAATCCCAAAAACGCCGGATATGTGAACAGATGAATGACGATGAGCCATAAAATGAAGAAGCGTGGATTTTTTGAACGCCAAAGCATCAATAATATACAAACCACCTCCAACAAGATGGCGCAGACGATCAGAAAAGTGATTTCCGGCGTGAGAGGTTTTTCAGGCATCTCGATGGGGTTGGCACGCGCAGAAGCAACCGGAAGAAATGCCGCAGCGAGAAACACCAGACGCCGAATGTAATTTTGCGTTTTCATTTTATTCCAGCTTTGGCGGCGGCTGCGGGATCAATTTCTTTGAGCTGATTTGTCGCACTCAGCCGAATATCTTCGTTGGGGTCGTTCAACAATTTTGCGAAAATAGGAATCGCCTGTTGACGCCATTGGGGAAAATCTTTGCCAATTCCATCCGTCAAATTATTGGCGGCTTCACCGCGAACTTCTGGAAACTGGTTGGTCAATCCCTTGAACAGAATTGGCATGGCGTTTGATCCCGTTCCAACCGTTGCAAGCATGGCAAACAAGGCGGTGTCCTGGTTGGTGCCGTCCATGAGCGCCTGCAATTGCGGAAGTGCCGGCGTGGCGTGTTCACCCAAAGTGATGAATGCCCTGACGGCATCAATGTTGACTTCGGGAGCGCGCAGCCCAAAGGGTGGTTGCACATAGACGATTCGTTTAAGCAACGCAGGTATGGCATTCGTTCCCATCTGCTTGAGTGCCTGTTTTGCCTCCTCGGAAAATGCGCCGTCGGTATCGTGCAACTTCAGCCATTCACCCAAGCTCTTGCCTGCAACGCTGGGGTCATCCGAAAACTGTGATTCAATCGGATGCTCGGCCTGGTATTGTTTGGTAATCAATTCTCTGGCCCTGCGAGCCAAGGCCGGATCAGGGTCTGAAGCCGACTGTTGCATCGCCGCTTGAATCTCCAAATTGGTCGCCGGGTATTGGTTGAGCAATTCTACGGATATTTTTCGCCGGTGGGAATCGGCAGACCGAAAATTTTCAAAAACGATGGGCAGGGCTTTGTCCGGCGCGATGACCACCAAGGTTTTCAGTGCCTGATTAACTGTATTCGGACTTCCATGTTCCACGGCGTTGCTCAAATCTGGAAATGCCCGCATGGCATTGGTTCCGAAATTTGCCAAAAACTTGGCAGCCCACGAGGCAACGGTATCTTGTTTATCTCGCAATGCTTCAAGCAGAAGCGGTATGGCTAAATCTGGTGCTTGAGTTTGCAGACCGATGCCCTGCACGGCGGCGAATCGGACCGAACCATCAGGGTCTTCGAGGCATTCCCTCATTTTTGCGAGATATACTTCGTCATTATCTGTTACCCACGCGAATTGCTGGGTGGCAAAATAGCGAACCTGAACGCTCTGGTTGGTCAACGCTTGGGACACGGATGGCTCGGCGGGTGGGCCGACCGCGACCAGACAGCGCACGGCAACGAAGGCGTGCTCCTTGTCATTCAGAAGTTTTGTCAATTCGGTGACGGCGGGAGCGGCATTGGTTTCCAAGGCTTCAAAGCCGGCGATGCCAAGTTGCTGCCAATCTTCAGCCGAACGCCAATGCAGGAAATCAATTCTCAACTTTTCGCGCTTTCCGATGAGCCAGGTGCTGAGGGGGTCTTCCTTTGTTTCAACCAACTTCAATAACACCGGCTCGGATTTCTTTGCGCCAATCGCACGAACGGCCGCTTGCGCTTCCGATAGACGTTGAGTTTCGTTCAGCGGCGTGTCGTAGCATTGCTGCAACCAACTGCTTAATGTCCGTCCTTGATAACGCGGTTCGCGTGGAAACAGCAGCAGGATGACGCCGCCCAAAGCCAGAACCAGAGCGATGAAGAAAAATATGCGTTTGGTCTTCATCTGATTTTAATTTCAAACATGGTTGTGACGCTTCCGCATCCTGTTTGCAAGTTGTATTTGGAATAGTTTTTTGAATTTCCATTCTGAAGACAGATTGGCCGGCGATGGGGAGGTAAAGCAATTTTGTGCAATGATTGCACAGTTATCACCTTAAATCCTGACATGCTGGCCATTGTGAAAATGACGCTAATTGCATTGCTTGTCACCGCCAACGACCGGCGGAAAACGCCGGTCAAATTTTGTGTAAAGATTACACAAAACGGGGAATTCATTCGGCCATGCTTGTGTCGAATGAATAAATATCATGCAAGTTTATCATGTGTGTCACACACGGCTTTTAGGGGAAACATTCGATTAGACTGGCAGGCATGAAGTGATTATGAATGTCAACAGTCCATACCCACGCCGCCAGACTCATGTTTTAGCAGGCGACATGAGCCAAATTTTTATCGGCACCGAGTTGAAATGGCAACACGGAAAAAATCCGATCATTCCGACCTCGTCATGGTCGCGACAAAGATTTTGCATGGTTTGTATGTTGCCCCCTCCGATCCCTGCCAGAGTCCCGGCAATGACCAAAATTATTTCTGACAGTTCTCCGGTGCGAGAGCTAAACGTCAATGAAAGCAGGAACTACCAGCGATTATGTATCACATACATCTTCATCGTGCCAACTTCTGCCAAACTGCCCGCAATGATTATTTTTAATCAACGCTGAAACAATTGATGCCTGCGCCCAAAGGAATGTTAGCCATTAAACCACAATGCAGCCTGAAAGATGCCCGGCAGTATTTCAAAGAACATCTGTCCGTCGGCGATTACTACACCGAGGGCCAGCATGTGCCGGGACATTGGTTTGGCCAGGGCGCGGAAGATTTGGGACTGGCCGGCGTTACCCGCATGGACGAGTTCGTCCGCCTGTGTGAAAATCTCCATCCGCAGACCGGCGAGAAATTGACGATACGCCAGAATACCACGCGCACGGACATCGGGCGCGATGGGCAGGAACATGAGAGCAGCAACCGCCGGGTGTTCTACGATTTCACATTTTCCCCGGCCAAGTCGGTCTCCGTTGCGGCGCTGGTGGGCGATGATCCCCGGATGGTGGAAGCACATGAGCAGGCGGTGAACGAGGCATTGCGCCAGTTGCAATCATTCGCGGCGACAAGGGTTCGCAAAAAAGGAGAATGCACTGACCGGCTCACCGGCAACATCGTGGCGGCAGTATTCCAGCACGAAACTTCGCGGGCACTAGACCCGCACCTGCATAGCCATTGCATTCTGTTCAACGCCACATTTGACCCGGTCGAGAAAAAATGGAAGGCACTGCAAAATTACGAAATGCTAGGGGCGCAAAAGTTCGTGGAAAATGTCTATTACCACGAACTGGCGCGCTCGCTGGTCAAATTGGGCTACCAGGTTGAAAATAAACCGCGTGGTGATTTTGAAATCAAGGGCGTCTCGCCGGAACTGGTCAAAAAGTTTTCCAAACGGCACAACGAGATTGACCAGAAAACGCGGGAGTTGCTCGAACGTGAACCGGAAAAAGCCGAGGGCAACCTTGCGGCGATTCGCGAAAATATCGCGCACAAGGAGCGGGCACGAAAAATCCGGGACATCGGTTTGGAAAAACTGCAAGCAATCTGGGACGGCCAGATGACTTCACCGGAACGAGAATCGTTGGGCCGTCTCACCACCAAGCAACTGGTCGCTGCCGATGCGAGTGAAAATGTGGCCGAAAAAGCCGTGGCTTGGGCCGAAGAACATTTGTTTGAGCGGCGGGCGGTCGTCCACGAGCATGAACTTTGGCGTCACGCGCTGGAACACGCACGGGGCCGGGAGATCACGACTGCCGACATTCAAGCCGTCACAAGCCGGCGAAATTATCTACGCATTAAGGAACAATCAGACAAGGTAACGACACGAGAACATCTCCAGCGCGAAGTGGAAATTGTCCAGACTGCAAGGGATGGTTGTCACGCGTGCCATCCGCTGATTCGAGATCCGCGTCCGGCCAATCCCCAATTCGACGAGGAGCAACGCCAGGCACTAAAGGCATTGGTTTCCAACACCAACCGGGTGTTGATTTTTCGGGGCGGTGCCGGCACGGGTAAAAGTTTCGTTCTGCGTGAACTGGCCGATCAGCTTTCTGATGCGGGCAGAAAGGTGGTTGTGCTCGCGCCCCAACGCCAGCAGGTCATGGACATGGAGCACGCGGGTTTTCCGTCACCGACAACCGTCGCCAATTTTCTGATGAAAGGTGAACTGGCCGAAGGCGCTGCCGTCATCGTGGACGAGGCCGGCCAGATTGGCGGACGGCAGATGCTGGACTTGATCCGGCTGGTGCGCGAACGGAATGCGAGGCTGATTCTGTCCGGTGACACACGCCAGCATGGTGCGGTCGAGGCTTCGGACGCGTTGCTGGCCATTGAGCGATATTCGGGCGTCAGACCCGTCGAACTGCACAACATCCGCCGGCAAGACCCGGCACGCGGTCAAACCGTGGACGAGCGGGAGCATATCAAGCAATACCGACAGGCCGTCAAACTGGCCGCCGATGGAAAATTGGGCGATTCGTTTTCCCAACTCGACAAGATGGGGGCGGTAGTAACGTGCGGTCTGGCCGATCAAGCCGACAAGCTGGCGGACGAGTATCTCGGACTGGCGGAGAAAAATTTATCCGCCGTGGTGGTGTCGCAGACCTGGAGCGAAGTCCACCGCGTCAACGAACAGGTGCGGGATAAACTCAAATCGAAGGGACTGCTCGGCACGAATGATGTGACGGTTCAAACTTTGGAAAAGATTGATTTGACCACAGCGCAGAAGCGGGATGAACGGTTCTATCCGACCGATGCCGTGATTGTTTTCAATCAGAAGGTGCGTGAGGCTCAAGCCGGTGCCAAAGGGAAATTAGGCGGCATTTTGAAGACCGGCTTGCTGGTGAAAGTGGACGGGCGATATGTAACGGTCACAGATAAGATGCTCGACAAAATCACCGTCTGCCGTCCGCAGGAAACGAAGGTGGCAGAAAAAGACCGGTTGCATTTGAAGGCGAATCGCAAGCTGGCATCTGGTGACCGCGTGACCAATGGCGAACTCGTCACCGTCAAATCCGTCGGCACGGATGGGAAAATCAAGCTGGCCGACGGCCGGGTGCTTGATGCGAGCTACCGTGAATTTTTACCCGGCTACGCCGTCACGTCCTATGGTTCGCAAGGCAAGACCGTGGATTATGTTTTATTTTCGGACTCGACGGTCAAAGCCGCGACGAGTGCAGAGCAATGGTATGTCAGCATCTCACGCGGGCGGCGGGGCATCCGCATTTTCACGCCGGACAAGGAGCAACTGCGGGAAAATATCCGGCGCTCTGGCCATCGGTCGCTGGCGATGGAATTTGGCGGCGGCATCCGTCAGCATCCGCGAGATTTGTGGGGCTACCTACACCCCTACATGATGCGTTTTGGCAAACAGGCTGCCGATATGTTTTGCCACTTAAAAAGAACTCGGAGCCGCAACCGCCAACTTGCAATCAAACAAAAGCAACAGATTGGAAACTCGCAGTCGCGTGGTGTTTCAGTTTGAGCGGAATTGCGACATAAGATGAACCTGGAAAAAACAAATACAGTGATGGCGGTTATCAGCCTGTCCAAATGGCTGGAGCAGATCGGCGTGACTCCATGCACTGCCTGGCGCTGGCGGAAGAAAGGCTGGTTGAAAACCGTCAACATCGCTGGCAGACAATATCTCACCCAAGAAGCCATTGACGAATTTCATAACCGTGCTGTCGCTGGCGAATTCGCCCAAGTCCACAAAGTGCCTGTCGCCAAGAGCGCATGAAATTCCAGTCGGAATGGTTTCCAGAAAATTCTAAAAATACGAACCCGAAAATGTGCTCAAATTGGAGAAAGTGCGAGAGAAAATTGCGACACTTTTTGCTACACTTTGCCCCTAAAGATCAAACGACAGTTCTGACATGGTAAAACCGCGTTTTAGATAATAAATAAAATGGTGAAACACACTTTTTAAGATACGAGAAGAAACCGCTCAAAATGGGTCAAAATGGAATTTTAAGTCCTGTGCGTCTGCCATTTCGCCACACCGGCGGTTTCCCAAAACGCTAGTCGTGAACTCCGGCAAATGAAAGCGCGAACTTTTGCGCGGCGCCCGGCGGGCTGCTTTTACAGAAGGTTGCAACTCCCGCACGCGTAGCCCGGTTGGAGGATTGGGAATGGACGGCCGGTTTGTTGTCGGCCAATCCGTCAGGGAGGCGTATTCGCCAGATTGTTGGTTGCCGGAGTGACGGTCGGAGACGTATAGACCGGCATGGCATGGTCCTCGCCGTCCGAAGTGGATTGGAAATCGGTCGGAGACTGGTTGAGGTTTGATGAAAACGGACCGCTGACGCAACCGGTGATGCTGGTGACGATGGCTGCCATTGACAGTCCTAGGCCCAGCGCCAGAAACAAACGGCCGGCTTTGATTTTGAGTGCGGTCATGTTGGCTGAAGCTACAGTCTGGGCCGCCTTTTCGCTATGGGGTGTAACCCTACCGCCGGTTACCGCAACAGTCCGGAGTGTTCCTTCAACCAACGTTCGGCCATCCGGTAATCAGGACAAACGCGTTCCATTTCCCGCCAGAACCCGGACGAGTGATTCATTTGCCTCAAATGCATCAGTTCGTGCAGACAAATGTAATCGCTTACGAAAGCGGGTGTCTGGATAAGCCGCCAGTTCAGGGAAATCGTGCCGCGTCGTGAACAGGAGCCCCAACGCGATTTCTGGCTGCGCACCATGATGCGGCGCACGGTCAATCCGTGCCGGGTGGCCAGCTCCAGCACGCGCGGTGGCAATTCCCGCGTTGCCAGTTGGCGAAGATGGCCTTCGATGGCGGAACGTAAATCGGCGGCTGGATTCGGGACTTGGACCGACTCGCCGCCGAAGCGGACGGTTTCAGCTTCCCTTATCGCATCATCCTCGCTTGTCGCGCCGTAGCCGGACGAAGGCGGATCCTCGATTTCCTTGTCATCGCTGTTGGTCCCGGCTTCAATGCGGACTGCGTTGCCGCGCAGGAGAATCTCCGTCCCAATCTTCCAGACCGCCGGTTTTCGGGGTTGGGCTTGGAGCCGCTGAAGCTCGCGTTCCAGCCAGGCGGCATGGTGTTCGACAAACTGTCGGGCCACCGCTGTTGAGCCGCCGCGAGGAATCGTGACGCGGGCGGTGCCATCGGAACGCAAGCGGAGCAGATAGCGGCGTGCCCGCGGATTGCGCACCATCAGGAGGGGCAACTTTTGCGGCCCCACCGACAAGTGAACAACCGGTGAAGCTGGTGGCGTCCTGGGTCCGAAAATTCGTTCAAACAGCATGGCGTAGTAAACCGGGGATTGCCGGAATTGGCAACCCATGCCTGCCTCCGGTAGTGCTGTAGTGTGCGTGGCGTGAGGACACACGATGCTACTGGCAAGGGGAATGACAGCGAAATTTTTATCAGGCTGGAAAAAAAGCAACAGCGATTTTGATTTCCCGTCTGAACGGGACGCGCAAATTGCGGCGGATTTTCAGAATTTTTCCCGAAATTTCCGGACGGCACACCGGGTGCTTGAGTGCCGGCGGGTATTGAAATTGTGTTGGTTGCGTTGGGGTGGGGAACCTTGACAGCGTTGGACCTAATGAAAGGAGGTGGGCCGACCAGACTGTCGTTTTTTTTTGAAGACAGACAAACTCGCACTTGTCTGGGGAGGAACACGACGCACGTGCCGTGCCGGGTTGGCTGCAAAATTGGACCGTGAATTGGAACGACAAAGGAGGTGTCAGCCAGTTGCAGCCGGACCCGGGCAGGGGGCGTGTGGCCAAGTACGAAGACCGAACATCGAACATCCAACTCCGATAAATCGCGAGCAGGCATCGAACACTGAACATCCAATTTTACAGCAGAAGAGGACGGGCGGCTCTTTCCCCATTCATTCCTCGCGGGGCTAGATGAGGTAAACCGGCGCTCCCAAGGACCGCCATGCGCGGCCAGGAATTTAGCGGCGAGCGGAACCGCAGACGCGGCGGTAGAGTTCTTCGTAACGCGGGACGATGACCCCGGCGGAAAAATGTTCGCGGGCGCGTTGCTG
>DLMG01000318.1:0-7231 GCA_002479245.1 Verrucomicrobia subdivision 3 bacterium UBA7542 | reverse complement strand
GCATCGGCAAACGCAGCGGTGTCGCCGAATGGCGTCAGGAGACCCGTCACGTTGTTTTCAATCACTTCCGGAATCCCGCCGACGCGCGAGGCAACGCTCGGACAGGCGAAACACATCGCCTCCAGGATGCTCAGGCAAAAGCTCTCCGACTCCGATGTAAACAGTCCCAGGTCGGCGATCTGCAGGTAGTCTTCGATATCGGTGACCTTCTCGCGCACGATCACCCGGTCTTCAAGTCCCAACCGGCGCACGTCGCCGGTGAAGGGCGCGAAGTCCCCGCCCGCCAGGATGACGAGCTTGAATGCGTCGCGTGGCCGGATGTGCGCGACGGCCTCGAGCAACAAATCAATGCGTTTCAACGGACGCAGATTGGAGGAATGGAGCAGGACCGCCTCGCCTTGCAGTCCCAGGTCGCGGCGAACCTCCTCGCGCGTGCGCCGCGGCGGGCGCGGCGCAAAGAAATTGTGGATGACCTCCATCGGCCCGTCAAAACCGAGCACGCGCTGCGTCTCCTGTTTCAGGTAGGCCGACACCGTCGTGACGGCATCCGAACAGGTGAGCGCGTGGTGGATGGCAGGTCCATAACCCGGATCGCAGCCGAGCAGCGTGGTGTCAGTGCCGTGCAGTGTGGTCACGATGCGCGGCTGTTGTTCCGGCGGGAGCATGGATCGCGCAAGAATCGCCGCGGTGGCATGGGGCACGGCGTAGTGGACATGGAGCACGTCCAGTTGATGATCGCGGCTTATCTCGGCCATTCTTACCGAGAGCGGCAGGGTGTAATCCGGATACTTGAACAGATCGTAATCATTGATCGCCACCGGATGGAAATGAAGCCGGGGCGCATTCACCGGCAAACGGAACGGACGCTCGTAACTGATGAAATGCACCTCATGACCCCGGCGCGCCAGTTCTTCCCCCAACGCGGTGGCAAGAATGCCGCTGCCACCGACCGTGGGGTAACAAGTGATGCCGATTTTCATATTCTCTCGTCCTCGTCCTCGTTCTCGTCCCTCGTCCTCGGCCCCGATTTCCCTCTTTCGATTACGATTACGAGGATGAGGACGACGAGGAATCTTGCACTCAGGCTTTGAATGGCCGTGTTCATCCGTGGTTAAACCTAAAATCGCCGCGCACCCCGGCTCACGGCTGCAAGCGAGTCGAGGATAAGCGGATCATTGGGAAAGAGGGCAATGGCATGGCCGATGCCGGCGCGCAACCCGCGTAGACGGGCGCGCGTGAACTGCAATTCAACGTAGCTGCGGGCGGAGGTTTGCGAGATGTGCGCTTCCATCGCCGCGGTCCAAGCAGTGACAATTTCCGGTGCGGAGACATCAATAAGCACGGGAGTGATGCCGGGCGGTTCGGATTCCGGCGTTACCGCATAAAAAAACAGTTGTTCAATCGCGTGCGGGGGCAGGTGGCGCAGTTCCTTCAGTCCGCCGTAACGGGCGAGCCGGGCGGCGTCGCGCACCAGTTGTCCGAGCCGCGCATGATCGGGGTGCTGGTTTTCCACCAGGCTCGGGGCCAGCACGATGCCCGGCCGCATCCGCCGCAGAACACCCGCCAGTTTGATCGCGTGAGCAACACGGACTTCGAGATGTGCGTCACCGTCGAGTTCGACAAATTCGATTGTCGCGCCCAGCAACGCCGCGGATTTTTTCGCTTCCGCCACCCGTTGGGCGGGCCGGCCGTGGGAGGCGGCTTCCCCGCGCGAGCAGATGACAAAATGCGCCGCGCGGCCGGCGCGGGTTTCTTTTGCGACAACGCCGCCGCACCCGAATTCGATGTCGTCGGGATGCGCGCCAAAGGCCAGCAGCGGTGCGGACTCAGGATGGGATTTCGGTGTACGCTTCATCGGGACGGTCAATGGCATCGCGGTTTATAAAAGTAATCTCCGGCGCTTCTTCCGGGCGAAGATAGGCCTTTTCGCCGGCGCCGGCAACGTAATGCGTGCAGTGCAGGACGGATTGCATCCAGCGGAGGCGGGTGTCACGCGTGGGACTGATTTGTTCCTTGGAGAAGGTAGTCGCGGGCAGCGTCACAAACGAATCTCCGCCTTCATGCAACGTGAGCATTGGAACGCCGGTCTCCGACCCGGCGTGTTTCTCGGTTGTGTTACCGATGCTTGCCGGGTCGGAGACCGGCGCTCCAGCGTTGAAACGGGCGCGCACGATTTCACCTTCATACGGAACATCCACGAAAAATTCCGGCACATCGCAGACCGCCCGGCGGACAGCCGGGTCGCTCGAGCGCACCACGCGGATTCCTTCGAGCAGCCCCATGCCGCGATACATCTCCAGGCAGAAATCGGCCGCGTTGGCGGCGGAAACTTTTTTGAAAACCTCGATCAACGGGCGTTCAACGTAATTGGGCAACTGGAGCGCCGTTTTGCCCTGCCAGTCGGCGGGAATGCGTTTGAGGTAAAGCGGCGAGAATTTTCGCTGGAGCCGGTTTTTAAAGGTGAAGTTGAGCTTGGCCGGCTCATTGGTTTTGCGATGGCGAAGAATAGTCTGCGTTTCGCGCGGGTCATGGTCGCTGTCGTGGCAGAAGAAAACAATTTCGCCGCCCATCTCCGCCTGCAGGCGCCGGGCCGTCTGGATTTTGGCAAAGAGGAACCGCCGCGGAAAAAAACCGCACGGTTGCTGGCCGAAGCAAATGACAGGCGTGGTAGTCATGATTGGGCCGGCGTAGGCGTGCTCCGATTGTTTGGTCCCAGCCACATCTGGAGAACTGCGCTGAACAGCACGCAGGCGGCGCACCCGATAAGGTTGTACCAGAGATAGCTGATGTTAAGACGAAAAAAGAGGGCGATGACCAATACCTGCGTTGCGAGTGCGCCCCAGAACACAGCCGTTCCGCCGATGCGCCGCAGGAAAAACCCAACCACAAACAGGCCCAGCATCACGGGATAGAAAATGGAGCCGATGATGTTGACGGCTTGAATCAGGTTCTCCGCCAGTGTGGCCGAGAGGGCGAAACTGATGGAGACCAGGCCCCAAAAAACTGTGAACCATTTCGAGGCGGCGAGGTAATGGGCATCGCTCGCCTGGCGTTTGATCACATGCCGGTAAATATCCACGGTTGTCGCCGATCCCAGCGCATTGAGTTCGGCGGCCTTGGCCGACAGCGCCGCGGCGAAAAACGTCGCGACCAGCAGGCCGATGAGCCCATGCGGCAGGTAGTCCAGGATGAAGGTAATGAACACGTAATCGGTATCCTTCTTTTTTCCCGTGGGATCAACGGCCATTTCAGCCTGCGCCCGGACGGTTTCCACCTCCTCATGGGCCGCTGATACGGCAGCGCGGGCGGCGGTTTCCGCGGCGGAATTCCCGGTTCGCCGCGCGTTTAACCACGTTTCCAGCTGCTGCCGTTCCCGGTCATGGGCGGCGGCAAAGTCCGTTTCGATGGCTTGCAACCGGCTGGCGTCACCGTGTTCCGCCTGGTGTTTCCATTCGACCTCGTTGAAATAGACCGGTGGTTTTTCGAATTGATAGAAGAGAAACAGCAGCACACCGAGCGACAGGATGAAGAACTGCATCGGGATTTTGAACACGGCGTTGAACATCAGGCCGAGGCGGCTCTCGCGCAGCGACGCGCCGGAGATGTAACGCTGCACCTGGGACTGGTCGGTGCCGAAATACGCGAGCATCAGGAAGGTGGCGCCCAACACACCCGACCACAACGTGTAACGCTCCCGGGGATCGGTTGAAAAATTCACTGCTTGCAGTTTGTGCATGCCGCCGGCCAGGGTCAGGGCGTCGGTCAAGCCGAGTCCAGCGGGCAGTTTGTGCAGCAGAACGACGCAGGCGGCAAGCATCCCTGCAAAAATCACACCGATCTGGTATTTCTGGGTGACATTCACGGCATCGCTTCCGCCGGAAACGGTATAGGCAATCACCACCAGTCCGCTGCAAATGATCGTCACGTCCAGCCGCCAGCCGAAGACGGTGGAGAGGACGATGGCCGGGGCATAAATGGTGATGCCCGCGCCGAGTCCGCGTTGCAGGAGGAAAATCGCGGCGCCCAGGAGACGGGCCTTGGTGTCGAAACGCTGGCCGAGATATTCGTAGGCGGTGATGACGTTGAGCCGCCGGTAAATGGGTAGGAACACCGCGGCGATGATGATCAACGCGATGGGCATGCCGAAATAAATCTGGATGAAGCCCAAACCGCTCGCGAACCCCTGGCCCGGTGTCGAGAGGAACGTGACGGCGCTGGCCTGCGTGGCCATGACAGAGAGGCCCACAACGAACCAGCGCGAGTCGCCGCTGCCTCTGAGGTAACTGTCGAGGTTGTGGCGGCCGCGCGTCAGCCACATGCCGTAAAGCGCGATGCCCAGCATCGTGCCCAGCAAAACCACATAGTCGAGGAGGTTCATGGAAAGCCTCAACGATTGCAGTATGCCGCACTGGAACCATGAACCGGCACTACAAAACTTTGTCCCACGTGGGACAAAGTTTTGTAGGGGCTTTTGTAATGGTTCATGGAAAGATCATTGTTAACATGGTCAGCAACACCACCCACAAAACAAAGCAGCCGAAGACAAAAAGGTAAATGCCGCGCCAGGTGCGCAACAAGGGCAGGCCGGTATCGCGAGGGTCGGAATCCGCCGGTTCGGGCGTTGCACTCGACGAACCGGCGGTCTTGTCATCGGGCGGTTTCATTTCCCCAGCGAGACCAGATTGGCGAACAGCCGGTAGGCGCCGGGTACGCCCGCCGGAAGCTGCCGGAAAAACACCAGACCGGTATAGACGAAATAACCCTTGCCGTATGACGCCACGAGCAGTCCGCCCTTGAGCGGTGCTTCGCCGGGATCACTACAGGCAAGAATCGGCGTGAAATGTTCATCCCACTGGTTCGGGAAGTAAATCCCCTGCTCCTGCACCCAGCCTGTGAAATCGGCGGCCGTAATTTTGTTCGGCGTGTTCAACACCGGGTTGTCCGGTGCAAGAAAAGTCACTGTCGCGTTCTTGTCCGTTACGCGGTCGCCCGACAGATGCAGGTCATAAGGCGCCAGCTTGAGCGTCCGCGAATTTTCCGGCCGGTTGTATTGCGCGACGACCGTGCCGCCCGCCTCGACGTAGGCGAACAGCCCGGGCAACTGCGCCGGCAGATTGGTCCGGACATTGAAAGCGCGCACCCCGATGACCACGGCATCAAGGCCGTGCAACCGTTCGGGCGTGAGGTCCGCGTCGGTCAAGGTCGTGACCGCATAGCCCATCTGCTTCAAGCTGTCGGCCACGCTGTCACCAGCCCCCGGCAGGTAGCCGATTTTGTGGCCGCGAATCGCGAGGTCGAAGCTGACAGCCTTGAGACTCGCGGGCGGCTGGAGCAATTGCAGCGGGATGTGCGGGTAATTGATTTCCTTGCGCTCGTTCTGATAACGCACACCGCCGATGTCCGCACTGGCGATGATTTTCGCCGTGGCAGGCCTGGCCGGTGCGGTGACAGTAAATTTGAATTGGGCGCGGTCGCCAACCTTGGCCAGATGAAAAGATTGTTTGGCTGGCGCAACCTTCCAGCCGACCGGTATTTCCAATTGCACAGTACCGGCCACCCCGGCGCGATAGGCAGTAACCTCGACTTCCACCGGGCGAGACTTGCCGGGCGCAAACAATTCGACCTCGGAACCGAAACCGAGCGAAACCGGTGGAATCGCATCCAACCGACGCCGGGCTTGCGCCTCCGTCTGAGCTGCCATCAATTGCACCGGCTCATCCGGAACAACCAGCGTCTGGCCGCCGACTTCGAAAACCTGCTCGACGGGAAACACTGGCGGATTTTCCGGGCGGCCAATCAACGTGGGATCATCCACGCGGAACATGCCCGGCGTGCCTTCTTCGCGCAACCAGTAGGGCTGGGTCAGTGGCGTGCTGGCGGGCAGTGGCTGCACCGAATCCAGCAAAGCCGGTTGGTCCGGACGTAATTCCACCGCGTTGGTGATTCCACTCCCGGTGATCGGATAGCGCGCGCCCAGCCAGCGGACCGGGACGCTGGACCGCACGATTGCAGAATGGCGCATCTTTAACGATTCCCCCGGCACAACTTCGGCCTGGGGAATTACCGTCTCCACTTCGAGTCCGAGACAGGCTTGCAGGATGCGGTCGAGTTGGGCGCGTTTTTCAACGACCAAAGGATCGGTTGTCGGTAAAGCGGTCAGTTGGCTTCGCAATTCCAGCAACGCAGGCACGCTCGCGGAAGGATTCTCGGGATTGAATTTGGCAATGACCTCATCAGCCAATTTGCCAATGTCAGCGCCACCGGGCACGCGGCCCCACGTGGTGTCAATGCCATCAAGGATGTCGTTGGTGGCAATCTCGCCGTCCAGGGTCTGGAATGACTCGGTTCTCGGCCCGTCGCCGCCGCCGAAACCCCGGAAATTGTCAAAACCCTGGGTCTTGTGCATGGCGCGGCTGCGCGCGGCAACTTCGGCAAACGATTCTCCGGAAACCGGGTCATTACCGCTGATTTCCATCCGAAGCATATTGGTCCCGCTTCCACCGCGTTGAAATCCGCCGGCATTCCAGAGAATGCGTTTGGGTTGCCACGGCGCCAGTTCCCGGAGTTGGTCGGGAAAGGCATTGGTATCACCGGCCAGTTTGAATGCCTCAAGGGCCAGCACCGTTGACGCCGTGTGATGACCATGCGTACCGCCCGGCACAGGAGAAAAACGTACGATGAGCACGTCCGGCCTGAATTCGCGGATGACACGAACGACATCGGATAGCACTTGTTGTTTGTCCCAGATGTTCAGGGTCTCGCGGTAGTCCTTGGAAAACCCAAAGTCCACGGCGCGGGAGAAAAACTGGCGGCCACCGTCGAGGCGGCGGGCGGCGAGCAGTTCCTGGGTGCGGGCCACGCCCAGTTCCTCGCCGAATTCCGGACCCAGCACGTTCTGACCGCCGTCACCGCGCGTCAACGAGAGGTAGGCGGTGCGGTAATTCCGGCCGCGCGCCAGATAGGCAATCAACAGGGTGTTTTCATCGTCGGGATGGGCGGCAATGTAAAGCACGCTGCCCATTTCGCGGAAGCTTTGCAGTTGCTGCAAAATGGCTGAAGCCGGCATCAGTTCGGCGGCCCGGCTGCCGCCGGGGAAACCGGCCAGCAAACAGACACCGACGGCTGCGAGATGAGAGAACCAGCGTGTGCGCCGGTTCGACCTTTTGAATGAAATGGTCATATAGTGGTTCCAGTTAACATGGGCACAATTTGATATGCCTCTGGGAAAAGC
>DLMG01000006.1:405-9757 GCA_002479245.1 Verrucomicrobia subdivision 3 bacterium UBA7542 | reverse complement strand
AGGTTGCCACTGATTTCCTCCGTGGGAAGTTTTATGTTACCAATGGTGCCACAGTAACAATCTTTAACGACTTCAACTTGGGCTTTTGGGATCCAGGGCAATGGGTTAATTATACTCGCACCTTCCCCACGAATACATATAATGTCTATGGCCGCCTGGCATCAGGCGGAGCGTATTCCGGGCTTTCCTTGAGTTTGGTGACCAACGGGGTGGGGACGCCAACCCAAACGACCAGTCTTTTGGGCACATTTAGCGATCCCAACGCCAACGGCTGGCAAGACTGGGACTGGGTGCCATTGTTGGCTACCAATGGCCAGAAGGCGGTGGTTTCTCTGGGCGGAGTGGAAACGTTACAGGCGAACAATACCACCGCGGTGGACGTCAATGCCAACTTCTACATGTTTGTGCCAGCGGCGACCGTTGCCCCGCAAGCTGTGAAGCTGACTCCCTCAATAAGCGCGGGCCAAGTCCACATCCAATTCATGTCCCAGAGCGGAGTTAATTACACTGTGCTTTACAGCAGCAGTCTGGCCGTGCCCCGAAGCAGTTGGTCAACGTTGACCACCACTAACGGCACCGGTTCGAACATAACTGTGACTGACACGGTATCAGCGTCACCGCGATATTACGTGGTAAAAGCTCAGTAGTTGACCGGTGATTTGAATTGAGTTAAGTTTAAGCAGACAACGAGGTCGGCACCGGTGTAAAATCGGTGGCGGCCCGTTGATTGAGGATTATAAACAATTCACTGCCAACCAATAGCGACGGATGCCGCGACGTTTATGTGCGGATTTTCCTGAAAAGCCAGAGGCTGGTTGCCTGAAAAGTTTCCGGCATAGTCTGACAAGCAACCGATTTTTCATTTGGCCCATCGAATTATCATGAACAAAATCGCTGACCTTCGTTTCTTTACTGTTTTGACACTCTTATCTGCCAGAGTAGCTTTTGCGCAATCTGTGGTGTCCAATGTGCTCCCGGCTTCAAGCCCTTATGGTGAATCCATTATAAAAAAACATTTCCTGTGTCGGTTGCCGGATGGGTTTCCTGTTTAATTGGCATGAAATTATATCCGGGCTGCTCTAAGATGTAAAAGTTATGAAAAGACCTCAACATTCAAGAATTGCATTAAATAAGGCTGTGAAGTCATCCTGGCTTTTTTGCGTTTTCTCGGCAGGCGTCATCTTTTTAAGTGCCGGCGTGCTTCAGGCCCAATTAATTGATGTTGATTTTAATGAGAACAGCAGTGCCGGCTCGGGCGGTGGCCCCAATCCTGGTCCAACCATGTCAGGTGCGGCGGTTCTTGGAACGGCGGGTGACCAGTGGAATGGAATAGATGTCAGCAGTGGCAGTGGAATTCCTCTCATCTATGCCGATGGCAGTACCTCGGCGGTTACGATGACATTCACATCTGCAGGTGGATACGATGTGAACGATTATGGCGGTTCTACTCCTTTTGCCAGCACTCCCTACGACGCTCTGATGGAGGACTATCTCTACAATGGTGGCACCCCACAAACCATTACGCTCTCGGGTCTTGCAGCAAACTCGTCCTATAACTTGGTACTGTATAACGCGGCGAATGTTGCTGCTGCAGGCCGCACTACCTATTTTACCGTCAACGGTAATACGCAGAGTAGCATTTGGGACGGCTCCAGCAGCACATTAATCGCAGGCGTTGATTATGTGGACTTCACGTCAGCCTTGTCCGATGGTTCGGGGAACTTGGTCATTACTTACACTGGAAACGGCAGCGCGGAAGGCGATATTGACGGGTTTCAAATCCAAGCCGTACCATTTACAATCCATGCGTCGTATAACAACACGAACGTCATCATCTCATTTTTGACCCAGTCCGGGTTCAGCTATCAGATGGCATACAAGAATAATCTGACTGATGCCAATTGGGTTCCTCTTGGCGGTTCTATCTCCGGTAATAATGCAGTTCAGTCGGTTGGCGATTTGGCCAGCGGAAGCAGCCGCTTTTACCGCGTGCAAATATCAACAAATGCTACGGCTGCTTTCAGTCTGTTGCACACCAGCGGCACAAACATCGTCAATGCCAGCGGCGCCACCGTTCAGTTGAAAGGCCTTAATTTGGGTGGGTGGCTCGTCATGGAACCATGGATGTGCCCCGCAGACAGTGGTGGCCTGCCGGACACCTACAGTATTATCACGGAGCTTGACAGCCGATTTGGCGTCGCCACCGAGCAAAGCCTCATCAGAACGTATCAGACCAATTGGATTACGACCGCCGACCTCAATAACATCACAAATGGAGGCTTCAATTGCGTACGTGTGCCCGTCTGGTGGGGCAACTTCTATTCCATCACCAATTCCACCAGTTCAGGATGGCGTTCGGATGCGTTCGCAGTGCTTGATTGGCTGGTCACCAATTGCGCTTCGCGCGGTATTTATGTGGTTATTGATATGCACGGCGTAATTGGCGGCCAAAGCACCTCTGACGACACTGGTCAGCAAAATCAGAATCTATACTGGACCAGCAGCATAGATCAGAGTGAAACAGCCTATATGTGGACGCAAATTGCCACCCATTACAAGGGCAACAGCGCCGTGGCCGGTTACGATCTGATCAACGAACCGGATAACGCTCCGAGCACCGCGGCTGTTTGGGCTGCTTATACCAACCTTTACACGACCGTTCGTGCCGTGGACACCAGCCATATAATCATCATGGAGGGAACCTTCGGAAGCTGGAATTGGAGTATGCTGCCCAACCCGTCCGTGTATGGCTGGACCAACGTTGTCTATTCCATGCACGAATACCAATTTGGCGGCGATACCACGGCGGTATTGACGGGATCCACCAACCAAGTAAATGATTTCAACAGCCACAAATCATGGAATGTTCCTGACTACATCGGTGAATGGAACGATATGGGCAACGGCGCGGCTTGCTACGACCAATCTATTTACCTTTATAACAACGATGGCATTAGCTGGACGATGTGGGCTTACAAGGCAACTCATGGTCTGGTTCCCGATGGCTGGGGCTGGTATGATCCGACCTATTGGCCGACGACGCCAAATATTTCTTCAGACTCATCGTCCACCATCTCTAGCGACTGGCAGCAGTGGCAGACCACAAAGTCATTTGGCGTGAATTCTTCAGTCGGTCTATAAAGTGATGTATGATCGGCGGCGGACTCTGCCAGCCCGAGTAGGGACGACCAGTGGCAGCAGTCTATGGTTGCCCAAGACACCCCACGCGACCGAACTGCGCCACCGCTGCACTCCGCCCAGGTTGCCGCTCCATTCCGTCAGCCAAGCCACGTAAAAGACTGCGTCTCACGTGGCAAGTTTCGTCACTCCGCAGGATTGAATGGTGCGACCAAAGCGGCGTTGAATTCACCCATCTGCCATCCAACAGGATTATGCCGCAGCTGAAAATGAGTTTTTATTTTTCATCCCTGTCGTGTGGCAGGGCTAAACAAATCGTTCCAGCTTTTTCTTAAATCCTGTGGGATGGGGGTGAAATTTAACCACGGCTGGGCGCTCCGTAAAGAAGTGAAAGCGGAATTAGAGGGATGTAAGGATGGCTGTTGATCGGCAGATTACCTTTGCCCCAATTCTCCAGTACTCCAACACTCCATTTTTTCCGCGTCAGCGACGCCAGCCGCCGCGGAAACCGCCCCTGTGGTAATAACCGCCCCCGTGGTAATAACCGCCGCGATAGCCGCCGCCGAATCCAAAGGAAAATGACACCGGCGGATAATACCATCCGCCGTAATACGGATAGTAACCGTAGGCTGGATGATAATAATTGTTGTAATACTGATACGTCTGCGTGTCGGGAATCACATAGACCGTCGAGGAGGGAACATAGGCCGGCGCAGTCTGGACATAAGTCACTGCCGGCGGGGCGACCACAGTCGCTGTGCTGCTGGCGGTGGAATAAGCCGGTTGCGGTGCGGCCGGGGCCACCTGCCGGGGCTGGTTCAGCATGGTATTGATGACGTTGTCGGAAACGCCCTGCTGCTTCAAATAAACGATCTGGCTCGCCTCCAGGCCGTAGCTGCTGCCGGAATTCCGGATGTAATTGACGATGGTGTCGTTGCTCACTTTCGCCTTCGAAAGCTGGATGATTTGCGAGACGCCGTAGGACAATTGGACGGGTGCGGTTTGGGCGGCACTGGTGGTGGTGGAATCCTGTGCCGGAACGTTGCGCGCTGCCAGGACAAGCATGGCGGTGATGGTAACTGTCAAAAACAAGCCGGGAGAGGTTCGAGTTTTCATAAAATTAACACCTGTCAATAGAACACCACAAACTCGCGCAAGTTGCGGGAACTGTCAACTGGGGACACCGGGCTGGCCGGGCACACAATACCGCGCTTGAAACTTCCACCACCAGAAACTATCCTCGTTTTCCGGCAGCCAAAAGCGTCAAGCCATTCCCCGCCAAGCCCGGTTGGGGGGATCAAATTATGTTGAAGCCATTATCTGACAAATTTGCCGATTTCGCCATGGGTTTTTACGAATGGGGAGCCGGTTGGACGGGCAAATTATCCGGCTTTTTCCGGCTGGCACCGCTTTCCTCCGTGCTGACCCGGCATCTGTCAAAGCGGCCCGCCCGGCTGGGGGTTGAGTTGCTCGTGGCGCTGTCACTCACGGTGACTTTTTACTTCCTGGTCCGACCCACCTGCCTGCCCTATCGCGATGGGAACGCGATATCCAGGTCCGTGTTCTGTTACCTGTCGGAACACGTCAGCCCTGAGACCAAAAAATTGGTCCAGTTGAATTGGAAGAAACGGCTGGGCGGACCCATGTTGTCCGCCTGGCTGCTGGACGTAAAATTTAAAGGACAAAAGGAATTTGACCAAAATGGATTTCAAGACGTTTTCGGGTTTTACCATGCCACATGGCTTTTCCTGTTGTTCCTGCTCCTTATTTTATATCGCCGGGATGCGCTCCTGATCATGTTGGGGGTGTTTGGCGGTTTGATGTATAACCTGACCGATCCCGCCCAGCCCCCTTTCTACTATCCTTGGGACCTGCCCACGATGTTCTTTTTCACCCTGGCCTGCCTTTTGTACGACAGCCGGCGAATGTGGCTGTTGCTGTTGGTCGTGTGGCTCGGTGGACTCTTCAAGGAAACGACCCTTTGCTGTGCCTTGCTGGTTTTACTGGGCGAACATTGGTCCCTGAAAAAACGGGTTGTGGGTTTCACAGTCACAGTGCTGGCCACTTTCGCCGTGAATAAATTGCTGATGACCCTTTATGACGTGAGAGCACCCGTCCTGGCGATGAATGACGCCCCCCACATTGCGGACATCTTTCGGAACGCCCACGTGTTTTCCAACGTCAACCTGTTGTTCAGCCTGGACTTGCGCCATGTCTTGTTTGCCAACGCCGGCAGTCTGCTGATCATGATGTTGATCCCGTGGCGCAACCGGCGGGACGTGGTTTTCAAAACCATGATCCTGGTGTTCATCATCGGCGAGCTCTTTTGCGGAATCTTCAACGAGTTTCGCATCTGGTACGAATTGCTGCCACTGGGATGGATGATGATTGCCGATGCCTTCCTGAAGGACGGCCAAACGATTGAGAAAAACCCGGCCATGGACCGCCGCGCCGATCGCTTCTGGAAGGGGAGTTACTGGTTGATGCTGGCCGGGTTGTTGCTCCTGGCTTTGGGAGCGCTGGCTGTGGCAAAATTGCATCCGCCACCGCCGGAGGAAAAAAACGTGGTAAACCGGTTGTCCATCGAAGAATTGATTTCATTGGCGCCAAAAGGCAACGTGGCGGCACAATATAACCTCGGGCGGGCCTATGAAAATGGTTTCGGCGTCAAGAAAGACCCTGCCGAGGCAGCCAACTGGTATCAACGGGCGGCGGAACAGGGACACAGCGATGCGCAGAACAGTCTGGGAATGCTCCTGGCAACAGCCCGACAGGATTATGCCGGCGCCGCGCGATGGTTTGGGCAGGCGGCCGCCCAGGGAAATCCGGACGCACAATACAACCTTGGCGTCCTCCACCGCAACGGTTTGGGGGTCAAACAGGATTATGAAACGGCGGTCCACTGGTTCCAAAAATCCGCGCGGCAAGGCCATGTCCAGGCCCAAAGGGACCTCGGCAAAATGTATGAGCGGGGACAGGGAGTAAAACCGGATTGTCAGGAGGCCTACCAGTGGCTGAAACTGGCACAACTTCAGGGGGACGAAGAGGCGGAAAATGAATTGAAAATCTGTGCCGCCGCAATGTCCGCCGACCAGATTGCCGCCGCGGAAAAAATGGCGCGGGAATTTCGAACATCGGGAAAATAGCCCGGTCTCCGCGCGTTCACGCAAACGCCTTGGGCATCATCGCGGGCTGGCCGACGCGGCGTTCGTAATCGAGAATGATGCGGACGGCTTCCGCCGGGTCGTCGGTGATCTTGAACAGGTCGAGGTCGCCGGGGTTGATAAGTTCGTGCCGCTCCTGCATTTCGGCCTTCATCCAGTGCACCAGTCCCTTCCAGTATTCGCTGCCGAACAGGATGAGCGGGAATTGCGGGACGCGCTCGGTTTGCACGAGGGTCATGATTTCGAAAAATTCGTCGAGCGTGCCGAAGCCGCCGGGCATGTAAATGAAGCCGAGGCTGTATTTGGCAAAACAGACTTTGCGCGCAAAGAAATAGTGGAAGTGCAGCGGGATGTTGGTGAAGCGGTTGCCGGCCTGTTCATGCGGCAATTCGATGTTGAGGCCGACGGATTTGCCGCCACCCTGCGCCGCGCCCTTGTTGGCGGCTTCCATGATGCCCGGCCCGCCGCCGGTGATGACGGCGAATTTGTGTTTGGCGAGATCTTTGGCGATGTCGCAGGTGGCGCGATAATACTTGTCGCCGGGTTTCGTCCGCGCCGAACCGAAAATGGTCACGGCGGGGCCAACCTCGGACAGGGTCATAAATGAATCCACGAACTCGGACATGATGCGGAAAATGCGCCAGGGGTCTTCGCGCATATGAAAAGTGGTGTCGCTCATGGCCGGAGCATAGTCGCAGCGGCAAGAGGAGACAAGCGCGAGTACAAAAGAGGTGGCGGTATGGTTTCGGTGGGGCGAGGCTGCCGACGAGCCGGCTCTGGCGCGTCAAAGCAAAGCGACGACGGCTCGCGGGTACGCCCGCCCCACCGGAGTTGCAAACTGGCGCCCAGCCAAAGCAAACGGGCCGGAGAATCGAAATCCTCCGACCGGTTGCGTTTTCGGTTCCTCAAGAGCAGCCGAGACTATCGCCGCAATTCAGGCATTTGTAGCACGCGCCGTTGCGGACGGCGACGTAGCCGCAGTTCGGACACGTGGGCGCGTCCTGCTGGAAGTGCGCGACGGAGTCGTTGAGAGATTTAGCCACGCGGACGGCGCCGGGCGCGTGATGGCCGTTGCCGTTGCCGGGTTCCTTCATTTCAAGCCCGTCGGTGTCTTCGGCCAGCTGGAGTTCACGCACCGGACGGTTCACTCTTTTTTTTTCCTCTTCGAGCAAACCGGGCATGGCGAGTTCCGGCTGCGCGCAATTGGCCGCAATCGCTTCGCGGTAGCCGGGAATGAATTGCAGCGCCAGCCAGCGGAACACGTAGTCAGTGATTGAGGAGGCGTTGCGGATTTCGGGATTTTTGGTGAAACCGCTCGGCTCGAACCGCTGATGCGCAAATTTTCGGACGAGGGTTTCCAGCGGCACGCCGTATTGCAATGCAATGCTGGTGAGCGTGCCGATGCTGTCCATCAAACCGCCGATGGTCGAACCTTCCTTGGCCATCGTGATGAACAATTCGCCCGGCTGGCGGTCCCCAAACAATCCGACCGTCATGTAACCTTCATGGCCGGCAATGTCGAATTTGTGCGTGACCGCCGTGCGCGTGTCAGTGAGACGCCGGCGGAGCGGCTTGCCGGCTTCGATGCGCAGTCTGGCAACCTCGGTTTCAAGTTCCTTGATGCGGGCTTCAAACGCAGAAGTATTGGCGGAAGAATTTTTATTGCCACCATCATTGGTCTTTTTGGTGTTGAGCGGCTGCGAACGCTTCGAGCCGTCACGGTAAATCGCCACACATTTCAGCCCCATCTTCCACGCCTGAACGTAGGTGTCGCGGATTTCCTCGACGGTGCTTTCAGGCGGCATGTTGACGGTCTTGGAAATGGCGCCGCTGATGAACGGCTGCGCGGCGGCCATCATTTTCAAGTGGGCGAGGTAATGGATGCTGCGCTTGCCGCGATACGGCCTGAAGGCGCAATCGAATACCGGCAAATGCTCCGGTTTTAAACCGCTACGTACGATTTTATCCTTGCCGTTTTGTTCAATGGTTGAATCCGACTTGGGATTTTCCTCTATAACATCTTCAATCGTGTCGAACTTCTCGATGTGCGCGATGATGCCCTCGTTTTCCTTCGCGCCGTAGCCGAGACGGCGCAACGCATCGGGCACGCCGCGATTGACGATTTTCAACATGCCGCCGCCGGCGAGGAGCTTGTATTTGACCAGCGCGATGTCGGGTTCAACGCCGGTCGTATCGCAGTCCATCAGAAACGCGATGGTGCCGGTCGGGGCGAGCACGGTGACCTGCGCGTTGCGGTAGCCGTGCTGGCGGCCTTTGGCGAGCGCGCCTTCCCAGGTTTTGCGCGCCTCGTCCTTCAAATAATTGAATTCCTGGCTCGGCTGAATTTGTTCGATGGCGTCGCGATGCTGTTGAATGACGCCAAGCATGGATTCGACGTTGTCCTTCGCCAGCGGATTGGACACGTGCGCGCAACGCGCGTCGCGGTACCCCGGAAACGCGCCGAGATTCGCGGCAATTTCCGCGCTCTGCTCGTAGGCGTGGCCGGTCATGATGGCCGTGATCGCGCCGGCGAGCGCCCGGCCTTCGTTGCTGTCATACGGCAGGCCGTAGCTCATGCACAGCGAGCCGAGGTTCGCAAAGCCGAGGCCGAGCGTGCGGAAGATGTGGGAATTTTCCGCGATTTCCTTCGTCGGGTAACTGGCGTTGTCCACCAGGATTTCCTGCGCGGTGATGAAAATGCGCACGGCGGCCTTGAACCGTTCCACGTCAAATTTGCCGTCTTCGCGTTTGAACTTCATCAGGTTCAGCGACGCGAGATTGCAGGCGGTGTTGTTGATGAAAACGTATTCGCTGCATGGATTCGTGGAGTGAATCGGCTCGGTGCCCTTGCACGTGTGCCATTTCTGGATCGCGCCATCGTATTGCATGCCCGGGTCGCCGCAAACCCACGTGCCCTCGGCGATTTTGTAGAGCAATTTCGCGGCATCCTTCTTTTCGAGCGGCTTGCCGGTGGTGATGGTGCGCGTCCACCATTCCTTGCCGGCGAGCGCGGCCTGCATGAATTCGTCGCTGGCGCGCACGGAAAGGTT
>DLMG01000006.1:0-347 GCA_002479245.1 Verrucomicrobia subdivision 3 bacterium UBA7542 | reverse complement strand
CTGGCGCGCACGGAAAGGTTTTCGTTTTGATACATTACACTGCCGTAGGCATCGCCGTTGTAGGAACCATCGTAGCCCTGTTCCATCAAGGCCCACGCCTTCTTTTCCTCCTTCTGCTTGGCGTCAATGAATTCCTCGATGTCGCCGTGCCAGTCGCGCAACGTGTTCATTTTGGCCGCGCGACGGGTTTTGCCGCCGGATTTCACGACATTGGCAACCTGGTCATAAACTTTCAGAAAACTCATCGGACCGCTGGGCCGGCCGCCGCCGCTGAGCTTTTCCCGGGCCGAGCGAATCGGCGTAAGGTCCGTGCCCGTGCCGGAGCCGTATTTGAAGAGCATCGCTTC
>DLMG01000332.1:3040-5559 GCA_002479245.1 Verrucomicrobia subdivision 3 bacterium UBA7542 | reverse complement strand
TCGGTTCCAGGGGTTTTGACGCGGTCCACCTCCGCTTGATCCACGATTTCGATGTCGAGACTGCGAAGTTTGGCGAAAATATGATCCAACTTTTCCGGTTCAATCGCGCTTTCCGGCAGCGCTTCGCTGATGTCACCGTAGGTCAGACGCCCCTGTTCCTGTGCGAGGCGGACGAGTTCCTTGATTTTTTCCGATAATTCCGCGTCTGAATCAGTTTGTGGCGAGCCGTTGAGCAACGGGGACGCAACAGAATGGAAAGCCTTGTCAGTAAACACCGCGCCGTCGGGCCTTCCTTTCTTCGGGGACGAATCCACCTCGGGTTTCCGAACCTTCGATTTTGACATACGCGTTCAACACTTCCGGTTCATCACCGAAAGCAAGAACAATATGGAACGACCGGTCGAACTCGTCAAGCGGGGGAATGCTTTTTTTTGCAACCGCGACTGAAAAATTGCGGCGGCAAAAATTTTTATATGCCGGAAACGATGTAAATATCGTGTTTTTTGAGATGTTCCAGAATCATTTCCACCGTGCGGTCAATCGCGCCGAGATTTTCATGAACGACCCGTTGCGCGTTGCGCCCCAATTCCGCGCGGCGGTTTTCATCGGCCAGCAATCCGGCAATGGCGCCTTCCAATCCTTCCCGGTCGCGTACTTGAATCGCGCCTTTCTGCGCGACAAAACTCCGCGTGATGTCGGCGAAGTTTTGCATGTTCGGCCCCAAAACCATGGCCTTGCCCAGCGCCCCCGGCTCAATCGGATTTTGCCCGCCGACGGCGGTGAGGCTTTTGCCGACGAACACCACGGTCGCGTTTTGGTAAAAAAACCGCAATTCGCCGGTGGTGTTGACCAGCAGGCAATCCACCTCGCCTTCGTGAAGCTGCGTGTTCGTAATAATATCATTGCGGTAAACAAATTTCACGCCGCGCTCCTGCAACTGCCGCCCGATCTCCCGGGCGCGCTCGAAATGCCGCGGCACGAGCACGAGAAACAGTTTTGGAAACCGCGCGCGCAGCCGTTGCGCAATCTCCGCCAGAAGAATTTCCTCGCCCGCGTGCGTGCTGCCGCCAATTAAAATCGGCGCGTCCGGTGGCACGCCGATTTGCCGCAGCAGCGTCGGCACGTCGAGGATATGGCGTTCATCCAGTTTGGCCGCGTCGAATTTCAAGTTGCCCACGATACGGATGGCTTCCGGCCGGCAGCCGACTTCCTGCAGGCGCCCGGCGTCTTCTTCATTTTGCGCCCCGATGCCGGCAAACGAAGCGAAGAGCGGCCGGAATAAACGGCCGAATCGTTTGTAACCCCGATGGGAGCGGTCGGACAGCCGCGCATTGGCCAGAAAAAGCGGAATGCCCCGATCGCCGGCGCGCCAGATGAAGTTGGGCCAGATTTCCGCCTCGACGAGCACGATGGCGGTGGGGTTGATGATGGCCAGCGCGCGGTTGACGCATTTCCGCCGGTCAACCGGGTAGTAAATTTTGCTGATGTGCGTGGGCAATCGGCTGCGCAATTCGCCCATGCCGGTGGTCGTCGTGGTGGACACCACAATTTTGATGTTGGGCACGTGGGGTTCGAGCGCGTGGATGAGTTGCGTGCATAAATTGACTTCGCCGACACTGACGGCGTGAATCCAAATGACATGGCGGTTGGTGAGCACTTGTTTGAGGCCCGCGCTGTAATGTCCGAAACGCTCGCGAAAACCAGGACGCCAGTTGCCGCGCCGCCACATCCGCATGAAGTAATACGGCGAAGACAGCACGAATAAAATCGTGAACAGAATGTTGTATAATATGCGCACCCGAAGTCCCCCAAGTCCTGACCGGCATACTCTCCTAAAAAAAGGCGCCGGGCGCAAAGAAAATGTTTCAAAATGGCGACTGGTTCAGCCACGAAAGAAAATCAGCCAAATGGCCAGCAGCATCGGCAACAGGAAAGGCAGCGTGAATTTCAAAACGAATCCGGGAAACGCCGGCAGGCGGACTTTCTGCTGGTCGGCGACGGCTTTAACCATGAAATTCGGCCCGTTGCCGATGTAAGTGGCCGCGCCGAAAAACACCGCCCCGACGCTGATGGCCAGCAGGCTCAAAGCGTGCGGGTTCAGCAGTTCGCCAACATCCTTTGCGCCAAACACGCCGAAAAGCGCGTTGAGAAAACCGAGATACGTTGGCGCGTTGTCAAGCACGCTGGACAACGCGCCCGCACCCCAGAAAAAGACCCCGGGCGCGGGGTTTTGACCCAGCCACTCGCCCGCGTTTTGATTAAGCCAGTCGAGCGCGGGCATCATCGTCGCAAAAATTCCGGCGAACAAAACAGCGACTTCCCGAATCGGATGAAAGTTGAAATCGTTCGCCGCGTGAATGGATTTCGGGGACATGAAATAGGAAGCGATGGCCGCGGCAACCATGAGCGCTTCACGCACCAAAACCGGCCGGGTCACAAAAACCGCGCCGAGAATGACGGCGAGGAAAAACAAATTCGGCAGTCCGTCGAACCGCCACGTTTCAGGCGCGGTTTCCTGC
>DLMG01000332.1:2309-2909 GCA_002479245.1 Verrucomicrobia subdivision 3 bacterium UBA7542 | reverse complement strand
CGCCCATATCGGCCAGCAATTTTTTGCGACCCACCAAAACGGCACGCCCTGCAAGTAGCCGAGAAACAACGGCGGATCACCGATGGGCGTCAGACAGCCGCCGACGTTGGCCACGATGAAGATGAAGAAGGCGATGTGATGCGCCGTGACGCGATATCGGTTCATTCGAATCCACGGGCGAATCAGCAGCATTGCCGCGCCGGTCGTGCCTAAAAAATTGGCGGCAATCGCGCCAATGAACAAAAAAATGACGTTGGCCGACGGCGTGGCTTCGCCTTTGATGCGGAGGTGAATGCCACCGGAAACGACAAAGAGCGAACCAATGAGCGCGATGAAACTGATGTAATCGTGCGTGGTGTGCCACACGCGCGCCGAGGCCTGCAAACCCAGGAAATAATAGCCGAGCGTGATTGCGCCGAGGCCGAGCGACACTTTTGTGTAATGCCGCAGCCACCATTTGGCCGCCAGCAACGGCGCGAGCGCCATCGCACCCAGCAACAGCGCAAACGGCAGAATCATCCACGGGTTTGGCGCGATGACTTCGTAGTTCATGCCTCGAAAGACTGCTTTGGCGCGTGAAGACGGGTCAAATAGAAACGC
>DLMG01000332.1:0-2246 GCA_002479245.1 Verrucomicrobia subdivision 3 bacterium UBA7542 | reverse complement strand
GAAGACGGGTCAAATAGAAACGCCGGGAATTGTCATTAAAAATTTGCATTGATATTATTCCACGGCTTATTAAGAATTTGAACCGGTGAAAGTTAAAAAACAAAACGATCCGTCATTGAATTAATGCCATGAAAAAAACATCCGGGTTCAAATTCGTTCATTTGGTCGCATTTGCCGTTGGAACGTCTTTGCCATTGGCGTTGCCGCAAAATGTATCGGCGACGGAAAACGTCCCGCATGCGCCGTTTGCGGAATGGGCGGATCTGCCCGCGCCAGGGCAGTTGGTCGCGGGATTATTTTATGACGAATCGGAGGCGTATCACATCTGGGCGAATGGCGGACAACGCTACAACGTTGATACTCTCGTCAACGGCGAACATTACGGAATTGACATCAATCAAGGCTATTTGACGTTTCAATACGGCATCAGCGAAAAGTGGGCGGCGGACTTGAACGTCGGGGCGACGACGACCGGCTGGCGCACTTTTTCGAATGACGGTGCTCCGGGTGAGATCCGCTCGACAACGGGTTTGATGGATTACGCCTTTGGTGTGCGTTACCAGATTTTTAACGAGAACGACACGAATTTGCCGCTGTGGATACCGACGTTGACATTCCGTGCCGGCGCAGTGTTGCCGGGTAGTTACACTCAGAATCTGCCGTTTGCACCAGGCATTCGCTCAGCGGCAATTGAGCCGGAATTTCTGGCAAAAAAACATTTCGGCTGGCCGGGTTTCGGCGCCTATGGCGACGCATTGTATCGTTGGAACCGCACGACCGGAAACGACCAGGCCATTGTTTCACTCGGATTTCTCCAGCAAATCAAAGGCTGGGAATTGGATGCCGGATATCGGCATTTGCAAACGCTCAGCGGCACCGACCTTTTGTATGATCCCGGAACCCAGACGCTTTCCACCAGCGACGGCTCGAACGCTTTTTCCGGGGTGCGCGAAAACAATGACTCCATCGAGGCCGGGTTCAGCTACACAACCTCAAAACGGCACATCAAGTATTCGTTTTACACCCGCACCGTTTTCGACGGGAACAACAGCGACGAGAAATTCTGGATTGGAGGTGGCATCGAAATGCCCTTCCAGCTTTTCAAGCGCAATTGAACCCGGTTCGCTCGCGCCATTGACGCGAGTCAAATTTGGGGATTTATATACATTGTTACCTTAATTATTTAATGTGGACATTTGGCATTAAAAAGAAATCGCCGGTTTTTTGCGCCCTTCTTTTCATGTGATAAACCGTCTCGCCATTTTCAACGCCGGTGCTCGCCAATTCCCACCCGTATTGGCCAAGAATGTTCGCTGCTTGGTCGAGCGAATCCACGTTGGTTTGGATTGGCCCTCCTTTCGCAAAGATTTCTAAGTTTTGATTCGTGTAAAACAGGCTTTTGGTGTCCCATGACATCGTCTTGGTTTCAAATTTCTCCTGCGAACATCCAAACAGCAAAAATGAACCGACCAAAAATGATGTGGAAATTTTCATGGTGAAGGTTTCTTCGGCGTTGGTTGTGATGCCTTGATGATGTTGCGCGCCCGCAATTCGCTGGCCGCTCTTTTTCCCTTGCCACTTCCCATTGCGACGGCGGCGAGGATGTTGTTGAAGTCGCCCTTGATTGGCTTGTGTATTTTCTGCGGTCTGCTCATGCGATTCCTTGGGTTAGTGTTTTATATGGGAGTTGTGCACTTTCCGACATGCGGGCTACCACGTCTGAAAATACGCTCTGCATTTCATTGGCGCGGCGGTTGAAACGAAACGCAAATTCGTTGACGTAACGTTGCATGTGCTTCCGACTCATGTGATGGTAAACACCTTGATAACCGCGTTTGAACAACGCCCAAAACGATTCAATCCCGTTCGTGTGGCAATCGCCGTTGACGTATTCCTTCACCATGTGGTCATCTGCTCTGACATCCGCAAATTGTTTTGCGACCAAAGCTCAAGGCCGGGGGTTAAAAACGATAATGTTCTACAGCGAATCCAAAATTGTGGAGTGCAAATAGCCTTTGCTATGAAAATACTCGCGACGCAAAACCCCAAAAAGCCCTTGCAAAATAAGGCTAAAAACGGGGTAACATTGTATATAAATCCCCAAATTTGCTTGTTCCCCGTCGGCTGATTTGTTCCATTGCCGCCCATGACGCAACCCTCCGTCGCGCCGTCGTCCGTCCGGCCCCGGCTTTTCCAGCGGCATTGGACTTGGTGGTTCATGGTGGCGGTGCTGGTGGTGGTCGCCG
>DLMG01000263.1:447-8429 GCA_002479245.1 Verrucomicrobia subdivision 3 bacterium UBA7542 | reverse complement strand
TCCACGTCCGCGTCGGTCATGATGATGACCTTGTGGTAGCGGAGTTTTTCGAGATTGAATGCGCCCTCACCCTCGCCGTCGCCGATGCCCGTGCCGACGGCGGTGATCATCGTGCGGATTTCGTTGTTCTGAAGCACCTTGTCCAAGCGCGCCTTCTCGACGTTGATCAATTTGCCGCGAATGGGCAGAATCGCCTGGAATTTTCGGTCGCGTCCCTGTTTCGCCGAGCCGCCGGCGGAATCACCTTCGACGATGAACAACTCGGTGTTCGCCGGATCGCGGTCGGAGCAATCGGCGAGTTTGCCGGGCAAACCGCCGCCGGTGAGCGCGCCTTTGCGGACCGTCTCGCGTGCTTTGCGCGCGGCCTCGCGCGCCCGCGCCGCGAGCAGACCCTTTTCGATGATTTTCTTGGCGACGCCGGGATTCGCGTCGAAGTGCGTCATCAACCCGTCGTAGATAACGGACGCAACAATGCCGTCAATTTCCGTGTTCACCAGCTTCACCTTCGTCTGCGATTCGAAGCGCGGATTCGGCAGCTTCACGCTGAGCACGCAGACCAGGCCTTCGCGGACGTCATCGCCGGAAATCGTCGGGTCCTTTTCCTTCAGCAAATTATTCTGCTTGGCGTACTGATTGATGGCACGGGTCAGCGCGGAGCGAAAGCCGGTGAGATGCGTGCCGCCGTCGGTGTTGGCAATGGAGTTGGCAAAGCAGAGAATCTGGTCGCTGTAGCTGTCGGTGTATTGCATCACGCAATCCACAAACACGTCTTCGTCCTTGCCGTCAATTTTGCTGGGCCGTTTGCCCGAGATCGCGATGGGTTTGGGATGCAACGGCTGCTTGCTCCGGCCCAGCTGGCGAACAAATTGCTCGATGCCGTCACGGTAAAAAAATGTCTCCGTCTTCTCGTCGCGCTCGTCCTTGAGCACAATTTCGATGCCTGGATTCAAAAACGCGAGTTCGCGCAGGCGGTTTGCCAGGATGTCGAACTTGAACTCGATGGTGAGGGTGAAAATCGTCGGGTCGGGTTTGAATGTAATTAATGTTCCCGTTTTTTTTGATTTGCCGATGACTTCGAGTTTCTGCGTCGTTTTGCCGCGCTCGAATTCCATCGAATAAACTTTTTCGTCGCGCGAGACCTCGACCCGGAACCAGTCGGAAAGCGCATTGACACATTTCGCGCCGACGCCGTGCAGGCCGCCGGAATATTTGTAGGCGCCCTGGCCGAATTTTCCGCCTGCGTGCAAATTCGTCAGCACCAGTTCGACGGCGGGCATCTTCCACTTCGGGTGCATGTCCACCGGGATGCCGCGACCGTCATCCCGGATCGAAACTGAGCCATCCACGTGAATCGTCACTTCGATTTTGTTGCAATAACCCGCCAGATGTTCGTCAATCGAATTGTCGAGCACCTCGAACACGCTGTGATGCAAACCGCGCTCGTCCGGGTCGCCGATATACATGCCGGGCCGTTTGCGAACGGCTTCCAAACCTTCGAGCTTGTCTATTTTTGAAGCGTCGTATTTTTCGGTCGCCGACGGTCTGGTTCTGCTGGTTTCTTCGGCCATATCTTCATTGGTTTTCGGCATAAAAAGCTCACTTTTACGGTCGTTTTAACCGGGTCAGTGAAAGCTTAAAAAGTATAGAAAAAATGACGATTTAACACAACCTTTATTTGGTCAAAAAACCGCCCCAAAACACAATGAATTGTGGCCATGCCGACCGGCTTATGCCGCATATGGGGGCGTCCCCAAACTGTGACAGTCACTGATTTTGTGAAAAATGACGTTGGATTTTGGCATCGTTTTGCCCTGAATCCGGATAGCAGATTTCATGCTTCAAACGAAGCATGGTCGAACCAACAACCTTTGTCTTTTGATCGACTAAACACGTGCGTGTTGCAGTAGTCGAAGTTGGCGCAATGCCTGTAAACAAATAAAAGATGGGAAAATATAAGCGAAGTATTAGAATTTTAGTCATGACAAATTTAGTGGGATGGGGTTGCCCAAGCCAACGAAGTTTGACGCCATCCCAACTTGGTTGGTTGAGGCTTTTGCTCTGCGTTTGCACGCTGATGGCAACGCTGACATTAGCAAATGCCGCGCCGATCCTTAATACCGGAAGCCCGGTCAGTTTCTTTACCAATGTTGCCTCCCGTTTGCTGTCGTCGGAGTTGAATCTCAATTTGACGGGAATCCAAGTTTACCCGACGAACCAGTACACACCTGCCGTCCACCGATTGCTTCAGGTCACAGCGAACGTTTTCGACGCCTCTACCACCAATTTTTACCCGTCCGTCTTCCGCCCGATTTTCTCCAATGATGGCGCAAATGTTTTTATCACCGGCTATGAACCGGTTGTATTAAGCCCCGGCCTCGGGCTCAACGACCCGCACCTCACCCTGCCGATGGATGTTACCACTTTGCCGCTTGGGACCAGCACGAATAACGTTTATGGCATCCCATGGATCATCGGCGCGAAGAAAGGTTTCCCAAACTTCAATGAATTTTCCATGGAAAGCATCGTGCAGGTTACACGCAGGTTGGAAATCACACGTCCGAGTATTAACGCGCCGTTAAACGCCTATCAAACCAACCAGATGTATATCCTGAGCATCAGCAATTTGCTCGGTGTTGAATGTTGGAATTCATACAACTCCAACTACGTGTCGTTGTCCCAGATACAAATTTTGGCGCGGGACAGCCTTTCGATGATGTTGACCAACGAAGAACCCGGCGGTGCCGCAATGCCGCCTCTCATCTGGATTAATTCACCCTATGTCATGACCAATTCGGTCAGCTTGTCCACGTGGCCGGGATCGGCACCGTGGGTTGTCACCGGGCGAAACAGGCCGCCGAGTCCAAATGTAAATTCTTTTGCGCTTCCTTTGAATGCCAATGCAATTTTGCTCACCAACTCGGTTTATGTCTATAACACCCATAGTTTTATTCCTGCTTCGGGTAGCGCCGTCAGCAATTACTTGGATCAGGGCATTACCCCGATGCCGCAATTTGGCTTGTTGACCACCAACCGTTTGCAGGTGGTGATGCTGGATGGCGATCAGGTCATTGATTATGTCCAGTTTGCCGGGCCAGAGAGCAGCCGGAATTTGAATGCGGAAATTACGGATTATGATCCGGGCAATCCGAATATTGGTTTATGGAACACAAACTATTTTGGGGCCGGCGTTTTGCCCAATGTCATCCCGTATGGAGTGGTCAATCAGATCTATTACGCCTTGAACCCGCAACAAAATGTAATCTTGCTTACCGCCAACGACGACCGCACTTGGAGAAATCCGCCGGGTGGTGGCACGGTTGGGCAGGAAATTGCTTCCTTAAACGCCTTCTTCAATCCTAATCATATGGGTTTTGGTACGGATCCAAATACCGGCAATACTTATTTAGCATCGAACCTGGATTTGTGTGTGCAAGTGCCCTTCGTAGCTTCACGGACGGCCTACCAATACATTTCGTGGCAGGCCAATGATCCGCTCGTTCACTATCTCGCCAGTGATTTGAATTTCACTGGCACCGAGCCAAGCGGTCTCCAAACCGGTACTCACCAGTGGAATGATTTAATGGTCAATTTGCCACCCAACAACCTTGGCCAGTTGAATGACCGCTACCAACCTTGGGGTAGAAGCCTATCCTTCCCAAACGTGGATACGAGTGGTTACAACCTCGCATATAAGGACCCGCTGGTGCGTTGGTCAGACAATTGGAATTTCCCAACGAACGAACTCGCAATCTATAATTGGCTTGGTCAAATTCATCGCGGAACGCCGTGGCAGACGATTTATCTGAAAGCATCGGACATTCTAGGCGAAATTCAAAATGGGGCCAACATTGGGACCAACACTTGGATGAATTGGACGGGAGATTTTGATCCGACCGATGCTGCAGCAATGGCACCTGTGAGAGACCGGCACTTGGTGAGTGTGCTGGCAGCTTTGCTGAATACCAACGATGTTCGGTCTCTTTTTTCCGTGAATAATTCAAACCCCAACGCTTGGCTGGTTTTGCTCGATGGTCTTACCGCGTTAACCAACAATCTTCCTGATTCTCTTGGATTAAGCCTTGGAGTCTTTCCACCTCAATTCGGCACGCTCGTCATATCATCGAACTCCCCCCAAGCATCGGCCATCGTCGATGCCGTTCAATCAGCACGGACCGGCCAGCCGGGACAGTTTTTTCGTGAGGTCGGAAACATCCTGGCAACGCCACAGTTGACCGAACAATCACCGTTCCTGAACTGGAACGATGGCGTCCAATCCTCGAACGGCATCAGCGATGAAGCATACGAAATAATTCCTAGCCAACTATTGTCATTGTTGCGCGCGGATTCCATCGGTTCGATCGCGACGTTGAATAGCCAGCCAGTTGTGCAGTTTACTGGTTATGATGGCCATGCCTATGCCATTGAAGTTTCCTCAGACCTTTTAAATTGGGTGAGCATCAGTACTAATTGTCCTGTGAATGGAATATTTGCTTTTACAAATTCAGCAGCATCAAACGCAAATCAACAATTCTATCGTTCCATCCTGTTGCAATAACAACGGAGCTACGTCATTGCCGCGATTTGGCGGACTGCTGGTGAGCGTTTTTGTCGTTGAAGTGGTCGAAAAATTCAAAAATTACAGCGTCAGCGTGACAAGCAACGTTGAAGATGGAGTGACTGTTATGTTTCGGTCAAATCCAACTCGCTTTTTTCGGAGGCGAACCGTAATTTCCCCGGATGGCTTTGACTGAAAATCTGACCGCTTCTCCCGACCGGTTTGTCCGCCGCCACATCGGCCCGCGTCCCGCCGATGCCGGCGAAATGCTCAAGCAACTTGGCTACGCGAGCCTTGACGCGATGATTGACGCCGCCGTTCCCAAACCGATTCGACTCGCCCGTCCGCTTCAATTGCCCGCCGCGCGCAACGAACATGAGGCCCTCGCCGCGCTGAAGGAAATCGCGTCGCAAAACCAGGTCTGCCGCTCGTTCATCGGCATGGGCTATTACGATTGCATCACACCGGCGGTGATTCAGCGCAACGTTTTGGAAAACCCCGGCTGGTACACGCAATACACGCCTTATCAGGCCGAAATTTCCCAGGGTCGCCTCGAAGCGCTCCTGAATTTTCAAACGATGGTTGCCGATCTCACCGCGCTCGACATCGCGAACGCTTCGCTCCTCGACGAAGCCACCGCCTGCGCCGAGGCGATGACGATGTGCCACCGGCTCAAGGATGGACGGAATATTTTCTTCGTCTCCGAAACCTGCCATCCGCAGAACATCGAAGTCATCCAGACCCGCGCGAAGGCGCTCGGCATCGAAATTGTCGTTGGCAGCCACGAACATTTTTCGTTCACCGAAAAGGTTTTCGGGGCGCTGGTGCAATATCCCGACACGTTCGGCGCGATTCACGATTACTCTGGTTTCGCGGAAAAAGCCCACACCGCCGGCGCGCTGCTCACCGTGGCCACGGATTTGCTCGCGCTTACGCTCATCAAGCCGCCCGGTGAATTCGGCGCGGACATCGCCATCGGCAGCGCGCAACGCTTCGGCGTGCCGCTGGGTTATGGCGGCCCGCACGCCGCGTTCTTCGCCACGCGTGACGAATTCAAACGCCAGATGCCCGGCCGCCTCGTCGGCGTCTCCAAGGATTCCCGCGGCAAACCCGCGATGCGCCTCGCGCTCGGCACGCGCGAACAGCACATCCGCCGTGAAAAAGCCACCAGCAACATCTGCACCGCGCAGGCGTTGCTGGCGAACATGGCGTCGCTCTATGCCGTTTATCACGGGCCGGACGGCTTGAAGAAAATCGCGGAGCGGATTCACAAGCTGACTGGAATTCTCGCCGCCGGTTTGGAAAAACTGGGCTTTAACGTGCTGCCGACATCTTGTCGGCAGAGCCATTTAAAAAATCAGAACTGCCGGCAGGATGCCGGCAGCACGTTCTTTGACACGCTCACCATCTGCCTCGGTGACAAGTCTGCTGCCGACATTGTCAAAATTGCCGAAGCGCACCGGATGAATTTCCGCGAAATTGATGACCACACACTCGGCATCTCACTCGATGAAACGACCAGTGAAAGCGATGTGGTTGAAATCTGGCAGGTTTTCAAAGGTGACAAGGCCATAGGTTTCACGCTGGCGGACGTAGCGCAGGCATTCTTGCCTGCGGGTTCTGGCGACTTTCCAGTCGCCAGTTCAAAAAAATCCGGACAAGAATGTCCGGAGAACCGGCAGACAGGAATGTCTGCCCTACACGTCCGCACTTCGCCGTTCCTGACTCACAAAGTTTTTAATTCGTACCACTCTGAGACCGAAATGCTCCGCTACATCAAGCGGCTGGAATCGCGCGACCTGTCGCTGACCGCCTCGATGATTCCGCTCGGTTCCTGCACAATGAAGCTGAACGCCGCGGCGGAGATGCTTACCATTTCGTGGCCGGAGTTTGCCAAGCTTCATCCCTTCGCGCCGTTGAAACAAGCGCGCGGCTACCAAATCCTTTTCCAAAACCTCGAAGATTGGCTCGCGGAAATCACCGGTTTTGCGGGAATCTCATTGCAGCCCAACGCCGGTTCCCAGGGCGAATACGCCGGCCAGCTCGTCATCCGCGCTTATCACGAAAGCCGGGGCGAAGCGCACCGCAATGTCTGCCTCATCCCGACCTCCGCGCACGGCACGAATCCCGCCAGCGCCGTCATGGCCGGGCTGAAAGTCGTTGCCGTCGCCTGCGACAAGGACGGCAACATTGACGTGGCCGATTTGCGCGCCAAGGCCGAGGCGCATAAAAAAGACCTTGCCTGCCTGATGGTCACCTATCCGTCCACGCACGGCGTGTTCGAGGAAACGATCCGGGAGATTTGCGAAATCGTCCACGCCGACGGAGGACAGGTCTATATGGATGGCGCGAACATGAACGCGCAAGTCGGCCTGTGCCGGCCGGCGGACATTGGCGCGGACGTGTGCCATTTGAACCTGCACAAAACGTTTTCCATTCCGCACGGCGGCGGCGGACCGGGAGTGGGCCCAATCGGCGTGGCCAAACATCTTGTGCCGTTCCTGCCGGGACATCCGGTTGTTACGCCTTCATGTCACCCGTCACCTGTCACCTGTCACTCTGCCATCGGCCCGGTTGCCGCCGCGCCGTGGGGCAGCGCAGGCATCCTGCCGATTTCGTGGATGTATATCGCCATGATGGGGGCGGACGGCCTGACCGAAGCCACCAAGTTCGCCATCCTGAACGCAAACTACATCGCCAAACGGCTGGAGAATTATTTCCCGACGTTGTATCGTGGCCACGGCAACCTGGTCGCGCATGAGTGCATCCTTGATTTGCGCCGGTTCAAGAGCGTCACCGCCGATGACGTGGCCAAGCGGCTGATGGATTACGGCTTTCATGCGCCGACTCTGTCGTGGCCCGTGGCTGGCACGCTCATGGTCGAGCCGACGGAAAGCGAATCGAAGTTCGAACTGGATCGTTTCTGCGACGCGATGATTTCCATTCACGCCGAGATGACCGCCATCGAATCCGGCACGGCGGACCGGCAGAACAACCTGCTGAAGAACGCGCCACATACGGCGGATATGATTGCGGCGGACAATTGGGACCGGCCTTACCCGCGCGAGTCGGCGGCGTTTCCGGTGCCGGGTCTGCGCGAATACAAATTCTGGCCCGCCGTCGGCCGCGTGGACAACGTCTTTGGCGACCGCAATCCGGTTTGCACGTGCGCGGGGATGGACACTTACGTTTCTTGATGTAAACTTTCGGCGACATGAAAATCACCGAAGCGCTTTTGGCGGAACACGTCGTGTTCCACAACATTTTCGACCACATCGAACGCGTCCTGCCAAAACTGAAAACGCTGGCCGAGGTGAAAGGATGGGCTGAATTGATGGAAGTGCTGCTGCTCGCCCACGGCAAGGCTGAGGAGGATTTGGTGTTCGCTCCGCTGAATCACTACTTGGAACAAATTGGTCAGAGCGAC
>DLMG01000263.1:0-311 GCA_002479245.1 Verrucomicrobia subdivision 3 bacterium UBA7542 | reverse complement strand
CCCGAAGCGCGACAGTTGTTGCTGCAGGCCGTGACCGCATCGCGCAAACACTTCGACCGCGAGGAACGGATTGTGTTTCCGCTGGCCGAGCAGGTGATGAAAGACGAAACGCTGGCTGAACTGGGCAAAACCTGGATGAAGCAAAGGGACGCGAAGCCGGTTTGAAGCCGGAGAAGCAGGACCGGCTGCCAGCCTGTCCTACGTTGACAACGCGGCGTTTACACCGGCGATGAGCGAGTTGACGCGGGTGGTCAACGGAAAATCCGACGGCGCTTCGAGGGTGTAGGACAATCGTGTTTTGTTGACGATCA
>DLMG01000315.1 GCA_002479245.1 Verrucomicrobia subdivision 3 bacterium UBA7542 | reverse complement strand
CCGATGTGACGAACTTGGGTTAGGTGTGAGTTGAAACGCAAGAATCGGAAAGGAAGATTCTTCGCTTGGACGGTCTTGGGCGGTCTGATTAAATCCATCCGACACAACATGAGCGAAGGCAAACAACCATTTACTGAATATGTGACCAAGGCCAGGCGCGGCCTGGATGCCTCCCGGTGGGGCTGGATTGCCGCCGGCATCCTTGCCGTGCTGTTGGTTGTGTCATTGCTGCTCTGGGCCTCGGCCGGGGGTAAACTGCGCGGACTGGAATCGCTTCGGACCAAGCTGGATGATGCCAATGCCAGTCTCGCCAGCGCACAGGCCGAAAACCAGAAGGACAAAGACCAGATTGCGGCCCTGCAATCCAAGGTTGCCGATCTGGAACAGGACAAGAACACCGCCGCCCAGATGGCAAAAGGCCTCGAAAATGAGATGCGCGCCGACCTTGAATCCAAGGATGTCACCATCTCCAATCTGCAAGGCAAGCTCACCGTGAACATCCTCGACCGTGTCATGTTTGATTCCGGCGAGGCGATCTTGAAACCCGCCGGAGAATCCGTGATGCGCAAGATTGCAGCCATTCTCGCCGGACATCCTCGACTGAAGATTCATGTCATTGGGCACACGGACAACGTGCCCATCCGGCCCGAAGCCCGCAATCGGTTCGCCAGCAACTGGGAACTTTCCACCGCCCGCGCCCTGGCGGCCGTGCATTTCCTCACCGAAAAGGCGGGCGTGGACCCGCACCGCGTCGGGGCCATCGGTTACGGTGAATATCGCCCCCTCGCCGACAATGCGACCGCCGAGGGAAGAGCCAGGAACCGCCGCATTGCCATCACCATTCTGCCGGATGAACTTGCCGGAGCCGACACCGTGCCGGCAGTGAAGCCCGATACGTTCACCAATTCCCCACCGCAGTCCTCTGGAACTGAGGCGCCTGAACCGCCCGTGAAATAACCTTTGGTGAAGATGTCCCCCAACGGCGAGCGCCCGGAGGATTGAATTTGCCAATATCCGAACGCCGGCAAAAAAATGTTCGACGCCCTCCGCAGCGCCATCAGTTGAAGAGCTTTGGTTTGATTCGCCTCATTCCACGGTCAAAGCTGTTCCTGATTGAATGAAACAACGGGAGGGCGAGCGTCAAAGCTCGCTCTCCCTTTCACAAAATTGTATAAAATCAGTGTGAGCGAAATTCTTGACACCAAAATAATTGCAAGCCGCGCCGCAGAAGAACGCGAACGCCTGCTTGGTGAGTTCAAGAATCATCTTGCACAAACAAATGCTGAACATGCGTTCGTCAGCTATGCTGTGTATCTGATTGGTCAATGGTCGAAGAAATGGGAAGAAACGGGCTGGTGCGACCCTGACCCTGCTCTGATTGAGTTGGCTGCGTTCCTTCTGTTTCCGCATTTTGGCAACACTCAAAAGCGTGACGCTGACGCAATTCAGGCGCTGATTGATTTGTTTGAACCAATCCGAACCAACCTGACGATGGAGACGATGTTTGATGCGAGAGACGAAGCTGCTGGCGCTCTCGGAGATATTGCTGTGCATATGCGACTCCGTCGTGAAGGTGTTCGCGGTTCAGCATACCCAGATCAAACGCGAGCTGAGATTGAGAATATTCAAGGACCGTTTGAAGAATGGTATCTGGCAAGAATTGGAATCGGGATTCGACGCGCGCTGGAATTGATTGAAGCTATTCATGAGCAGATGACCCGGAATACCGACGAAACCAGAGCTAGAATTTTGGATAAAATCGGCGCAAGACCTGATTCGTCCGCGGAATTGAAAGACGCCGACCGGCCCAGCGAAGAATCTCCTGCTTTGTCCGATTGGAATAATCGGTTCGCCTATTACTACAGCCTTGCGTTGTCCGACTGCCTTCCCGTGTCTCGTGGGCAACTAAACTGGATGGAGCAGCCGCCAACTGCGGAAGAATGGGCGACACTAATCAATCTGATCGGACTTACTCCAACATCGTGCGCAAAATTGACCGAGCCCTGCCTCGTCAAAAGCCGACCAGTTTTCGTTTTGCCCGGCGAGCGATTGCTCTTCTTTGAGTGGTCGTGTGTATTTGACGAGCTTTTTGCCGCTGCTGACCGAGTAGCTAGGGCAGATCAACTTTTCTACAATCGTCACTACCTGCCGAATCAGACTCGCTGGATGGAATCACAGGTTGTTGAAATGCTGGCACGGGTCTTTCCAAAACAACTAGTTTTCGGTGAACTAGTTTATCCTGACCCAAACAATCCGGGCGGAGAAACGGAGTTAGATGCGGCAGTCAGTTGGGGATCGTTCTTGATTCTCGTTGAAGCGAAGGGATGTCAGTTCCGAGAGGAAGTTGCGCATTTTGATTTCGGACGGCTTCGCACAGATTTGGAAAAGAACGTTGCCGACGCCTTTGAGCAGGCTCAACGGGCTTCCCGCTACATCGCGTCCGTTCCAACAGCAGTTTTTCGCGAAAAACGAACCAAGCGTGAATTACGTGTGGTAGGAAAAAGTCTGCGCCGTGTCTTCAAGGTGTCAGTCACACTACACCACCTCGCAGACCTAACGACACAACTCGCCAACTTGAAGGTTCTCAAGCTTTTCACACAAGGAGATTATCCGCTTTCTGTGAGTTTGGCGGATTTCGATATCATCACCCGTTTCTGCGAGGGACCAGATGTGCTTTTACATTACATTCAGCGCAGACTGGAACTCCAAAGAAGCGGCAAGAACATCCACGGTGACGAGCTTGATATTTTCGGGCTGTATCTGGATACGCGACTGCACCCTAGTCAGTTTTGGGAACGGAAGCCCGATGACGGAAAAGATTTCACCATGCTCAGTCTCACTGGAGGTTCAGAGCGTTTTGACAGGTGGAAGAACGCTCAACGGGGCGCTGAATACGGTGAAGCCCCGGTCATTCGGCTGAAGCTTCCCGATGAAATCGCAGGTCTGTTGCAGGAACTCCGTGGTCGCACTGACAAAGGGGCACGGTGGATTGCCTTTTCCCTGCTCAACCTGTCTGACAATGGCATTCACCGACTCAACCACTTTCTGAAACAATTCCGCGAGCAGCCGCGAGATGCAGGCAAAATGACGAGTGCCGTCTTTGTGGACGAGGGTTTAATCGTTGTAGTGACGGCTGCTCGAATGATTCAACCCGGGCTTCTTCGTCAGACGCTCGCTGCCCGGCTGAGCGTTGAGAAATACAGGCGAAAGGCTTCAATCGCTGTTGGTTTTGCCATTGAACTCAACGACGCCTTCCGAGTTTTTGACACGGCACTCTGGTTGGAAGGCGATTGAGTAGCAGATCCAAAAATGGAGAAGGCAATGAAGGCTATGGGGGCTCTGAAAATTTCGTTAGAGCCTGGACACACATTTCCGAAACCAGAAGACCCGTGCGTTTGCGGGAGCGGAAAACAATTTCAAAATTGTTGCTCGCCCTACTGTGAGCACTGAATGTTAGACGCGATTATGAACTCCAAAGATTTTATCGTAGTTCATGCCGCCATGACTGCGGTTTCGATGGCGGGCGTTTCGTGCTCGGCAATTTTCACGCGCATTTTGTGCAACGCTTCCTCTTGAATCTGCCGGATACGTTCGCGCGTGACGCCCAGCCGGTCGCCGATTTCCTCCAGCGTTTTGGGCCGGCCATCATCCAGCCCGAACCGCATGGCCAGAATCTTGTTTTCCCGCGGCGTGAGCGTAACCAGAACTTCCCGGACCAGTTCCGTGTCGTTTTCCCGGATGAGCCGGTCGAAGGGCGCCGCGGCGTTCGGGTCCGCCACCACTTCGGAAATCTGTTTTGGCTCGTCGGTCCCAATCGGGGCGTCGAGTGAAATGGGCGCCTTGGACGCGTCGCGATACTGCTGGATGCGGCGCGGATTGAGTCCCAGATGGTCCGCCACCTCCTGGTCCGTCGGGTCCCGGTCGAACGCCTCGCGCAGCTTCACCTCCGCCTTGCGGATGTGCGCCACCTTGTCCACCACGTGCACGGGCAACCGGATGGTTTTGGACTGGTTGGCCAGCGCCCGCATGATGCATTGCTTGATCCACCACGAGGCGTAGGTGGAAAGCTTCGCGCCCTTGCCGGGCTTGAACCGCTCGACGCCCTTCATCAGGCCGATGTTGCCCTCATTGATCAAGTCGAGCAGCGGAAGCCCCAGGCCTTCGTAGTCGCGGGCGATTTTCACCACCAGCCGCAGATTGGCCGTGATCATCTTTTCGCGCGCCTTCCGGTCGCCCTTTTTGATCCGCTTCGCGAGGGCGATTTCCTCCTGCGGCGTGATCAATTTCACCTGCCCGATTTCGCGCAGGTACAATTGCAGCGTGTCGCCGCGGATTGACTCTGATGCCACGGGTTCCGATGGTGCAACGTTCGGGGCCGCCGGCGTGCTGGCGACCGTGGCTTCGGGCGATGGGAATCGTAATCGCCGGGACGGACGCACGCCGTTCAGGGGGATGCGAACGCATTTTACCATTGCGCCTCGTGCAGATTGGGTTCGTTTCAGTATGGTTCTCATACAATTGTTTCGTTGTTCGGAAAGCGTAGCAACCGGTCACGCCGCCAGGACGATGACCGGGCTGTTCTCCCGCACGGATTGCTGACGGGCATTCCAAGCGGCCACCGCCCGGACTTTCTCCGCCGCGAGGGTGGGGAAAAACAGGTGCGGATATTTCGTTTGCCAAGCTGCCGCCTCGGCTTCATTCAAGGCCAGCCGGACCAGTTGTTCCGGCGCCGAAAACACGCGGCTGTATTCCGCAAAGATGGCCTCTTTGACCCCGGCAATCTGCGCCCGGATCTTCCGGCAGGACGCCCCGCAGGCTTTCCGGAGCAAACGGCCTCTTTCGGGATTTCTCCAATTTCCATTTTTGCTTGTCAGTTTCATCTTACCCTCCTCCTTTCACTTTTATGTAATAACAACAGTTACATATTCTCACAAAAAAAGAGACTGTCAACCGGTTTTTTTGGCGGCGCCCGGGCACGCGGCCTTGATCATGCCGATCACCCCGGCCAGGGTGGTTTTCTCCAGGTCGCGTTCCATGGCATTCTCCGCCGACGCAAAGACCCGGTTCAAGGTTTCCCGGATGCAATGGCCCACCGGACAGGCCGTGTTGGCTTTTCGGGCGGGACTGGCAAAAGGCTCAACGTCTTCCACGGCGCGATAGACTTCGGCCAGATTGATGCGGCCCGGGGAACGGCTTAAGCGGGAGCCGGACCCGGCCCCTTTGCGGGTCTCCACCAGCCGGGCCCGCTGCAACGACAGGAGGAGCCGCCGGACTATGACCGGGTTGGTGTTGACGCTGGCGGCCAGCCTGGCCGATGTGACCCGGTCGCCCTCCTTGTAAGCGAGGACGGCCAGCACATGCACGGCCATGGCAAAACGACAACTCGTTCGCATAAATGATGATTAATAAGTAACCGCAGAGATTACATTTGTCAACTGAACTTTTTTGTCCGGATCACTCCACCGTCAGACTCTTGGCCAGGTTGCGGGGCTTATCTACGTAGCAACCGGGCGCACCTTGACACTGCGATAAGCCAAGTTGCCCGGTTTCGGAAGGAACGCCGGATTCATCCGGCAGGACATTTAATCACGCGTGCCTGCTGCCGCATGAATGCGGCGTTCCCGTCACAGCCGCATGGTGCAATTCTTCAAAGTTTCTCGGTGGGTGTGAAAGGCAGGCCGCGTTCACCGTTGAAAAGTTTCTTCAACCGCCGGTCTCCGCCACGGCGATGAATCACGCGGCGCCGAGCAGCGCGTGAACCTTGGGCATCCATTCGCTGATCGGGATTTTCTGGGGACAATGGTCTTCGCAGTCGTGGCAGGCAACGCAAACACTGGCCCGCGCTGCATCCGTGATGAAAATCTGATACTTGAAGCGCGAGCCGGGAATGTCTTCGTGGAGAAACGCTTCGTTGTAGATTTCAAAATTGGCCGGAATGTTCACTCCGTTTGGACAGGGCATGCAGTAGTTGCACTTGGTGCAGGGAATAACGGACCGTGCCCGGTATTTTTGCTGCAAGTCCGCGATCAGCTTCAGGTCCGCCGCCTGAAACGAATGGCTGCGGGCGTGAGCCGCCGAATCCAGGTTGGCTTTCACCTGGTCCAGGTTGCTCATGCCGCTTAACACCACCGACACTTCGGGCTGGTCCCAAAGCCATTGCAGCGCCCAGTCCGCCGCAGAGCGCTTCACGCTGGAGCGCTCGATCACCTGGCGAATGGACGACGGCGGATGGGCCAGCCTGCCGCCGAGCAGCGGTTCCATGATTACGACGGCCAGGCCTTTGGCGGCGGCGAGCTTCAAGCCCTTGGTGCCCGCCTGGTTCTCCGTGTCCATGTAGTTGTATTGAATCTGGCAGAACGTCCAATGATCGTAGCCGTTGACGATGTCGGGGAAACTCTCGTAATTGTCGTGGAACGAAAAACCCAGGTGGCGGATGCGTCCGTCGCGAATCGCAGCCTCGGCCTTTTCCAGGAGTTTGTATTTTGGGACGATTTCGCTCCAGCGTTTTTTATCCAGGCCGTGGAGCAGATAGAAATCAACGTGATCGGTCTGGAGCTTGCGCAGTTGTTCGTTCAACATCCGGTCAAAATCGGCTTCCTTTTGGATCAACCACACCGGAGACTTTGTGGCTATTTTCACCTGGTCCCGATGGCCGCGCAACGCCTTGCCGAGAACGGTCTCGCTGTTGCCTTCGTGATAGATGTAAGCGGTGTCGAAATAGTTCACGCCCCGATCCAAGGCGTGGTGGATCATGCGCACCGCTTCCGCTTCGTTGATGTTTGGTCCGTTGGAATTTCCGTCCGCGGTGGGCAGGCGCATGCAGCCAAAGCCCAGAACCGAGGCGTTCCAATCCAGCTTGCCGAATTTTCGAAATTGCATGGTCATTGTTTCACGGGGGGAGGTTTGAGGGAATTCATTCGCGAACCACGGCGGGCGGGCGGCTCCCGGCGTGTTGATGGATCGCTGCGCCCAGCCAGGCGATGGTTTGGCCCAAATCGTTCATGTTGCGCGAAGCCTCGTCGTCCTTGGCCACCTCGCCCTTGTCCAGACCAAATCCGAGGTTCCAATA
>DLMG01000268.1:9387-10105 GCA_002479245.1 Verrucomicrobia subdivision 3 bacterium UBA7542 | reverse complement strand
GCGGTTCTTGCGCTGTTTGAGGAAATTAATCGTTTTGTTGACCGCAATCCGGTACAGCCACGTGTAAAAACTGGAGCCGCCTTTGAAGGATTTCAGCGCCTGAAACGCCTTGATGAACGATTCCTGTGCCAGGTCGTTGGCGTCCTCGTGATTGGCGGTCATGTGATAAATCGTCGCGTAGATGCGCTCCTGATGGCGCCGCACCAATTCATCGTAAGCCTCCAAATCGCCACGCCGCGTCCGCCGCACCAGGGACTCTTCATCCACCGGTGCGGGCGTCTCTGACTCATCTGTGCGTGTGACTGGAGCGGACATAATCATGATTTATTCAAATACAAACCGCCAGGGCGTCGGTTTGTTGCGCTAAAAAATCCGCCAGACCGGACAATCCCGCGCGTCCGCCGGATTCCGGCAAGACCCGCAACACCCGCCGCGCCTGCTCCAAATAGCGGGCGATGACTTCCTGCGACGGCTCAAAGGTTTCGTATCTGGCCAGCAATTCGTTCACGGCGGACAAATTTTCCGGCTGCCAGTTTTCGACCAGGTTTTCCAGACGCGCCCGATCGGCGGCGTTCGCGCGTTCCCACGCCAACAGCACCGGCCACGTCAATTTGCCCTTCGCCAAATCCGTGCCCAGCGATTTGCCGGCCAGCGCTTCCGTCCCGAACAAATCCACGCAATCGTCATAAACCTGATACGCCGTGCCGAACGCCGCGCC
>DLMG01000268.1:0-9256 GCA_002479245.1 Verrucomicrobia subdivision 3 bacterium UBA7542 | reverse complement strand
AGCGTGAACAGTTCGGCGGTTTTCATTTCGATGACGCGGAAATACTCGCGCCGCGAGATTTGAAACTTGTGGCGGTGCTGCGTCTGCAAAATTTCCCCGGAACAAACCGTGTTCGTCGCCATCGCGACGGCGCGGCAAACTTCCGGCGTCGGAAAGCTGGCCGCCAGTTTCAACGCCTGCGCAAACAGACAATCACCGAACAGCACGGCGATTTCGTTGCCCCAATTGGCCGCCAGCGTGAGCTGGTCGCGGCGGATTTCCGCCTCGTCCATCACATCGTCGTGCACCAGCGTGGCCAGGTGCACCATTTCAATGATGACCGCCGCCGTCACGTGCGCCTCAGTGACCTCGCCGAGCGCGCCGGCGGACAGCGCCAGAATCGTGGGACGCAAATGTTTCCCGCCGCCATTCAGGGCGTATTGCGCATAGGGAATGACTTGCGGATCAAAATTGTTGACCTGCCGGATCAATTGCCGCGTGACCGCCTGAAGAAAAGGCTCCACCGGTTCCACGATTTGTTTCCAGGAACGATTCGGATTGGCATCAGGCGAGTCAACCGCATTTGCACTCGCCACCTTTGATTCAGCAACCAGCATTCGGCTGGAAATTTACGTTTGCCCAGCCGCCGAGTCAAACTCCATGTATTCGGGCCAAAACAAAACAGCCGGACTGAAACATCAGTTCGGCTGCATGACCGCGGCTGCTTGCCGCCACGATTTTCCAGCAATTCCAGCGCTCAACCTTTCGATAGTGTCTTAATTTGAATTTTAAGTTGAAAACCGGAGCGCGAGTTGTCCCAACTCGCTGCTTTTCCGACCAGTCCAGCCGCTGCGGATTGAGAACAATCCGCGCTCCGTGACAAAGCGGCGGTGACAGCTATAACCCAAGCATCCGGGCGCAAACGTCCTCGACTTTGGAAAAGCTGTCTTTGGGGAAGGCGGAAAGCCGGCGGACTATTTTCGCATGGTCCACTCCGGCAATGCCCAGGACATTCACCACGGACTCTTCCTTGAGCCATGCCGGTTTTGGAAACGGAACTTCGCACGCGCCGCCGCGAATCTCGGTGGTCATCGGAACCACCACGGACATTTTGCGTTCACGGTCCGGCTCGCGCACAGAAACCACAACGCACGGCCTTGCTTTTGCCATCATGCCCAAATCCACGATCACCACGTCCCCACGCTCAAATTTTGTCATAATCAATTTCCGGAGCGGGGCCGAGCTTGTTCCAGGTATCAGCCACAACGCCCTCCATTTCCCGGGTTGGGGTTTTGACTTTGGGCGCAGGGATGATCCACCAGCCGCCATTTTCAGCCGTCACCAGGTATTGCTGGCCCTTTTTTGTGCCACGGATGGGCACGCGGTTTTTGGCGTCAGCTTTGACCAGGCTCGATTGCATGTGGGATATTTCCCACCACAGCCCCATTTTGTCAAGCGGCGGTTCGGCCCCTTGTGTTCGCGCAAAAACAAAACAGCCGGACTGAAACATTCCTCCGGCAGCATGACCGCGGCTGCTTGCCGCCACGATTTTCTAATAATTCCCGCTCTCAACCTTTAACCAATTTATCCGACCCATGCGACAAAGGCTGTCCGAACTAATCAAAATAAACACAACGCTGGCATTTGCCGGTGAACGCAATGAAATTCATTAAGATTCAGCGAAATCAAAGAAGCTGGTCGGAAGATTTGGCCGCGCGGAAACGCACCGGCTTGGAAAGTTTCTTCAAAGTTCCCTCTTCAACCAACTGAATTAACCACGTCTTGGCTTGAGTTTTCGTCACTCCGAGAAGTTCTGCAATTTGGCTCTCGGTTTGCGCTTCCCCAAGCTCCTGCAAAAGAATCTGCCGTACCGAGGAAAGGAGCCGTGTCGCCGGGGATTCGGTTTGTTCTGATGACGATGCCGACTTAGAGGGCGTCACAAACAGCTTCGCACTCTTTTCATCGTAGGACGAAGCAGTTTTTTCACGAAGCGCGAACGAAAGTGTTTCCTGCTGCGGCTCGGTAGCCACGGCAGCCGCCGCTTCTTTCATTGCCTCAATTAAATCGCTACCGCTGTGAGGTTCCGGCCAGGGTCGCCCGCCTCGTTGAATGAGAGCGCGGTTGCCCTTGCCGCCATTTTCTCCATTGCGCACGAAGACCGGCACAAAATGCAAACGTTCCAGTTGCTCAATGGCTCCCTCCCATGTGCCGCCTTTCTGAAAGTCAGCCGAAACCACCAGCGCCGCATCTGATAACGCATAGATAAACTTGTTGCGCTGCATGGCATGGCCGACGTTGAAACCCGCTGCCGGGTCATAAGGTGAGACAAGAACAAGCCGTTTATCCATCAATGATTCCCGGTTATCGCTCGCAACAGCAGCTCGCTCCAGACTGTCACTCATCACTCCAGCAACGGTTCCGCCAGCCTGTAAAGCTCCATTCATGGCTGCACGGTCAATTCCCCGCGCAGCACCTGAAATGAGCGTGCGGTGGGCTTCTGCAGCCACGCGACCGACACGTTCCGTGTAGATAATCAACTCGTCATCCACATGGCGCGAGCCGACAACCGCCAATCCGCCCTTCTCCAACAGAGCCGCATCGCCGCACCCGTAAAGAAGCGGCGGCGCGTCCTCCTTCAACCGTGTCTTGAACCGGCGCGGATAAGAGGCGTCTGCACGGCTGACGACCCAGATAGCGCGGGCGTTCCACCGATCTACCGCCTGACTCAGCAGGAAACCGCGTTCCAGCAAAGCATCAAGGCGCGCCCGGCCAAAAACTTTCGCGCACAAGTCAATGACGTCACTCGCATCGGAACCGATAAGATCAGCCGGTTGCTTCTGTTTCTCACGAAGCATCCGAGCGAGACGGTTGTATTCGCCAAAAGTCAGAAGTTCAGCCGACGAGTCGTTGCGCCCCGCGACAAGCGGAGCCGTCAACAGCAGGATGGCCTGCGTATTTGATGTCAGCGGTGCAATCATTCGGCGTTTGCGGTTGAGGCCAGAGCCAGAGGATATACCAACCGGCCCCCATCGGCAGTCAACAACCAAGCGGCAACGGTCAGCGTCCACTGTGAATCTACCATGTCATCCACGAGCAGCACCGGCCCCGCTGGCAAGGCTCCAACATTCACGGCGAGTGAACCGTCAATGTTGCGTGCCTGTTGACTGCTATTAGCCATGGTCTTTTGCTCCGGGCGGTCGTCTGTCTTTTCCAACGCCAGATGAAACGGCAAATTCAAAGCCGTGGCAAGTCGGCGCGCAAAATCTGGCACCAGCTCGGGATACCGACGGGACGGAATGCATGTCACCCAAGCTGGAGCCGGCTGAGGCGACCATTCGCGCACAAGCCTTTCACAAGCATTCACGAGGTCATCGGCAAACCGGCGATCATGATACTTCCCCCGCCGAACCAGCGCGCCCCATCCGGCATCCCCCCAAACGCAAAGAACCTTGCCGGGTTGCATCTGTCGCTCGGGCGCGATCCGTCCACTGACATTCATATGAGGCAGCCCGCCAGTTGGCCATTGCTTCCGTGACTCCAACGGCAGACTCGTGCGCCGCAGAAAGGCGACGGCTTCGCGAACCAGCACCTCATCTGCTGTCGTCGATAATGCCGGAAGATTGGGTGGATGAAATTGACTAGGATCACCATCCAATGCCCGGACGAGGAATTCCATGTGGCCTGAAGGCAAGGCAACGTATTGCTGCATTTGTTCCTGTTCGACGCGACGCAACGCTGTCAGCCGCTCGGCCCGTTGCCAGAAAGAATTGGCCAAAGTTGTCGTGGTCAGCGTCCATTTGCTGCCTTGTTTGACGATGGGAGCGGGCGATTCGAGCGACATTAACTGCACCGCCTTGTTGAGTCGTCCCCAACTCGCATTGACCTTCACCATCAATTCGTTGATTGAAAGCCCACCCGGTGCTGTGTGTAATGCCGCCAGTACCTGTTCCACTTCTATGCGGGAGGGGAAACGCACTCTCAATGAAGTAGTCGTTAATCTCCGCTTCTTCCTGCCCACTCAAAAGCACTCCATACGCCGATTCTAGCGCCCGGCCGGCGCGTCCAACTTGTTGGTAATAGGCCACCACCGAACTTGGTGTCTGAAAATGAATAACGAAAGCGAGGTTAGGTTTATCGAAACCCATACCCAGCGCAGTTGTCGCCACCAGCGCCTTCACCTGATTATTCAGCAAATCTTGTTCGAGTTGCGGTCGCCGCTCGCCTGTTTCTCCAGTGTAGGATTGAACGTTAAGCCCGCGCGACCGAAGCCATTTCGCCACCTGCGTCGCATCCCGCACCGTCAGCGTGTAAATGATTCCGCTACCTTGAAGCGTTGGCAGTTGTTGCGCCAACCACGCCAACCGTTCCGCTTGGCTGGGCAGCCGGATGGATTGAAGAAAGAGTGAAGGGCGCGCCAGATCACCGCGCGAAACGGTCAGGTGTGGTCCCAGTACTGTTTGTAAATCGTCAAGCACACGATTATTGGCCGTAGCCGTTGTCGCCAGCAGGCGGAGATTCGGCGGCAATGTGCGCACGATTCGCTCCAGCAGCCGGTAATGTGGCCGGAAATCATGCCCCCAATCGGAGATGCAGTGCGCCTCATCAATCACCAACAAGGAAATCCGTCCGGCGAATCGCGCCAACACCTCGGTTCGGAAATGCTCGTTCGCCAATCGTTCGGGTGAGATAAGCAGAATGTCCACTTCGCTGTGTCCGAGCGCCGCTTCCACCACCGTCCATTCTTCTTGGTTGTCTGAGTTGATGGTACGCGCATGCACGCCCATCCTCTCTGCCGCCGCAATCTGGTTCCGCATCAGTGCCAGCAGTGGTGAAATCAAAAGAGCCGGGCCGACGCCTTGTTCACGCAGCAGCTTGGTGGCGATGAAATAGACGAAGCTTTTGCCCCATCCGGTCTTTTGCACGACCAGCAGACGCCCCCGGCCTTCAACCACATGACGAATTGCATCTTCCTGCCCATCATGGAAGCAAGTGTCAGGGTTCTGTGTTCCCAGTCGGAGCAGTTCCAGAGCGCGTGGCGCGTTATAGCTCATACACAAAAATGGTCTGGAAATATTTGTCCGACGTAGAAGTTCGGCGCTTCAATACCATGCAGAATGTCGTCAATATTTCTGAAAGCTTGTTCGAACATGAGCGGTACGAGTGTGCGCCGAGGATCTTTCAGCGTCAATCTTCGCGTCTTTGGGCAATGGTAAATAAAAAGCGCGGACGGTTTCCCGTTCGCGCTGGAATTGATTTTGCCAGGATTATTTGGCTTCGGTCGCGGTCGCTGCTGCTTCCTTGTCACGGTCTTCCATCGCGGCCTTGCGCGACAAACGCACCCTGCCCTTTTCGTCCACCCCGAGGCATTTGACCGTTATGTCATCGCCGACCTTGACGATGTCCTCGGTTTTCTTGACGCGGAAATTGGCCAGTTCGCTGATGTGAACCAAGCCGTCCTTGCCGGGCAGGAATTCCACAAAACAGCCGAATTCCTTGATCGTGACAACTTTGCCACGATAGATTTTGCCAATCTCGGCCTCGGCGGTCATGCCGGTGATGGCGTCGAGTGCGATCTTCATGCCTTCCGGCGAGACGGAGAAAATGTTCACCGTGCCGTCGTCTTCAATGTCAATTTCACAGCCGGATTCCTCGACGAGGCGCTTGATGTTCTTGCCGCCCGGACCGATGAGCGCGCCGATTTTTTCGGGGTTGATCTTGACCGTTTGAATGCGCGGCGCGTATTTGCTGATTTCCTTGCGCGGTTCGGCGAGGGTCTTGGCCATTTCGCCGAGAATGTGCATCCGCGCGACGCGGGTCTTTTCAATCGCCTCGGCCATGATGGCGTGCGGCAGTCCCTTCAACTTCAGGTCGAGCTGGAAACCGGTGATGCCCTTTTCCGTTCCGGCAATCTTGCAATCCATGTCGCAATAATGATCTTCCCAGCCGATGATGTCGGTGAGGAGCTGGTATTTGGAAATCTTTTTGTTCGCGTCGAGTTCGGTGCAGATGCCGACGCTGATGCCGGCCACCGGACGGATCATCGGAACGCCCGCATCCATCAACGCCAGCGTGCCGCCGCAAACGCTCGCCATGGAGGTCGAGCCGTTGGATTCCATGATCTCGCTGGTGACGCGGATGGTGTAGGGATAATTCTCCAGCGGAATCATTGGTTCGATGCTGCGCTCGGCGAGCGCGCCGTGGCCGATCTCGCGCCGGCCCGGACCGCTGATGCGGCCGGTTTCACCGACGGAGAAGTTCGGGAAGTTGTAGTGCAGGATGAATTTCTTCTCGCTGCCGCCGCCGGTGTAGGAATCAAATTCCTGCGTGTCGTCACCGGTGCCGAGCGTGGCCAGCGTGACCGCCTGGGTTTCGCCACGGCAGAACAACGCCGAACCATGGGCGCGCGGCAAAATGCCGACCTCGCTTGAAATCGGGCGCACGACATCAAAGGCGCGGCCGTCGAGACGTTTGCCGTGGTTCAAAATCAAACCGCGGACGGCTTCCTTTTGGATGTAGTAAAACGCGTCGTTGATGACAAAGTCAGTGACTTTTTCCGCGCCGAATTTTTCAACGAGTTTTGCGCCAACCTCCTCCTGGATGGCGTTGCAAGCGGCTTCGCGGGCGAGTTTGCCGGGCGTGAGCAACGCCGGCACAAAACGGTCGCCAGCGAGCTTCCTGGCTTCCTGAAGAATTTCGTCGGGGACGATGTTGAGCGTGATTTCGCGTTTCTTTTTGCCGGCCTTGGCGGTGAGTTCCTTTTGCGTGGTGATAAGCGGTTGGATGACTTCGTGCGCATATTTCAACGCGGCATTGAAGTCGGCTTCGGGAATTTCTTTGGCCGAACCTTCATACATCACGATGTCATTCGTGTTGCCTACGTAAACGAGGTCGAGGTCGCTCTCAGCCATTTCGGCGTGCGTTGGGTTGGCAATGAATTTCCCTTTGACGCGGCCGACGCGCACGGCGCCGAGCGGGCCGTCCCACGGAATGTCGCTGACCATCAGCGACGCGGACGCGCCGATGATGCTGAGGATGTCGGGGTCGTTCTGGCCGTCGGCGCTGAGAACGACGGTTTGCACCTGCACTTCATTGTACCAACCCTTGGGAAAGAGCGGGCGAATCGGACGGTCGGTAAGCCGGCAGGTGAGAATTTCCTTTTCCGTTGGACGGCCTTCGCGTTTGAAGTAGCCGCCGGGGAACATGCCCGCCGCCGCGGCTTTTTCGCGGTAGTCAACGGTCAAGGGGAAAAAGTCCTGGCCTTCCTTGGCCTTGGTGGCGGCCACCGCGGCCACGATGACGATGGTTTCGCCGAGCTGGACGGTTACGGCGCCGTCCGCCTGTTTGGCGAGTTTTCCGGTTTCAATGATTATTTGTTTGTCGCCCACCTGGGCGGTGATTTTTTCTGGCATATGAACTTGCCCATTGCCACCGGAGGAACTTCAGTGAACTCCGAACGCTTTCGGAGCTGATTGAAATTTCCCAGGGGCAACGGATTTTTTATTCGCGATGATTTCGGTTTGGGAATCGAGCCGTTCGCGTTTCCAGCTCAAATTCGAGAGCGAAAGGCGGCTGGCTGAAAAAAAGCCGCACCTCCGCAAATTCAGTGGCGCAGCTTCAATTTCTTCGTGACCGCCTGATAGCGGTTCAAATCTATGTTTTGAAGGTATTCGAGCAGGCGCCGGCGCTGGCCGACCATCATCAACAACCCGCGGCGCGAACTGTGATCCTTTTTGTTCGTCTGCAAATGTTCGGTTAAATGGTTGATCCGCTGGGTCAGCAGCGCAATCTGCACATCCGCCGAACCCGTGTCCTTGCCATGCAACTTAAATTGGTCAATCGTCTTTGTCTTCGCTTCCATATTCAATTAGAATGGCGGATAATAGTTATTCACCGCCGGGGTGTAAAGCACTTTCCCCAACACTTTCGGAGTGCGGCTCAGTAGTGGAGCAAGGGACATGGCCTCAAACAAGGGATTGATTTGGTTGTGAATCGCAAAGGCCGTTAGCTGGTGCCCAATCCGGCCCACTGGGGAGGAGATGATGGAGGAGCATTGAACTTAAAATCCATTTGGCGATCACGAACTGTGAAATGGCCTTCATGGAATGCGCACGCTCGAAGGCACTCGGCTCAGGGCATTTCTTCCGGCTCAGGCGGCCTTTGAGCTGGGCAACGGATTCGTATTCGTGCTCTTCCATCCAGGCGACGAGGTTGCGCTTGATGACGCCCATCTGGCGTACTTCGTGGCGGATGCCCTGCTTGGACCCGGCGGGGTCCAAGTGGCCGTCGCTGAAAAGGTCTCGTTAGTCGATGACCGCGTGCCGCATTCCGTGCTGCTGGAGATTTTACGGATGAAGGCGTCGGCACAGGGGTTGTCCGGTAAAGCCCCGCCAATCGGAAAGGCCCTCCTTCTCGCCCGCCAGTTGGCCGGCGCTTGTTACTTTTTCCGTCCACCGGTTGTGCGAAAATCGTAGGCATCGGGCTGGCCCGCAAAGCACAGCCCCATGTATGACCCCTTCACGTCGTCATACGAAATCCCGTGCAATTCCAGGGCCACTTTCTCCGCCGTGAGCGGCAGGCGTTTGATTCTCAGGCCGACGGCATCTTCCACGGCGTTGGCCACCAGGGCCGCAGCCGGGATCATCGTATGTTCGCCAATCCCGCGCGCCCCGAACGGACCGTCCGGCTGCGGCACCTCGACGATAATCGGCACAATCTCGTCCGGCAGATCCAGCGCCGTCGGAATTTTGTAATCGGTGAAATTGGCATTCAATAACTTGCCTTTCAGGTCGTAACGGATGTCTTCGTAGAGGACCGTCGCCAGGCCTTGCAGCATCCCGCCCACGACCTGTCCTTTCACCAATTCGGGGTGAATCGCTTTGCCGGCATCCACCGCGAGGACCGCTTTGAGCACTCGCATCCGGCCGGTTTGTTTGTCGATCTCCAAAATGGCGGCGGCTGCGCCCACCGTGTAATGAACGTTGGGGTGCCCGCCCTGGCTGGTTTCCGGATCGCTCAAGGCCGATGTGAACTCAGGCATGAACACGCCGCTGCCGAGAATGGGTCCGCCAATAAAGTTCCCCTGCGGCGTCTGAATTCCGCTGATGACGAAGTTCCGCAACGGCAGTTCAAAATCCGGGCGGGTTCGGCACTTGACCTTCTCGGCTTCAAGGTAAAGCGTGTCGCGGGACAAGCCCAGTGCTCGCTCGACCACGGCGAACATCTTCTCCCGCACATCGAGCGCGGCAGCTTTAACGGCGTTGCCGCACCCCCATGTCAC
>DLMG01000256.1 GCA_002479245.1 Verrucomicrobia subdivision 3 bacterium UBA7542 | reverse complement strand
TCGGCGGCGGCTTTCATCGTCGGCCAGTCGGAGTCGCTGCCCATGAGAATTCCGACCAAAGGTTTGGTTTCGCTCGTTTTCATTGGAAGACAAATTACTCATTCCAAAATTAAAAGTCATCCCTTGAAAATGGGTGGCATTCCAGCGGGTAACGGTTTGCCCGGCCACCATTATTTATATTCCTGGGAGCGCCGGCGTCCCGCCGGCGGGTTGCAGGGTGATGGACTGATTAACCAGCCGGCGAGACGCCGACGCTCCCAGGGCGGCGCTGCCGATCCAATCTCCGGCTGCTTTCCGGCGAGCCACAGTTATCTTTTGCGGCTTTGCATCCTGGCGGCTTTGCGTTAAACGTTTTAGCCAGCTATTACATGACGACCGCCAATAAAATCACGATTCTGCGGATCCTGCTGATTCCATTTTTTGTCGTCGAATTGATTTATTACCTCCAAACCGGCAACGAAGTTCACCGGCTGCTGGCCATCCTTTCGTTTGCGGTCACGGCGATCCTGGATGGCGTGGACGGTTACATCGCGCGGCGTTACAACCAAAAAAGCGAACTCGGCGCGATTCTCGATCCGCTCGCGGACAAAATGTTGCTCGTGTCGGGCATCGTCACGTTGAGCTTCAACCACGCGTCGTACCTCGGGCAAATTCCGCTCTGGCTCACCGGCACCATCATCGGACGCGACCTGCTGCTGCTCATCGGCATCGCCGTCATCCGGCTTACCGTGGGCAAAGTAATCGTGCGTCCGCGCATCATGGGTAAAATCGCGACGGTGCTGCAAATGATCGTGGTCATCTGGATTTTGCTGGACTGGGACCGCGACTTGAATGCGCGCTGGCTCAAAATCTGGACGCTCGGTGCGGCGGTCTGCACCGGTGTGTCGGGACTGCTTTACGTTTGGGACGGCGTAAAACAGCTCGGGGCGCATCCGGCCAGTTCGCCGACGGTGAAGAATGGAGGAATGGAGTGATGGAGTAATGGGAACAAGGTCGGCTGCTGACCCCAACACTCCAACACCCCAATACTCCAAATGAAATTTATGGCAAAGGAACTGGAACTGAAACTCAAGGTCGGCGATCTGGCGCCGGGTTTTTCGGCGGCGACCAACAGCGGCGGCGTTAAAGTTTCACTTGCCGATTTCAAAGGCAGGAACGTCGTGCTGTATTTTTATCCGAAGGATGACACGCCAGGTTGCACGAAGGAAGCATGCGCATTCCGTGACCATTTCGCCGGGTTCAGAAAGAAGGGCACGGTTGTGCTCGGTGTCAGCACCGACCCGGTGAAGTTGCACGACAAGTTTGCGGAGAAATACAAGCTGCCGTTCACCTTGCTGGCGGATGAGGACAAACAGATTGTCCAAACCTACGGTGTCTGGGGCGAGAAGACCTTCATGGGCAGGAAATATCAGGGCACGCATCGTGTGACCTTCCTCATCGGGCCGGACGGGCGCATCAAAAAGATCTGGCCGCAGGTGAAACCGGAAGAGCACGCGGAGGAAGTGCTGGCGGTGTTGTAAAATCTGACAGGTGCGCGGAAAATCGCCGGAGGCATTGTGAATCAAATCAGGCTCCGAAGGGTCTCGTTTTGCGACACTCCATCCATCTGTGCTTGGATTCAGGAACTTATTCAGTGCCCGTCCTTCCGAAGATATTGAAACGCGGCCCGATGCTCCATCGGGCATTATTCGTGCTTGACAGGGGTTTACAACGTGCAGTCTAACGAAAATTAGGATGGATTGAAGCCATGATTAACCGCTGGCAATGGGCATTGGCTTGCGCCGTTTCCAGCTTGCTGCTGCTGTTCTGCGGCTTGCTGGTGCCGGCGTATTTGCGGGCGGTGGATGTCAACGTCATCCAACGGGCCGGGCGGGACACGCCGGCTCTGACTGCACAGGGGCTGTCGCTCGTGAACCAGCAGAACCTGGGGACCGCCTGGTTGTTTTTTCAGGCGGCGCAAGCGGAGGGAATTTCCGGCCGGGAAAATCTCGGCCTCGCCGTGACCAATGCGATGCGGCAGCATCCCGACTGGCTGGTATGGGGCAATGACTCCGCGTTGAAGCGTCTCTTCGGAAATGATTCCCCATCACCGGAACCTTTCACCGGGTTCATCGTCCGGCAAAAAAACCGGGAGGCCGCGCTGGACCTGCTGGGCGCCTCAACCAGTCCCACCGTGCAGGAGTTGCTGCGCTGCCGCACGCTGACCGGCACCACCCTGTTCACGCCGTCGCAGTCGGCTTCCGGCCAGGCCTTTGATGTGGCGGTGACGACTTGCGGATTGTTGGTTGAGGAAGGACGGTTGACGACGGGTTTGGGCGACAACATTTTCAAACTGGCCTCGGCCGCCAACCGCGGCGGGAGTTCGCAACCACTGGAGCAGGTGCTGATGGATTTGATGGCACTGGGCCGGCGATTCAGTTGGGACCAGTTTGTGGCGTTCACCGGCCGTGTCGAGGACGCCGGGACGTTGCACGTCCTCGCCGACCAGGTCCGCGACGTCGGCGGCCAATTGCCCGTGCTTTTCTCCGCTGTGGCGCTATCCGGCAAGCCGGCGGCGGTGGCGAAATATGTCGCGCATATTCCCCAGACCGGGTTGACCGATCTCGGTTACAGTCTCCGGTTCGGCACGGGCGGTGTGAACGAATTGCTGGCGCGCGACCAATTGCTTTACCGCGCCGGTTCCCGCCTGCACCTGGGAGTGGATTGCAGCCTGCGGTTGCCGTGGCTGGCGTTTGCGCTGAAATGGCTGGCCTATCTGTCGAGTGGATTTCTTCTGGCCGCATCGCTGCATTTTGCGCGGCCGGCCGTATCGTCCCTGGAACGACCGTTGCAGGTGCGCGGGTTCCACGTGGTCCGCGAGAGTTTGTTTGCGTTGGGTTTCCTGCTGGTGGTGCTGCTTCTGAGCGAGCCGTTTCTCGCCCAGGACACACGGAAAGAGGAGTACTCCTTTCGACTGCACGTGCCCACGACGGGCACGGTGGTCCTGGCCGGATTCGCCCGCAATCATCCCAACATTATGAACAACATGATCCTGCTGACCCTGCTGCTGTTCTTCGTGCTGCAGGCACTGATCTATATTGCCTGCCTCGTGAAGCTGGCGGAAATCCGCCGGCAGAACGTCACGCCGCGCTTCAAGCTCAGGCTGCTCGAAAACGAAGACCACCTGTTCGACGCCGGCCTGTACCTGGGCTTCGTCGGCACCATCGTCTCGTTGATCCTCGTCTCGATGGGGGTCATCAAATTCAGCCTGATGGCCGCCTACTCGTCCACGTCGTTCGGCATCATCTTCGTGTGCGTGTTTAAAATCTTCAACCTGCGCCCGGCCTGCCGGAGATTGCTGCTCGAATCCGAAGCCGAAGCCGCCGGGCCCGCCACGCCAACGCTTGTCACGCCGTCATGAACCGCAGCATCCTCATTGTCATCTGCGACTTCCTGCTGTTGAGCCTGCTGACGTTCTCGACGGACCTCAGCAAGATGGCCGGCGAGAACGAGGGTTCCGCGGCGACCGTCAAGGTGGACGTCCTGCCCAAGACGGCGAACGCCGGCGGGAATGACCTCGCAGAGGTGATGAAACAGGCACTTGGCGAGGAGCAAAAGAACCGCGAACAATTGCAGGCGGAACTGGCCCGTGTCCGCGAGGCCGCCCGGCAGCAACAGGAGCAGTTGCAACAGAAACAATCAAACCTCGAACAGCAGTACGCCACGGCCCAGGCCAACATCCAGGTGCTCAACCAGAAATTGCAAAGCAGTTCCGCCGAAACCTCGATGACCCGGGAACAACTCGCGGCGAAGGAGGCTGAAATCCAAAAGCAGACCGACCTGGCCGCCGCCTTGCAGAAACAACTTACCCAGTTGAACAGCCAGCTCCACGCGGTGGATGTTGAAAAACGCATCGCCACCGGGCAGGTCGCCCTGATGCAGCAACAGGTGCAGGCTGAACGCACCGAAAATGCCCGGCTGGCCGAAGGCTTCAAGGCGCTGGCGACCAATTCCAGCGCCCTGACCCGGGAAATCCGGGAGAACCGGGCCCTGGCTCCCAACACCATCTTCAGTGAGTTTGTCAGCAACCGGATCCAGACCAGTTTCGTCGCGTCCCGGACCGGCCTGTTCGGCATTGATTTGGGCAGGAACAAAACCACCGAAACGGTGCTGGTCACCGACGGGACCCATACTTTCGCATTATGCCATTTGCAGGACACGCCGTTGACGTTGGGGGACCCTGGCACGGACTGGGAGGGACTCACCGGAACGCTGGCCCACAACCAGGCGCAGGTTCCCATCCACTCGTTGTCCTTTCACATTCAGGATCCGCGTGTGGTGTTCATGCTGGTCACGCAGGCGGAAGCCCGCCAGCTCGGCTGCAAGGTTTACCCGGTTGCCTCAGACCCGTACAAATTCCAGGATGCGGTGGTGATCGGTGCGCAAGGGGACTATTACGGCCAAAGCAGCTTCCAGATTGATCTGAACACGCCGGCATACGTCAAACTGGACCGCAACCTTTTGAAGGGGCTGTTCGGAAAATTCAATCCCTCGCGCGGTGACCTGGTTTTCAGCCGGACCGGCGAGCTGTTGGGGATCATGGCCAACGGCACCTACTGTCTGGTGCTGCATGACTTCGCTTCGGAGGTAACCCTTCCCTTTGGCCGGGACATTCGCGCCCGGCACACCGGCGACGACTTGTCCCGGCTTTATTCATACGTATTCAACTTGCCCGCCAGGTTGAGATAACTGGAGGTCATCCTGCGTCCCGACGCGCAATCCTGGTTTGACATGGCCGCGGCAAATTCTGTAAATGTTCGTAACGAAAACAAATTAACTGAATAACCAAAAACTATTATGTCAATTCCAACTGGATCAAAAGCTCCCGACTTCACCCTCAAGTCCAAGCAGGCATCCGGCCTGGTGGACGTGAAACTCAGCAACAACTTCGGCAGGAAGAACACCGTCCTGCTGTTCTTCCCGCTCGCGTTCACGAGCGTTTGTACCAAGGAAATGTGCGACCTCACCGCCGGGCTCAACGCCTACCAAGGCCTCGGCGCGGACGTCATCGGCATCAGCGTGGACAGCCCATTTGCGCAGGAAGCCTGGGCGCAAAAGGAAAAAATCGGCGTCACCCTCGCCAGCGATTTGAACAAAACGGTGATTAAATCCTACAACGTCGTGTTCCCGATGCTGGCCGGCGTGGGCGACACGGCGGCGCGCGCCGCGTTCGTGATTGATAAGCAAGGCGTGGTGCAATACAGCGAACAAACGCCGACGCCGAAGGATCTGCCAAATTTTGACGCCCTCAAGGCGGCGCTGGCGAAGTTGAAGTAATTTCCGGGCCAACCGAACCCGTTCAGGCCGCCCACCCGGGCGGCCTGATTTTTTTTGGTGGGGAGATTTTGTAGAGCAGACATTCTTGTCTGCTGGTGGCGGAACTTTCCAGTTCCGCTTTGGGCGACTGGAAAGTCGCCCAAACCCGCAGGCTGGAAAGCCTGCGCTACCATGGTTGTTTATAACTTCGGCGGAACGTTGGTGGAAGCCATCCATTCGCTCATGGGTCGCAGACTGCCGCATTCCGGGCAGGACGTTACGGCAAATTGAGTTCCGCAGTTGGGACAGACGCCCTGCGTTTCAAACATGTCAAAGGGTTTCCGGCATTTGCCGCAACCCCAAAATGCGCCACGGGGCGGGGCGACTTTGCATACCGGGCAGGCAAATCCGTCATGACGCGGCGCATTGGCGACGCGGGCCATCGCGCGTGCCTGCATCAAGCCGCCCCAGCAATTCAGCAAAATGAAAGCAGCCATAATGCCGATCCAGACGGATTGCGCCCAGAAGGCAAACAGGATCAGGCCGGCCACGCCCACAAAACCGATGCTGCTCGCGATGAGCAAACTGCGCGCCCGGCCAAACGCAAACCAAAGCAACGACCGCAAAATCTGTCCGCCGTCGAGCGGATAGACCGGCATCAGATTGAAAACCAGCAACAGAGTGTTGATATACCAAATCGTCATCACGTAAACATAAACGTTCGGAACGGTTTCCATCCAACCGGCCGAATAACCCAGCCACCAGACGATTGAAAACAGGGGAAAAAGCGCCACATTCACCAGTGGTCCGGCGGCGATGCTCCAAAGCATGGCGCCCGGACGTTGCGGCGGGGAGACATACGCTACGCCGCCGAGCGGCCAGAGCACGATTTGGTTCGCCCGGCCGCCGACCTGCCGGCACGCGAGCGAATGGCCAAACTCGTGCATGAGCACGATCAAAAACAGCGTGAGATATTCCAGCGCGTTCCAGTAGACGGAGGAATAATGGTTCGCCCGAATCTGGATTTCGTACCACGCGACGAAAAACCAGGACCAATGCAAAAAAACTTCAATTCCGAAGAGCTGGAACAACCGGATGGAGCCTCGATGGGTTGGCATGTCGTGGCGATTTATCCCACACCTGGCAGGAGCAAACAAGATTTTTGCAGGGCCGGCGGCTGGATCGGGTTCGATGCTGTTAGACCTGAAGACGGAAAGTGAAAAGCGGTGGGGGGCCACCGCAGTCCAAGACGCTGCGCGCGACACGATGATTCCAGAATTACGCGAAGCGTTATGGAGGGCGCCAGCCCCCTGGCGCTTTCGGCAAGGAGAAGAAAGAATACACAGCGCCTCGTTTCCATTTCGTAACCCTACTTTAACCGGACCGTCATTGAGCCTGGCCCGCGGCGGGGTAAGTTATCTAAAATGGTGCCGCGTATTTTGATTGTGGATGATGAACTCGATTTCGTCGAGCTGGTGCAATATCGCCTCGCCGGCTTGGGCTGTGAATTCATCGTGGCCAGCAACGGGGTGCAGGCGTTGAGCCAGGCGCGGCAGTTCAAACCGGATTTAATCCTGCTCGACATCCTGCTGCCCGACCTTGACGGTCTGTCTGTTTGCAAGATTCTGCGCCGCCAGCCGGCCACCAAAAAGACCCCGGTGATTTTCATGAGCGCGCTTTCCAGCCAGGTGACCAAACGCACCGTGGCGGTGCATGCCGAGGATTTTTTCATCAAGCCGCTCGACTTGGAACGACTCGAACGCCGCATCGCCGACTTGCTGTACCTCGAACCGGCGGTGAAATAATGTAGCGTCGGTGGGGCGACAGCTTGTCGGGATGAAGCCTTGGCGAAGGCCGACGCTCGCGAGCCGTCGTAGCCGCGGACGTCAGTCCGCGCCAATTAAATCAAAGGAAATTTGCGCCGATTGACGTCGGCGGCTACACAAGCGCCGGACAAGTTCTGGCAAAGGGGCGAAGTTTGGCACTCTCGCGTTGACTCATGGCAAAACC
>DLMG01000233.1 GCA_002479245.1 Verrucomicrobia subdivision 3 bacterium UBA7542 | reverse complement strand
CCCGAACTCCGAAATAGGAATGGGTAGCGCACGCGGCCCGCGTGCCGGTTTGGGCGGCTCGCCCAAACCTTCGTCTCACCTTCTTTGTCCGATTGGGGCGCGAGAAGGTTTGTGGGACGAGATTTTCGGCGAGCCGCCGAAAACCGCACACCAGCGGCGTGCGCTCCCCGTGCGGCTGCGCCGTACTCAACTTCGACTTCGGAGTTCGGGTTAATATGGCGTTTACACGCGCAATCGCCGACAAATAGCGGCACGGCATCTTCGGCAACCAAGGCATCCCGGTTCCGACCGGGGCGACCTTCAAGTTTCCATCCAAACGAAACGAGGAGTCATTCGCCGATGATTTTTACAAGCACACGTTTGCGGCGGCGGCCGTCGAATTCACCGTAGAAAATCTGTTCCCACGGGCCGAGATCCAGCTTGCCCTTCGTGATGGCCACGACGACTTCGCGGCCCATGACCTGGCGTTTCATGTGCGCGTCCGCGTTGTCCTCGCCGGTGCGGTTGTGCTGGTATTGCGACGCCGGCTCGTGCGGCGCGAGCTTTTCCAGCCACACGTCATAATCGTGAATCAAACCGTCCTCGGCGTCGTTGATATAAACGCTGGCGGTGATGTGCATGGCGTTGACGAGGCAAAGCCCTTCCTGCACGCCACTTTTGCGGACGAGCTGCTCGACCGTGCCGGTGATGTTGAAGTAATCGCGCCGATGCGGCGTTTCAAACCAGAGATGTTCGGTCAGACTTTTCATCCGCCCCCGCCTTCAAACCGCCGCCGCCACCAAATCGCCGATTTCGCGGGTGCCGTGGCCCATTTTCCCGGCGGCGAGTGATTTGATTTTGGTGTTGATGATCTTTACGACGGCTTCTTCGATGGCCGCACCTGCTTTTGTCTCGCCCAGGAAGTCGAGCATCATCCCGGCGGCGTTGATGGCCGCCAGCGGGTTGATGACGTTCTGGCCGGTATATTTCGGCGCGCTGCCGCCCATCGGCTCGAACATGCTTGTGCCTTCGGGATTGATGTTGCCGCCGGCGGCAATGCCCAAACCGCCCTGAATCATCGCGGCCAGGTCGGTGATGATGTCGCCGAACAAGTTGTCGGTGACGATCACGTCGAACCATTCCGGATTCTTCACGAACCACATGACCGTGGCGTCCACGTGGGCATAATCGCGTTTCACCGCCGGATACTTCGCGCCGAGTTCGTGGAAGGCGCGTTCCCACAAATCGAACGCGTACGTAAGCACGTTCGTCTTGCCACAGAGCGTGAGTTGCGCGGTCTTGCCCGCTTTGACGTCCTCCGGCTTGAGGCCCTTCCACGGCTTGCCGCCGCGGCGTTTCTTCGCGAGGTCAAAAGCGTATTTCAAACACCGCTCGACGCCGCGCCGCGTGTTCACCGATTCCTGGATCGCCACTTCATGCGGTGTGCCCTTGAACACAAAACCGCCCGAGCCGACGTAAAGACCCTCGTTGTTTTCGCGCACTACAACGAAGTCAACGTGCTCCGGCCCCTTGTCCTTCAACGGGCAATCGGCGGCGCGGTAAAGTTTCACGGGACGCAAATTGATGTATTGCTCCAGCTCGAAACGGAGGCGGAGCAGAATGCCCTTTTCGAGAATGCCCGGCTTGACCTGCGGATGGCCGACCGCGCCGAGGAAAATCGCCTTGAACTGGCGCAACTCGTTCACCGCGTTGTCGGGCAGCGCCTCGCCCGTCTTCAGATAGCGTTCGCCGCCGAAATCGTAAGGATGCCAGTTGATCTTGAAACCGAACTTTTGGGCGGCGGCCTCGGACACCTTGAGGGCTTCGCGGGCCACTTCCGGCCCCGTGCCGTCGCCGCCGATGACTGCAATGTTGTAACTTTTCATGAATTTTTGTCTTCACCCCGAAAGCTTTCGGGGCGGAAAGTATAATCCTAATGTTTTTAAGCCGGGTCGCAATGGAAATGTGACTCTTGTTTCTGCGCGGGCGCATCTCAGTTTTTATGCACTTGGAAACCGCATCTCATTAACACCCTGCTTTAGCGGGGTGTTCAGTGAAGGGAAGGCCCGCCAACCGCTTGAGCGGTTTCCCGTGTGCCGATAAACCGCTCAAGCGGTTCCGACCTCGCGACACCCGCAAACACCCAGCTGAAGCAGGGTGTTAATGAAAGGGCTGTAAGCACAGGGGCTTTCAACGGCGGACACTCCCCCCTCAAAAACTGAGATGCGCCCTTTCTGCGCCGAATTGACTCAAAAAGATTGTTGCCCAGAGGGAGGTGAAATGGTTTGAGGAAACCCTACGTTGACTCAAAAAGGGGGTTGCCGGGCCAGGCACCCGAAAATGAGTCAAATCACACGTCCGGAAGTGGTAGCGCCCATCCGGCGCGGAATTTCCCGTTTCCCTTTATGCGAGGAAGGGCTACGATGCGCACATGGCGCTGGCGCGCATTTTGGTGGACGGCTACAGCCTGCTGCACAACTGGCCGGAACTGGCTCCCGGCCGGCCGCGTCATTCGGCTCGCGTGCGCGAGGAATTGGTTCATGTGCTCACGCGCTATCACGACGCGACGGGCACGCCGGTCACGATTTTCTTCGACGGTTCAGGCGCACCGGCGGGAACGCCGCCGCAGGAATCGAATCCGGCGGTTGAGGTTTTGTTTTCGTGCGCCGGGCAG
>DLMG01000197.1 GCA_002479245.1 Verrucomicrobia subdivision 3 bacterium UBA7542 | reverse complement strand
TTGACGAATTTGGAAAATACCTGAAAACCCGGCGCGCAGACGTTGATGTCCCGCGCCTTGGTGCCGGTTTCCGCCAGCACCTCGCGCAAGGCCTTGAGCGCGGTCGCTTCGCGGGAAGATTCCTGGGCGCCCTCGAGGCCGAGCGGTTTGATGGAAAAATTCTTGAGACGCAAACCACCGGCTTCGTTGATTTCAAACTCCGCCACCTTGAGGCTGCCCGCCCCGAAATCCACCGCCAGGAATGATTTTATGTTCAGCATTTCTGTTCGCGCCGCTCGCCGCCGTCAACACCACCAGACTATTCGGTTTTGGGTTTGAGCCAGCCCATGCTGATTACGGGAAATTCCCCGAACGGTCAAACAGAAATCGTAAAAAAAAGAAATCTTTTCCACCCGCTAATAAAACATTGCATCCGGCGCCCGGCTTTGGCTTCATCCTGCCGTGCCGGGACAGCCGCAAGCCGTCACGTCCGTCATGAATCGCTGTCGTATGCAAATTTTTTATTCAGGCTGTGTGCAGGGTGTCGGTTTTCGCTATACCGCGAAAACCGTCGCCACCGGCTTTGAAGTCACCGGCATCGTCCGCAATTTGGCGGACGGACGCGTTGAATTGATTGCCGAGGGCGTCCGCGAGGAACTGGCGGCGTTTCATGACGCCATTCGTGGCGCAGGACTTGCTGGCTTTATCCGCGACGAAAGTGTAAGTTGGAGGGAAGCAAAAAATGAATTTCACGGTTTTGAAATTGTCCGCTAAACGCAATGAGATACGCCATCATCGCTGACATCCACGGCAACTTGGAAGCGTTCCAAACCGTTTTGGCTGACATCAAAGCCCAAAACGCGACGCATATCGTCTGTCTCGGCGATGTCGTCGGTTACAACGCCAATCCCACAGAATGCCTCGCCATCGTCCGCGAAATGAACATCCCCTGTGTAAAGGGAAATCATGACGAATACTGTTCCACCAACGATCCGCTGGAAGGTTTCAATCCCCACGCCGCCGACGCCGTTTACTGGACGCGCGAACAACTTTCCAAGGAAGAATGCCAATGGCTGCGCGATCTCAAGTACACCCGCATGGCCGCCAACTTCACGATGGTTCACGCCACGCTCGACGCACCGCCACGCTGGGGTTACGTCTTTGACAAACTCGCCGCCGCCGCCAGTTTTCCGTATCAAAACACGCAACTCTGTTTCTTTGGCCACACCCATGTGCCCGTCGCCTTCATGCGCGACACCGCCGTCCGCGGCGGCACTTATTCAAAATTCAAAATTGATCCCTCCAAAAAATATTTCGTCAATGTCGGCGCCGTCGGTCAGCCGCGCGATAACAACCCCAAATGCGCCTACGTCATTTACGACATGGACGCCGGAACCATTGAACTTCGCCGGCTCGATTACGACATTGCCACCGCGCAGAAAAAAATCCGCGCCGCCGGCCTGCCCGAACGCCTCGCCGAACGGCTGGAGTTCGGAAGGTGATTTCAAAGTGACGGGTGACTGGTGACGAGTGACAAGATGCAGACTCGCGCGCGGTTGGCCATGTCACCGGCCACTCGTCCCGTGTCACTTGATTGAAAATTTTAATTCTCAAACCCAGCTCGCTCGGCGATGTCATCCAGGCCCTGCCCGTCCTCCGGCTGCTCAAACGTCATCTGCCCGCCGCCGATATTTTCTGGTGGATTGATTCCAACCTCGCCCCGCTGCTCGAAGGCGATCCCGATTTGACCGGCATTGTGCATTTCGAGCGACGACGCTGGGCTGCGCCGCGTCATTGGCCGGAAATGCTCCGCAGCATCCGCTGGATGCGCGCGCAAAATTTCGACTGGGTCATTGACCTGCAATGCCTCGCGCGCAGCGGCGCGTTCGCGTGGCTCGCCAACGGACAATTTCTCATCGGCCTTGACGAAGTCCGCGAAGGCGCGCGGGGATTTTATGATGTCGCCATCCGCCGCGCCTCGTTCTACACGCACGCCGTGAATTGGTATCTGGCCGTGCTGCCGCGCCTGGGCGTGCCGGTTCACAACCCTTTTCAATGGCTGCCCGAACGACCCGATGTCGCCGCCGCCGTCCAATCGAAATGGCCAACGGACGGCGCGCGGTGGATTGTCCTTCAGCCCGGTGCGCGCTGGGCAAACAAACACTGGCCGGCCGAAAATTTTGCCGAACTCGTCCGCCTCCTCGCGAAAGAGTTTACCGGCCAGCGCTTCGCCATTCTCGGCGGCATGGAAGACCAGCCGCTGGGTGAAATTATTTCGCGCGCCGCACCAACGCGCTGCCTGAATTTGTGCGGCGAGACTTCGCTGCCCGAAATGATCGAGTGGCTGCGGCGGTGTGAGTTGATGGTCACCAACGACACCGGTCCGATGCATGCCGCCGCCGCGTTAAACAAACCGCTCGTCGCACTCTTCGGCCCCACCGAACCGCGCCGCACCGGACCGTATGGTCATCTCGAAAACGTGCTGCGCCTTGATCTCCCCTGCTCTCCCTGCCTGAAATCGCATTGTGTTTACGAAAAGCCGAACGAATGCCTGAAGGCGATTTCGCCCGCGACGGTTTTCGAGCGCGTATGCCGACAACTCGCTCCGGCCTGATCGCAGCCTTGCGATTTTGTCGCGCGGCGTTAGGCTCGGCCACATGAGCACTTCCAGACAGACGGCGTCATCGGAAACGACCGGCAATAAAACGCCCCGCCAGCCTGTCTTTGTCACCACGCATTGGTCGCTCGTCGTTTCCGCCGGGCGCAACGACACCCCGCACGCTCGCAACGCCCTGGAAAAACTTTGCCGCGCCTACTGGTTCCCGATTTACGCGTTCGTGCGGCGGCAGGGGCACGGTCCGCACGACGCCCAGGATTTGACCCAGGAATTTTTCGCGCGGCTGCTGGAAAAAAAACAGCTCGCCGGCGCGGATCCCGCGAAAGGCCGGTTCCGTTCGTTTCTGCTGGCGTCGCTGAAACATTTTCTCGCCAACGAATGGGACAAGACCAAAGCCCAAAAACGCGGTGGTGGGCAGGTGATGATTCCCATAGACATCAAGAGCGCTGAAAACTCCGGCGGGTTTGAGCCAGCCGACAATCTCACCGCCGAGAAAATATTTGAGCGGCGTTGGGCGCTCACGCTGCTGGAACAGGTGCTGCGCCGGCTGCGCGCGGAATATGTGCGCGATGACAGGGAAAAACTATTCGAGCATTTGAAACCAACGCTCACCGAAGCCAGCCGGACTGTGGCTTACGCGGAAATCGCCAGCCGGCTCGGCACGACCGAAGGCGCGGTGAAGGTGGCGGTGCATCGCCTGCGGCAGCGTTACCGCGAACTGCTCCGCGCGGAAATTGCGGACACCGTCGCCAGTCCCGGCGAGGTGGAGGACGAAATCCGAAATCTGTTTGCAGCGCTGGCCGGATGAACTCAACCGCAAAGAACGCAGAGATCGCAAAGCATTCGTTTCTTCAGAGATTGGGAATTGGTTTGATCTTTGTGTTCCTTGCGTTCTTTGCGGTTGATAATTTTCGTAACCTTCGGCCGGTTTTTCTTCAGTAACAGGTGGAATGCGGAATTTGGATCATAGTTTATGAAAAATGTGATGTTGGCAGAACCCACTACCATTGCCCTGTTCGGCCTGGGGGTCCTTCTGTTGCTTTTACTGATGATGCTACTGGGTGCAATCATCTTCCTGATCGTGCGTTTTTCACGCAAATCGAGAAAGCCGGTGCCACCGTCAGCTTCACCCGTCGCACCCGCCACCCAAATCATCCCCCGCAAATGCCCGCAATGCGGCGCGGAACTGAAACCGGAGGTGTCGGAAGGACTTTGCCCGGCCTGCCTGCTGCAACGCGGCATCGCCACCGAAGGCGGCGCGCCGCCAGGAACGCCGCCGTTCGTGCCGCCCACGATTCCCGACCTCGCCAAACTTTTTCCACAACTCGAAATCCTCGAACTCATCGGCAAAGGTGGCATGGGCGCGGTTTACAAGGCGCGCCAGCCGGCGCTGGACCGCTTCGTCGCGCTGAAAATTCTCGCGCCGCGGGCGGGCGGCGACCTGGATTTCGCCAGCCGCTTCACCCGCGAAGCCCGTGCCCTCGCGAAACTCAATCATCCGAACATCGTCGGCGTTTACGATTTCGGCATCGTGGGACAGGCTTCCAGCCTGTCTCCATCTGAAAAAAAGAATCTGCAGTCAGAGACAGGCAAGATGCCTGTTCCACTCCACTATTTCATCATGGAATACGTGGACGGGCCGAATCTGCGGCAGATCGAGCAGGCGGGCAAACTCCCGCCGCGCGAGGCGCTGGCAATCATCCCGCAAATCTGCGCCGCGCTCCAGTTCGCACACGACGAGGGCATCGTCCATCGCGATATCAAGCCCGAAAACATCCTGCTCGACAAAAAAGGCCGCGTGAAAATCGCCGACTTCGGCCTCGCAAAAATCCTGGGGCAGGAACCGAAAGACTTCCGGCTGACCGGCGTGCGCGACGTCGTGGGCACGCCGCATTACATGGCGCCGGAACAGGTGGAGAAGCCCCAGATGGTGGATCACCGGGCGGACATTTATTCGCTCGGCGTCGTGTTCTACGAAATGCTCACCGGCGAACTGCCGCTCGGAAAATTCCAGCCGCCGTCAACCTGCGCGCGCGGGGTGCAAATCGACGTGCGGTTGGATGAAGTGGTGTTGCACGCCTTGGAGAAGGCACCTGAACGTCGCTATCAGCAGGCGAGCCAGGTAAAGACCGACGTTGAGACCATAGCCGGTTCGCCAGGTGCGGTGAAGGAAGCAGTTGCCAGGACAGAAATGCCGCCCCAATCGAAGAGGCCCCGGATGCAACGGTGGATTTCGCGGTTGGGGGTGGGACTCACCATTCTGACGGTTTTGATTCTGTTGGGAATGTTCTTGTCCAATTCATTGCCCCGACGAACCGCCTCAGTTACGAGTGTCATTGCCCAAAGCATCCAGCACGAGGTCGGGCGCCAGTTGCGGGAAGCGGGCGCCAGCTATGACAACCTCCAAGTAACCATCGCCGCGAAGCGGGACAGCGCCACGCCTTTCCGGGTCAGCTACCGCGGGTTGCGCAATTTCAAATGGGGTGACGGCGCAACGCCAGCCGCCGACGGCGAATTCATCATGGAATACATCGGCGGCGGCCATTGGCAGGGCAAATTGGGCGGGATGCAATTCACCGTAACGGTCGGACAAACCGACGATTTCACGCTCCCCTTTGTCAACGATCCGCAGGTCATCGGCGAATGGGAAAGCGTGGACTTCGTCGCCAATCCCTCCGACTTCAATCCGGATAAACCCAGTTGGGAGGGCGAACTTTATCTCAAAGGATTGACCTTCCAGGAAGATGGCAAGACCTCGAAGCCTTGGTGGACGTGGACCAAGGGCATTGTGATTCATCACGGGGACAAGACTGCCAGCCACTATGAGATTCGGGAAATCAAAGGCCAATCTTACCTGTTCCTCGAATGGAAAAGCGGAGACGTCATGGTTCTGGGGATGAAACCGAGCTATTACGTCTTGAAAAGGAAACTTTGAAAGCCGGACGGCGGCCATTTTTTATCTGCCGCCATTTCAAACCAGACAAACCAGACAACAACAAAACCAAAGGAACAAACACATGAAAACCAAAACATTGCTCGCCATCCTCATCACCGGCGCTCTGTGCCATTTCACGAGCGGTGCCGGCCACGCCCAAGACGCCGCAACGCCCGCCACAGGCGCGAAAAGTGCCACCTCCGGAGAGGTCTCGCGGAACCCGGGTGACGTCATCACCGAAACCATCCGGACCGAAGTCGGGCGCAAGCTGAAGGAAGCCGGCGCCACTTATGTTGACCTGCAGGTGACTGTCGCCGTTCGCCGGGACAGCGCCACACCGTTCAAAGTCAGTTACCAGGGACTGCAAAACTTCCAAGGGTCAAACGGTTCGGCCACGGCAGCGAACGGCGAATTCACCATGGAATACATCGGCGGCGGCCAATGGCAGGGCAACCTGGCCGGAACGCAATTCACCGTGCCGGTCGGGCACACCGACAACATTGACCTGCCCTTCGTCAACGATCCGCAGGTGATCGGCGAATGGGAAAGCGTGGATTTCGTAGCCGACATCGCCGGGTTCAATCCGGACAAACCGTCCTGGACGGGCAAGCTTTTCCTCCCGGGGCTGACCTTCCAGGAAAATGGCAGGACCACGAAACCCTGGTGGACATGGACCAAAGGCGTGGTGATGCATCATGGCGACAAGACCGCCAGCCATTACGAAATCCGGGAGATCAAGGGACGGCTTTACATGTTTTTCGAGTGGAAAAGCGGAGACGTCATGATCTCGGGAATGAAACCCCATTATTACGTCCTGGCCAAAAAAACCGCGAAGGACATGCCGTAACCGGCGCAACATCACGGCCCCGACCGCGCCGTATTTCCGGACACCTCCGGCACAACCGGAGGTGTTTGATTTTCGTTGTGTTTTCAAGTCCAAACGTGTTGCGCCAGTGAACGCCAGTTTTCTTGTACTTTCACCACAGCCGGCGTTACGCTGGGGGGCGTGGGCACTTCCTCACACGCTGCGACTCCAGGCACAACCCCGGCCGGGAGTGATACGCCCCAACGATCCGTGTTTGTCACCACCCGCTGGTCGGTGGTGCTGACGGCCGGACACAGCGACACCACACACGCTCACGCCGCCCTGGAGAAGCTTTGTCAGATTTACTGGTATCCCCTCTACGCCTACGTGCGGCGGCGCGGACATTCGCCGGAGGACGCCCAGGATCTGACGCAGGAGTTTTTCGCGCGCCTGCTGGAGCGCAACTGGGTCGGGCGCGCCGACCGGCAGAAAGGGCGGTTCCGCTCCTTCCTGTTGTCGGCCATGAATCATTTTCTCTCCGACGAATGGGACAAGGCACGGGCGCAGAAACGCGGCGGGGGCGTGATGCCCGTGCCGCTCCAATTCGACACGGCGGAAACCCGCTACGGCCATGAACTGGCCGACCCCGTCACGCCGGAACAAAATTACGAACGCCGTTGGGCTTTGACGTTGCTCGATGAAGTCCTGCGCCGGCTGCACTCGGAATACGAGCAGGAAGGAAAGGCCGAATTGTTCGCCGCTCTCAATCCCTGTTTGGTGGGCGACCGCACCGCCCAGCCTTATGCCGGACTGGCCGTGAAGCTCGGGGTCAGCGAGGGCACGGTGAAGTCCGCCGTGCATCGTCTGCGCCAGCGTTACCGCCAGTTGCTGCACGACGAAATCGCCGACACCGTGGCCGAACCGGGTGAAGTGGACGAGGAACTGCGCCATCTTTTTGCCGTGCTGGCGGGCCAATAGAGGAACCACGAAATATACGAATCGCACCAAAGAACAGGCGATATTCAATCAGGCGTCTTTTAGGATTTCATTATCCGGGGCAGGCGACCTGGCAATTTCGTCTCTTTTGTGTGTTTCGTTGTTTCATCATCTTTGTCCGCAACCTTTCGCCGCCGTTTCCTAAGTAAAGGGTGAGAGGAAGCATCGTATGGAAACAAATAAAATTTGTCCGAACTGCCGGAAACCGCTGCCGCCGGACGTGCCGCTGGGGCTGTGTCCGGAGTGCCTCATTAAATCCGGCTTCCCCACCGGAACCGAACCGGGGATGGCTGGCGGGGCCGCTGGCGCGCGGTTCGTGCCACCGCCGGTCGGGGAGATCGCCCCGCTGTTTCCGCAACTTGAAATCCTTGGCCTCATCGGCCGGGGCGGCATGGGGGCGGTTTACAAGGCGCGCCAGCCGGCATTGGACCGTTTGGTCGCCCTGAAGGTGCTGCCGCCGGCGGTGGCCAGCGATCCCGGTTTTGCCGAGCGGTTCAACCGCGAAGCCCGCGCCCTGGCCCGCCTCAATCATCCGAACATCGTCGCCATTCATGACTTTGGCAAGGCCGGCGCGTTGCACTATTTGCTGATGGAGTTCGTGGATGGCGCCAACCTGCGTGAAATCGAACAGGCGGGAAAATTGTCGCCAGAACAGGCGCTGACCATCGTGCCGCAAATCTGCGAGGCGCTGCAATTCGCGCACAACGAAGGCATCGTTCACCGCGACATCAAGCCGGAAAATCTTCTGCTGGACAAAAAAGGCCGGGTGAAAATCACAGATTTCGGCATCGCGAAAATTGTCGGGGCGCCAGCCGGCAAGGTTTCCCTGACCGGGGTCAGGGACGTGGTGGGCACGCCGCATTACATGGCGCCGGAACAGATCGAGAAGCCGCAGACGGTGGATCATCGCGCCGACATATATTCGCTCGGTGTCGTTTTTTACGAAATGCTCACCGGCGAACTGCCGCTCGGAAAATTTCAGCCGCCGTCGTTCCGCACACACGGGATGCAAATTGACGTGCGGCTGGATGAAGTCGTGCTCCGTTCACTGGAAAAAGAACCGGAACGGCGTTACCAGCAGGTCAGCGAAGTCAAAACACGGGTGGAAACGATTGCCAACACGAACGCACCAGCGGCGGCTCCCCCGGTGTCTGCCGATGAACTTTTAGCCCGGGATTATAGCTTGAACCTTCGTAGCTGCCTGCGTCGGGGCTGGGCTTTGGTGCGAAATGATTTCTGGCCGCTGGTCGGCATGGCGGCGTTCGTATTGGTGGTGCTGTCCGCGGCCTCGTCGTCAGGGGTGGTGTTGTCGAACGGGCAATCCTCGGGGACAACATCCATCCTGGGAATCCTCTTGAACGGTCCGCTCATGGGCGGATTGTATCTCTACTTCCTGAAAAAAATTCGCCGGGAAACGGCGGGCGTTGAAACGGCCTTCACCGGTTTTCGTCATCCTTTTCCCCATCTCGTCATTGCCGGCTTTCTGGCGACCTTGCTGACAGTGCTGGGTTTTTTGTGCCTGATTTTGCCGGGCATTTATCTTTTTGTGGCCTGGATATTTACCTTCCCCCTGATCGTTGACCAGCGGCTCGATTTCTGGCCGGCGATGCGGTTAAGCCGCAAAGTCATTTCCAAACATTGGTGGAAGTTTTTGGGGTTCCTGATCGTATTGGCGCTGATCAATCTGGCGGGAATCGCCACCTGTGGCATTGGCCTCTTTATCACCTTCCCCGTCACTTTCGCCGCGCTGACGTATGCCTACGAAGACATCACCGGCGCGGTGAAAAGTCCGGCCGGCGCCTCCTCGTCCGTTCCCCCCATCACACCCACCACTCCTCCGACACCGCAACCAGACCGTTTCTGGCGGCGCTTTGCGGTGGTGATGGCTTGTGTGGTGTTGATACCGGTTGCGATTGCCATACTCGGCTTGTTGGCGGCCATCGCGATTCCGAATTTTGTCACAGCGCGACAGCACTCCCAACAACTTGCCGCCCAGCAATGGACACAGGAAGGCTGGCAATTGTGGCAGGCCCAAAAAATGGACCAGGCGGCGGCAAAGTTTCGGCAGGCCGTCCAACTCACACCGGACAAGGCGGACGCGTGGAACGGGCTGGGCTGGGCAACTTTCAATTCCGGCAGATCGCAGGAAGCCGAGCAGGCCTTTCAAAAGGCCATATCGCTGGATACCAACCAGCCGGGCGCGCTGAACGGCCTCGGCCAAATCTATTTGTCACGAAGAATATACGATCAGGCCGAGACGTACCTGCTCAAGGCCGCACCGCAGGCGCCGGCTGCCTGGTATGGATTGACGCGGCTTTATCTGCTCGAAGGGAAATTTGACCAGGCCGAAAGTTGGGCGCAAAAACTGGTTGATTCAGGCCAGGCGGACGACCTTGCGCGCCAGATGCTCAAGGCGGCACAGGAGAAACATTTGAGCGAAGGACTGCGCTTCAGGATTGAACCGCCGACGGCGACGAACGAAACCGGCAGCACTCCAGCAGGCCCAACCTCTGCGAATTCCGTTTCTGCGTCCGCCGCAGTTGAGTCAGCAGCAGACCGCGGCCAGACCGTGGCGGGATTACCCCCGGTCGTGGTCGAGACGTGGCCGGTTTCGGGCGCACGCGATGTGGAGCCGGGCGTCACCGAGATTCGCGTGCGGTTCAGCAAGGAAATGGCTGACGGCGGATGGAGTTGGTCCACTGCCTGGGAAAACTCCACCCCGGAAACGGTTGGCCAGATCCATTACGAAACCGACCAACGAACTTGTGTGCTGCAGGCGAAACTGGAGCCGGGACGGACCTATGCCTGGTGGCTCAACTCGGAGAAGTTCCGGAATTTCACCGATCGTGGCGGCCGTGCGGCGGTCCCCTATCTGTTGATTTTCCAAATCAAACAAAATTGACCGGAAAGGAATAAATCATGAAAGCCAAAAGAACATTCGTCATCAGTCTCTCAATCGTTGCGATGCTGCCGGCCATACTGACACAACCCGTAATCGCGGTTGATCTGCTCGAACGCTATCCAACCCAATTGACGGCCGGCGATGCCGAGCCGGACCACGCCCGACCATGGAAGTTTACGCCGGGTGACATTTACCGTGTCTCACACTTTGTGGTTAAAGTCGGAAACAACTTCAAAGTAGAGACGGGTGCCGCCGACCTGGGGGTCGGTCATTGCGATGACGGGGCTGTCTGGGCGGTGTTGATTCCCCATGAAGACGGGACGCTGACCAGCCCCGTCGCAAAACAGGATGAAGCCGTCGCCCACGTCTGGCTGCGGTTTCACCCGGGACAGGTTGACCGCTTGTTTCCCACCGACACGGTGCTCGCCGGCGGCAACACCAATCTGATGATTCAGATGCAGGCCATCGTCAACACCAAATTCAGGTCCAGCTGGCACGCCGGCATGAACGCCATGATTCCCGAACCCAAAGACATGACTGTCTATGTTGATACCAAGGATGGTTCGCATCGTTTCTTCATGGTGGATACCCAAGCCAAAACGGCAGAGTATGTCGCCGCATTTGATTCGCGCTCGTCCCAAAACCCAGGCACCGGCCCATTATCATTGGAAACCGCCCCGCCCGTGGTGGTGAAGACAGTGCCCGAAGCCGGCGCCAGGGACGTTTCGTCCGGCATCGTCGAAATCAAAGTCACCTTCAGCAAGGAGATGACCGACAAATCCTGGAGTTGGTGCCAAGCCTGGGAGGGTTCCACCGGGGAATCCGTGGGAGACCCCCGGTACGAAAGCGACCACAAGACGTGCGTTTGGAAGGTGAAGCTCGAACCCGGCAAAACCTACGCCTGCTGGTTGAACACGGACGGATTCCAAAACTTCAAGGACCAACAAGGGCATCCCGCCGTGCCTTATCTTCTCACCTTCTACACCGGCGCGGCGGAAAAAGAAAAACCGGAAAAACCTTCGGCCAGCGTCCCGCAAACGGAACCGGCGGGGCCGAACCGTCCCAACGTGGTTTCCGTGTCGCCGGCGGACGGAGCGACAAATGTGGATCCGAGGCAGGAGTTGCGCATCCGCTTCGACCAGTCCATGAATCCGAATGTCATGGGAATAAACTGGTCGTCCGGCGGTTTTGTGCCCGATGGCCAACCCCGCTACGAGCCGGCCAGGAACGAATTTGTCATTCCCGTGCGGCTGGTTCCGGGTCGGACGAACGAACTGATGGCACAATCGAGTTCCACCGGTTCTGGAGGGTTCCGAACCACAAGCCTGACCTACGCAGGCGATTACCGCTGGCATTTCACCACCAAACCCGTTGTGGTTAAACCCGGTGCGGTCAAACCCAACGTCATCCGGATTTCACCGGCGTCCGGCGAAACCCTGCCGGTGCTGACACTGCTGGAAATTACTTTTGACCAACCGATGATGCCGCCCGACCAGGGTTTTCCCTATTTGCGGAAGACCGGTTCGTCTTTCGACCTGCCCGCGCAGATTCCCGCTTTCGATTATGACCCGTCGTCTCACCGATTCACAGTTCCTGTGGTCTTGCCGCCAGACAACGACACGAAGCTGATGTTGGATGGCTTTTACAGCGCCGATGGCGTGGCCAGCGATCCCATTGTGATCCGATGCCAGATCGGCACCAACAGTTACTCCAGCGGGCAACGGAACCTCATCGCCACCGCCGCAAAAGATCCCCGGCTGGAACAACTGGTGTCCTCGATGAAAGCCGCCCGCGCACGGTTAAACTCCGGCACGGAAACAGTCCAGTGGACAAGATTTTTTGGCGGAAAGGAATCTTTCAAATGGATCATGGCCAATTCGGCCACCTTCAAGTGGCAGGGCACCAATCAAATCTATGCCGACATTTCGGAAATAATGAATTTGAAGGCATTCATTTTGGGAAACGACGGAAAAACCTGCTGGCTTTACGCGGATGACCCAAATGGACGCCGGCTCGACAGCAGTCCGGCGGCGCTGGTGCCGGACATTTACACGTCAGTAGCCGATCCATTCACCTTGACGAAATTTACGGTGGCAGAGGCCATTGCGAAAGGGCAGCTGGTTTATCAAGGCCAGACGCAATTTGAAGGGCGCGCCTGCCATCGCGTCCAAAGCTGGATGGTCCGGCAACCGCAAAATGAAAACGACCGCGTCTTTGCCGCCAAATTGGAATGGTGGATAGACGCTGAAACGCTTCTGCCTGTGCAGGTCATCGAAAACAGCCAATACAGTTCCGAGACATTTCGATTCCACTACGAGCAACTCAACCAGCCTTTGCCCGATGCCGCTTTTCAGCCGCCAGCCATGACCGGCATCAATGCCAGGAAAGACGGGTTTAAGTTGTTCAAACAGGAAACTCCATTGCCGGATGAAAAGCGTTTCCTCACAATTAAAGACGGCAGCAACGGAGAGATGAGCGGAAGACTCGGCTGGAGCAGTCCAGGCGGAACCACGAGTTCTGGATTGAACTGAAAATCGTCGCCGGTTTGCTGATTTTCCAAACCAAACCAAACTGAAAATCAAAACTATGAAAATGAATACATTGCTCACCACGCTCATCATCGGTGCGATTTGTCAATGCGCGCCGCCGCTCTGCCGGGCGCAGAGTGTTGATTCCATGGCCCCGGTCGTCGTAAAAACCGTGCCCGAAGCCGGCACCAAGGACGTTGCGCCCGGCGAAATGGAAATTCGCGTCACGTTCAGCAAGGACATGATGGACCAGTCATGGACCTGGAGCACCGTGTGGAAGGATTCCGACGCGACCGGCATCGGGAAACCTCACTACGACACCGATCATCGCACCTGCATCCTCAAGGTGAAACTGGAACCGAACAAGACCTACGGTTACTGGCTCAACAGCCCGAATTTTCACGGCTTCAAAGACACGCAAAGCCATCCAGCGGTGCCCTACTTGCTGGTTTTTCAGACGAAAGGTAATTAACCCAAACCAAACAGGGACACCCGCAGTCTATCGTGCTTGATTTGCGGCAATAGCAGCACCATTTTTTGTGGCAATGAAAATCACCTTTGCCCCAATGGTGCTGCTCTGCTTCGCGCTAGCCTCCACTAATTCTGCCATCGCGCAGGATTCCAAGTCCGCCATCACCCCCACGAATCATATCGAGCTGTTCAACGGCAAAGATTTCACCGGCTGGACGTTTTGCATGAGGACGAACGGCGATTCGTCGCAGACCTGGATCGTCACCAATGGCGTCATTCATTGCAGCGGCAAACCGAACGGTTATCTCCGCACGATACAGGATTATCGCGATTACCAGCTCACGGTTGAGTGGCGCTTCGTGAAAATTGCGCCCAAAGCCGACAACACCGGCATCCTCGTCCACATGCAATTGCCGGACAAAGTCTGGCCGATGTGCATCCAGAACCAGGGCAAATCCGGCCGGCAGGGCGACTTGTTCGTGATGGCCGGCGCGGAATGTAAGGAACATAAAGGCATGGACGCCAACACGCCGGTTCCGATGCACGGCCCATCGGTGGAAAAACCCGTCGGCGAATGGAACACCAACGTGACGGTGTGCGCCGGCAACGGTGTCAAAGCCTGCATTAACGGCAAGTTCATGAATGAAATCACTGAATGCACCATTTCGTCAGGCTTCATCGGCATCCAAAGCGAAGGTGGCGACATTGAAATCCGCAAAATAACTTTGGAACCGTTGAAATAAATTTCCGTAGCGGCTTTCGGAAGAAAGCCGCAGATATCAGCGGCGGTTTGCCAACCGCCGCTACGCCGGACGAAGTTGCACAATCGTCGCCCCCAGCCGCCGAACTGCGGGTGATCGAGCGTGACGGGCATCATGGCCGGATGGCCGGCGAAGATTTTTTGAGGCATTTTTGCGGATTCGGGCTAATGCAGAGTGGACAGAAAACCAAAAAATTAATTCCACCATGAAATCCAAACTGCATCTGCAAAGTCTGGCGGCCATCTTTTTCCTCATCGTTTCCCTGGGCACGGCGCCGGCCCAGAAAGGTCCGGGCGCTCCGCCCGCGGTTGATACCAACGCCGGTTTGCCCATCACCATGCCTCAGCCCGGCAGCGCGGGCGGCTTGGCGGCGCCCCAGCCCGCCCCTCAATGGAAAGACCCGAATTGGAAGGATCCGGACATCGTTTTGACAAATGTTGATTATGAAATCCCGCTCAGCGAAGTCGTGCGCGATTTGCGCGAGCGCTTCAAGGATTCCTTTGATGTGTTGGCCAATGGAAATGGGGACTTTGACACGAGCGCCGTCATGATCCGGTTACAACTGAAAAACGTGACTGCCAGCGAGGTTTTCAACGCCATGAATCTGGTGTTTGAAAATGACCGGACCCCTTTGCGCTGGGAACTCAAGAT
>DLMG01000292.1:4645-6087 GCA_002479245.1 Verrucomicrobia subdivision 3 bacterium UBA7542 | reverse complement strand
TCCGACGGCATCGTTCCGGCTTATATGGCCAATTGCATCACCACCGTTTGCGTTGCTGTCCCGGGCTCGACGGTATTGCCGGTGAATGGTTCTTGGCAAACGCAGGCGCTTGGCACACTATATGTCAGCACAGGCAATCAGGCCCGGGCCGCCAGACAACGTTTCATGCAGCAACCATCGGACATACGCAAAATTGCGTTCCTCGGCGATTATCTGCCAAGGAAATGCGGCATCGCCACGTTCACGACCGATTTGCGCTGCGCGGTGGCGGCGGAGCATCCAACGATTCAATGCCTTGTCGTACCGGTCAATGACCTTGCGAGCGGCTACGATTACCCGGCGGAAGTGCGCTTTGAGATTGCGGAGCAGGACTTGCCGTCGTATCTGCGCGCGGCGGATTTCCTGAACATCACGGACGTGGACGTGATTTGCGTGGAGCATGAGTTCGGCATTTTCGGCGGGCCGGCGGGCAGTCATGTGCTGGCGCTGCTGCGCGAACTGCAAATGCCCATCGTCACCACGCTGCACACGGTGCTGCGCGAGCCGAACACGGAGCAGCGGCGCGTGATGCGCGAGTTGATCCGGCTCTCGACGCGGCTGGTGGTCATGACCGAACGGGGCCGGGAATTCCTGCGCGAAGTTTATCAGGCACCGGCGGCCAAAATTGACCTCATCCCGCACGGCATTCCCGACATGCCGTTCGCCGACCCAAATTATTTCAAGGACGAGTTTGGCGTGGCGGGCAAGCAGGTGCTGCTCACGTTCGGCCTGCTCTCGCCGAACAAGGGCATCGAGTATGCGTTGCGCGCGTTGCCGGACATCATCCGGGAATTTCCCAATGCCGTCTATATCGTGCTGGGCCAGACGCACCCGAGTCTGCTGCGCGACGAGGGCGAAGCTTACCGCCTGAGTCTAAAGCGGCTGGCCAAAGATCTCGACGTGCAGAAGCACGTCGTGTTCTTCAATCGCTTCGTCGAACTGGAGGTGTTGATGCGGTTCATCGGCGCGGCGGACATTTACCTGACGCCGTACCTGACCGAGGCGCAAATCACCTCCGGCACGCTGGCCTACGCGTTCGGCGCGGGCAACGCGGTGGTGTCCACGCCCTACTGGCACGCGGCGGAATTGCTGACCGCCGAACGCGGCAAACTGGTGCCGTTCCGCGACGCCAAGGCCATCGCCGTCGCCGTGGTCGAACTGCTGCGCGACGAGCCATTGCGCCACTCGATGCGCAAGAACGCCTACAAGCTGGGGCGCGACATGGTGTGGAGCCGCGTGGCGCAGCTTTATGTGAAGTCCTTCGAACAGGCGCGTCATGACCACAGCTTCGTGGGCAGAAGATCCTCGCCCATCAAGACGCTCGACGAACAGCCCGGCCAGTTGCCGGAGATGAAGCTGGATCATCTGTTTCGGATGAGTGATTCGACCGGCATTTTCCAGCA
>DLMG01000292.1:4078-4575 GCA_002479245.1 Verrucomicrobia subdivision 3 bacterium UBA7542 | reverse complement strand
GCGAGCTTCACGGTGCCGAACTTTGCCGAAGGCTATTGCACGGACGACAACGCGCGCGCACTGGTGCTGGCACTGATGTTGCAAAAGCTGGGCCACGGTTCGCCGCGCCTCGGCGCGCAGGCCGCCACCTACGCCGCGTTCCTGAACCACGCCTTCGACCGCAAGCGCGGGCGCTTCCGCAACTTCATGAGCTTCGACCGGCACTGGCTGGAGGAAGTCGGCTCGGAGGATTGCCATGGTCACGCGCTGTGGGCGCTGGGGTTGTGTGTGTCACAAGCGGGCCAGGGCAGTTTTCAAATGCTGGCGGCGGAATTGTTCGAACAGGCCCTGCCCGTGGCCGCCGGGTTCATGTCACCGCGCGCGTGGGCGTTCACGCTCATCGGCATTGACGAATACTTGCGGCGGTTCAGCGGTGACCGGCGCGCGAACCAGATTCGCGAATTGCTCACGGCGAAACTCATGCAACGCTACACTGACGCCGCCACCGGCGAGTGGCA
>DLMG01000292.1:3680-3994 GCA_002479245.1 Verrucomicrobia subdivision 3 bacterium UBA7542 | reverse complement strand
GAAGAAGTGGTTTCCTATGCCAACGCCAAGCTGCCGCACGCGATGATTCTCAACGGACGCTGCCTGAACAACGAAACGATGCTGGAACTCGGCCTCAAGACCCTGCGGTGGCTGATAAAAATCCAGACATCGGATGCCGGCTCTTTCCGGCCCATCGGCTCAAACGGATTTTTTCCACGCGGCAAGGAACGCGCGCAATTCGACCAGCAGCCCATCGAAGCCCAGGTAACGATTTCCGCCTGCATCGAAGCGTATCATGCGACGGGCGACATGTTCTGGGTCACGGAAGCGCGGCGCGCGTTCGAGTGGTTCCT
>DLMG01000292.1:0-3564 GCA_002479245.1 Verrucomicrobia subdivision 3 bacterium UBA7542 | reverse complement strand
GGGACGGCTTGCACGTGGACCGTTTGAGCCAGAACCAGGGCGCCGAGTCCACGCTGGCTTTCCTGCTCGCGCTGGCGGAAATGCAGGCGCTGCAGAACACGATCACCAGCTTCAAGGAACCCTCCGGCAAATGACCGTCGCGAGAGAGAACCCCGCCGCCAAAATTATGACCATCCCCACCCGGCCACCCATCCACGCCAAACGCATTGGACCCACCCTGGTGCCCGACCGCTTGCGTGTGCTCATGCGACCCTTTTATCCCAGCAGCGACGACATCGCACGGAGGATCGTCACCCGCGTCCTGGCCCTCTCAGACGAAGCCGTCGCCCGGCTGCTGAGCCAGGTGCTGGGCGAATTTGAGGATCGACACGAGCACGTTGAAAAATTTTTCCGCACCCGCTTCGCGCAGGTGCGTCATTACCTGGACGAGGCGTGGGAGACTTCGTCGGAACGGCAGGCGCTCATCGGCGCTCACTTCACGCACGAATACTCCCCGGAGTCCACGGCGCTGTTCAATCCTTCCATCGTGCCGCACCCCGACCAAAGCGGGCTGCCCAAGGGCGCGCTCCGTTTCATCCTGAGCCTGCGGGCCACAGGCGAAGGGCACATTTCCTCCATCACCTTCCGCACCGGCATCGTCAGTGCGCACCATCGGATCACGCTCACACCGCCCGGGCCGTTTGTGACGGAGCCGGAGCGCGTGCCCAATCCGGCTTACGACAAAAAGCTCTTTGCCAGCAAACTACAGGAAGCAGGCGTGCAGAATGACTTTTGCCAGCGCGTGCTCGGTCAACTCCCCGAGGCTTTCATCCTGGACGACCTGCACCGCGTCCTGACAGCGGAGCGCCGGCAAACGGACCCTGCGGACGCCATGGCGGACCGTGCCGTGCGCGGTATCTTGCTGCTGGCCGAGTCAAACTACGAAGTCCATTTTTCCCCCGGCAGCCGGATCACGCAGCGCGTCCTCTTTCCTTCCACGGCCAGCCAGCGCAACGGCATCGAGGACGCGCGCTTCGTTCGCTTCCAGAACGACGACGGCAACTTCACCTACTACGCGACCTACACCGCTTACAACGGCATGATCACGTTGCCGCAACTTTTGGAGACGCCGGACTTTGTGGATTTCAAATTCACCACGTTAAATGGCCCCGCCGTGCAGAACAAGGGCATGGCGCTGTTCCCGCGCAAAATCAGCGGCCAGTTTGCCATGCTATCGCGCCAGGACGACGAGAACATTCTCCTGATGTTTTCCGACAACATCCATTTCTGGCAGACGCCCAAGCTGTTGCTGCCGCCCGCGCAACCGTGGGAATTCATCAAGATGGGCAACTGCGGCTCGCCCATCGAGACGGAGGCCGGCTGGCTGGTGTTGAGTCACGGCGTTGGCGCGATGCGGAAGTATTGCCTCGGCGCGTTCCTGCTCGACTTGAACGACCCCACCCGCGTGATCGGACGTTTGCGCGAACCGTTGCTGTCTCCGAACGAATCGGAGCGTGAAGGTTATGTTCCGAACGTGGTGTACACCTGCGGCGCGCTGCGGCACGGTCGGGAACTCATCATCCCGTACGGCATGAGCGACTACGCCACCAGCTTCGCCACCGTGTCCTTGGATGAACTGCTGGCCGCAATGGAGTGAATTGAAACAAACGCAAAGCGGCCTTCGGAAACGAAGGCGCTTTTTCCGTGCGCTGAAGGCGCAACGGAAATCAACCCATATTTAGCGGACTCAGTATTGACAGCCACTCAAACGATTTTTAGAAGGTGACAAAAGAGCAAAACCTTGAAACACTGTTGTCGGTTCATGCGAAAACTCGCAGCAATTCTGATAATCGCGTTTTCAGGCTTCGCATATGCAAGCAGGATCGAGCCGGACATTCAGGTTGCGCTTCGAAAAATTGATCCGCTCACCGGCAGCGAAAAATGGGAAGTATCATTTCCGACAAATCAAAGACCTTATCGTTGTGAAGCCTATACCAATAGAATCGTCGTCTTCCTCTATACGATCAACAAGACTGACAAAGGGCCGAAATCTGAAGTAATTTTCTTAGATTCAAAAACCGGGCGAACCGTAGCTCCATTTGACACGCGAGACTTTGTCTATGGAGACGAGGATCCGCAACTAGCCCGTTCTCGCGCCGGATCTCAGGGTTCGGTTTTGGATGAGCGAGGAGAAATTTGGCTGCCAAATGGTTGGGTTTCATATGGAGTATCTCGCCTTCCTTGGTGGAATGCCGGCACAAACCAGATCTATTTCTTTGACCGTTACCACTGGGAGTTAAAATGGTCACTAACCCTTCCAGAAGGCGCTTACAATTTGTCGCATTGGAACAATATGCTGGTTTTTCGTAAATCGGTTGAAAAAGACAACAAATATACCGGCATCCTTTATGGACAACCGGCGGGACGCGACTCGCCGGTTTGGAAGTTTACGTTGCCAGCGGACGTTCCCGATGTAGCAATTCGGACTTCCGACGTAGTCGGGCCGCCAACCATTTCACGAGACTTCACCTATACCGTAGGTAAGCGGGAGATTTATGTCTTCGGCGGAGGAACACTCTTTGCGCTTGATCCCAACAGCGGAAAAACAAATTGGCGGTATGTCGTCTCTAGTGACTCAACCCAAAAGAAAAAAACCATTCGCCTCGACTATGCTGATGTCCTTGAGATCGGAGACGACCTCATATTGTCCTCGGGCAGTACATTGGCTAGATTCAACAAGAATACGCCATCAATAATTGCCGTGCTCAGAAAGGATTTGCATGACAACCCACTTCCCATTTCGTGTGAGGGCTTTGTCTATTGCTTTACAGAGCGGCCATGATCCGGCCGGTTAACTGAGCCGCACCGTCTGATTGCCATCGAGGCGTTTGGATAAATCAATGGGATCGCCCACGGAAACTTCCTGCGGATTCACCTGATAGGCCCAGACTTCAAAATGGGCAGTGCGGCTTGCAGTTTTCGACATAAAAACATACTGGTTTGGCCGATCAATGACCGACGCCAGACGCTGATTCATTTGAGACGACCGCCGCATCCTGGTGGCCCTCCCGGCGAAACAAGGGTCCGGTCAGCGCCCAGATCATAATGATGCCTATAGCGAGGCCGAAAGCCATGGGATGCCCGCTCGTCCGCCAACCGTCCGGGCAAATTTCTGAAAGCCGCCCAGCAACGGGGCGCCTACAAGCCGTTCCAACTTTGGTATGCCGTTGTTTTTCATTTAATCGAGTCAAACCACTTCACAACACGCGCAAAAAGGCCGGCAGATCGCCTTTTTCTTCCGTGCTCAACATAGCCGGTTAAAACTCAAGACTCTCATTTATCCTTTTTTGCGGCTTCTTTGGTGGCTTGGCGACTTTGATCATGCTCCGCTCCGGCGATGCCTTCATCGACCAGTCTTTCATTATCGCTTCGCCCTTCGTCGTCCTCATCCGCACTGGGTGCCGCTGGCACTTTGTGCCCGGTCGAGCCGGGCACCGGGTCCCAGCGTTTGGATTCGGGCGCCGATTCAAGGACTGCCTCGTTCGGATCCGTGTCCGATTCACCCGTCAATTCCCGTTTGGCCTG
>DLMG01000101.1 GCA_002479245.1 Verrucomicrobia subdivision 3 bacterium UBA7542 | reverse complement strand
TGGTTGGCGCTCCAGTTGTTCATCACCGTATAGACATCGCGAAAGGCGTCCTGCCCCGTCACATTCGGCGCAAACCACGTCGTCGGCCACGTCGGATTCGTGCGTTCGTGGAGCGTCTTATGAACGTTCGCTGGCAGATCCACCGACCAGCCCTCGACGATTTGCAGCACCGGGCCAAGCCCCTTCACCAGGCTGATGCGGCTCATCGTCATCGGCATCCCGCCGCGCGAGAGGTAGAGCGACGAAAAGCCGCCGCCGCGGAAATATTCGTAAACCGCCGACGGCCACGAAGTCGTCTGCAAACATTTTGCGGCTTCCTCCCGGCTGATTTCCCAGAAGGGTTTCATGGCCGGCTTGCCATCGCGGGTTTGCTGGCCCGAGCCGTCAAGCGCCGCCGCGCCGGAATTGATGAGATGCACCAATCCGTTTTCGCTTTTGCCCGACAGGGAGTGGCCGGTGACGCGTTTGACTGCCTCCGGACTCCAATACGTCCGCACATCGGCAAAAATCTGCGCCGTGTTTGTCAGCAGGTACCCCAACAACATGCAGGCACCGTTCAGACTGTCGTTTTCCGTGGCGAATATCATCGGTGGACGGATGCCGTTCCAGTCGAACGACGAGTTTAGGATCGCCTCCATGAAATCGCCGTTCGGGAAATGGTCCGTCCATTGCCGTTGCCCCTGGAAACCGCCGGCGATGGCGTTGTGGCCGAGCGCCTCTTCGCCGAAACCGAGTTCGGCCAGGCGTGGATTGCCCACCATCAGGTCGCGCGCAATCATCGTCATCTTCACCACCGTTTCCCATTCCCAGTCCTTGCGCGCTTGGTCGTGCTGCGATTTCGGCAGGTTCCAGTCCTTGCCTTCCGGGCAATTTGCCCGCGTCCAGGCATGGGCGCGCTTGAATTCCTTCTCGTCGTAAATCTTCTCCTCGATGCGCCGGATAAATTCCGACATGTCCACGCTCTCGACGCGCATGCCGAGGTAATTTTCAAAAAACGGCTGGTCCACGATGGAACCGGCTATGCCCATCGCAACGCCGCCGAGCGACAAATAGCTCTTGCCGCGCATCAGGGCCACGGCCAGGCCCGCGCGCGCGAACCGGAGAATTTTCTCCTGCACGTCGGCGGGAATGCCGGTGTCGCCGGCGTCCTGCACGTCGCGCCCGTAAATGCCGAACGCCGGCAGGCCTTTTTGGTTGTGCCCGGCGAGCACGGCGGCCAGATAAACCGCGCCGGGCCGTTCGGCGCCGTTGAAACCCCACACCGCCTTCGGAATCAACGGGTCCATGTCCATCGTCTCGCTGCCGTAACACCAGCAACTGGTGACGGAGAGCGACACGCCCACGCCCTCGCGCGCGAACTTTTCGGCGCACGCGGCGGCCTCGGCCACGCCGCCGATGCAGAAATCGGCAATAACACATTGAACCGGCTTGCCATTCGGGTAACGCAGGTTGGCGGATAAAAATTTCGCGGCATTTTTGGCCATGCCCATGACTTGTTTTTCGAGCGATTCGCGAACGCCCTTGCGCCGGCCGTCAATAGTGGGGCGGATGCCGATCTTGGGAAGCGAACCGATGAGTGGAAATGGGTTTTTCATAATATGATGATTGTAGTTTTGCAAGCGGCACAATGACTGTCACTGTTTTTTTTTAAACCAGTTGAACTTTTTATGGTTGGCCCGGGTCAAGAAATGCTAAATCCGGCGCTGGCCAAAATCCGCCGATTTGATACTGTGGCTGCGATGTTCAGTCTTTCTGCCAGCAAACGCTTTAACAAACCGCTCGCCGAGCTGGGCCAGATCACTTTGCTGGCCAGGGAGGCGGCTGCGTCGCTGCTCAAGGGAAGGGCCTCGTGGCGCGATTTGCTCTACCAGATTTATTTCATCGGCGTGCAATCGCAGTCGGTTGTGCTCATCACCGGCGCGTTCACCGGCATGGTGCTGGCGGCGCAGACTTATTTACAGTTTCACAAGTTCAAAATGGACACCACCACACTCGCGGTCGTGAGCGTCGCGATGTGCAGTGAACTTGGCCCGGTGTTGACGGCGTTGATGGTTGCCGGGCGCGTCGGCGCGGCGATGGCCGCCGAAATCGGCACGATGCGCGTGACGGAGCAGATTGACGCGCTCCGGGCGCTGGCCACTGACCCGGTGGATTACCTGGTCGTGCCCCGGCTGGTCGCGGCGCACATCGTGCTGCCGCTGCTCATGGTGGAAGTCATCGTCATCGGCATCCTGGGGGGCTATTTCGTGAGCGTGAACCTGCTCGACATCGAGCCGACGTATCTCTGGGCGAACATGCTCAAATACACGCACGAGTCGGACCTGATCATCGGCCTGATCAAGGCATTCATTTACGGCGGCGTCATCACGCTCATCGGCTGTTACAAGGGCATGACGTGCCGGCTGGGCGCGGAAGGCGTCGGACAGGCCACCACGGAGGCGGTGGTTTACGCCTCCATCACCATCCTGATCGCGAACTTTTTCCTCACGCTGGTCCTGGGCAAACTGGTGAGTTTGTTATGATTGAAGTCCGGAATTTGCAAAAAAGTTTCGGCGCGCAACTGGTTCTCGACAGCGTCGGCTTTAAGATTGAAAATGGCGAGTCCGTCGCCATCATCGGTCGCAGCGGCAGCGGCAAAAGCGTGCTGCTCAAGCACCTCATCGGCCTGCTGCAACCGGACACGGGTGAGGTGTTGATTGACGGCGAAAACATCGTGCCGATGAACGAACGCCAGTTGCTGCGCGTGCGGCGGAAATTTGGCATGTTGTTCCAAAGCGCGGCGTTGTTTGATTCAATGACGGTCGCGAAAAATGTGGCGTTCGGGTTGCGCCGGCATGAACATTTGACCGAGGCGGAAATCGGCCGGCGCGTGGCCGGAACGCTCGAAATGGTTGATTTGCCCGGCACGGAAGATAAAAATCCGGCCGAACTGTCGGGCGGCATGCGCAAGCGTGTGGGACTGGCGCGCGCGATCATTTACGAACCGCAGATCGTGCTATATGATGAACCGACGACGGGGCTGGACCCGATTGTGTCCGACAGCATTGACCAGTTGATCCTGCGCGTGCGCGACCGGCTGAAAGTGACGACGGTGGTGGTCACGCACGACATGCGCACGGCCCGGCGCGTCGGCCAGCGGGTGCTGATGTTGCACAACAAAAAGATTTACGCGAACGGCACGCCGGACCAGATTTTTGACTCGCTGGACCCGGTGGTGCGCCAATTCGTTGACGGCGTCGCCGATCCGAAGGAAAATTTGCCTTGAGTCATGGATAAATCGCGATTGGAAACCAAAGTCGGCCTGTTTGTGTTCATCGGGCTGGCGCTGCTGGCAGCGTTGCTGATTCAGTTCAGCAAGGGCACGAGCCTGTTCCGCGGCACCTATGAATTGCGCCTGCACGCGGGCAACGTTGGCGGCCTGAAGCAACGCGCGGGCGTTTTGCTCGCCGGCGTCCAGGTCGGCAGCGTCTCCGACATCAAACTCGCCAATGACGGCAAAAGCGTGACGATTCTCCTGAACATTTACAAAGAAAACAAAATTTACCACGACGCGCGTTTCGTCATCGA
>DLMG01000001.1:7643-8029 GCA_002479245.1 Verrucomicrobia subdivision 3 bacterium UBA7542 | reverse complement strand
ACGAGGCGCAGGTTGGCCTCGGCCATGTGCGTCTTGGCTTTCAATCCGCGTTCGGCGGCGGCCCGCAACTCGCTGAACGTCTTGAAGAAAACGTCGCGCGGCATCCGCACAAATTGTTCGAGCGTCTGGATTTTGACGCGTTCGGCCTCAATCGTCGCGCGGCGCTCGGCGGTCGTGCGCAGCGCCTCGAGTTCCTGGATGTGTCGCAGGCCGGCCTGGAATTTTTCGTGGACGTTGCCGGCCACGACGATCATTTCCTCGACGACCTTTTGTTTGTAAAAAAATCTCGTGAAGATTTCCTGCAACTTGAAGCTGAGTTTCTTCAACTCGCGCTGTAATTTTTCCTTGCGGCCCTTTTGCAAAGCCTTCTGCCACATGAAATACTT
>DLMG01000001.1:5245-7586 GCA_002479245.1 Verrucomicrobia subdivision 3 bacterium UBA7542 | reverse complement strand
TTTTGATCGAAGGCGTGGATCTTTTTGATGAGCTTGCGCAATTCGCGCAAATGGCCTTCGCGATTGGCGATTTTCTTGTCCACGATCACACGGTCGAAGCGTTCCTTCGGCGGCTCGGACAACAATTTTTCCGCGATGGCAATGTGTTCCTTCGCAGTGAAACCGAGGCTGTACACAATGCGTTTCATCTCCAGTTCGGCTTCTTCGATGCGCTTGCAAATCTCGACTTCCTGTTCCCGCGTGAGCAAGGGCACCTTGCCCATCTGGTTCATATACATCCGGACCGGATCGTCGAGAATTTCCAGGCGCGCGTCCTCGTCCTCCTCCGCCGGCTGTGCCGGCTCGGCCGGCTTGGCCGCGCGTTCGGCCTCGGCCTGGTCCATGACGATTTCCACGTCGAGACTCCGCAGCTTGGTCAACAGCGCATCAAGGTCTTCGGGACTGAGATTATTGTCCGGCAAAACGTCATTGACGTCATCGTAGGTGATGTAGCCGTGCTCCTGCGCGAGATGCAGGAGCGTCTGGATCGTCTCGGTCAGGTCCACGGATGATTGAATGGGCGCCGAAGCCGCGGCGTTCACATGGCCATTCTGTGGCGTTTTCTGCGACGATTTTTCCGTGGCAATAATTGCGCCAGTTGTGTGCGGCCTGGTTTTCTGCGGCTTTGAGGCGTCCCTTCGCGCTCTGGAAATGACAAAACGCCGGCGCGGCGGCGCCAGTTTCACTCCGGCGCTTCGTCGGCTGCCACTTCGATGTTTGCGCGCCCCACTGCCCCGCGCCGTTGTTTTTCGCTTCAACATAAATTATAATTAGACCTGCTACGGCTCATTTTGGTTCAGAAAAACTCACTTATCTGCCCTTGCCCCGCGAGCCACGCCGGTTCTGGATACAAACGTGCACTCACCCATTGAACTTCGGGAGAGCGCCCACACCAGAAGACCGACGCGGCTTCATATTAGCCCCTTTTGGATAAAACTCAAGAAGAAACCGTTGTCGGAACAAACCTACAACATTTTGAGAATCAATTGCTTGCTATAATTAGCAATTCTGATTACCAATCTTTTATTGGTCTTTTTTGGCTTTCCGGCGGATTTTTTGGTTTTAATTGGAGAAATTGCTCATCGCCCTTTTGGGCATCCAACAACCGTTGCGCTTGTTCCGGCGACATTTCTTGAGCCGCCACAGCTTGGGCCTGCCCAGTTTGGCCATCCTGCTTTCCGTCGGATTGCTTGCCTGCCGATTTTGCCTGCTGCTGTTGTTTGTCATTCTGCTGGCTCGATTGATTTTGCGCCTGCTGATTCTGTTGTTGCTGCTGGTTCTGCTGCGATTGCTGCTGCGACTGATTTTGCTTGGACTGCTGCTGTTGCTTTTGATTCTGTTGCGATTGCTGGTTCTGTTGGTTCTGCTGATTCTGCTGGTTTTGTTGTTGCTGTTGCTGCTGGCTCTGTTGTTTGAGCAATTCATCCAGCTTTTTCAGCTTGATGTCATCAGGATAAGCTGCCAGTCCGGCATCCACCGCCTGCCGCGCTCCGGCAATGTTGTTGGTAATATAAGATTGCGCGCCGCTGTGAAAAAAATCATCAGCGGGCGCGAGTTGCGCGCAAGCAGCCTGCCATGACAACAGCAGCAGGCTAAGGCTGAGGTGAAGGGGCAATCTCATCAATTTCTTTTAGTCTTTTGGCGAATTCTTCAAATTGTTTCGCAGTGGGATTTTTTTGGAAGAGTTCGGTCATTATTTCCAATGCTTGGTGATAATTACGTCTACGCGTGGCTTCATCCGCCGCCTCTTTGGCCCGACGTGCCGCTTCGCGAAGCTTGGCAATCAATCCAATCTGTTTCGTCACGAACCCCAAGTTATTCGTGGCATCTAAATCGTTTTTATCCAGTTTAACCGCACGGTTAAAGCTGTTGGTCGCAGCCTCCCAAGCTTCTTGCAAACCGTCCAAATCCTCGGCCGTGGTACCGGCACGGTATTGCGTGTTGCCCAGATTGTAATAAGCCTGCTGCTGCAACTTCAAATCCGGCGACAATGTCGCCGCCTGAAAGTCGTTCAACGCCGTGTCAAAATTTGTCGCGCGATACGCCGCCGTGCCCGCGTTGAAGATCAGGCGCAAGTCGTTCGTGTTCGCTTGTGCGAGTCGCTCAAATTCCTGCAGGGCGTTCGTGTAATAACCCGATTTGTATTCGCGCAACGCGCTTGATGGCGACGCGGACGCGTTTCCGCAAACCGCCAACCCCAGCAATGCCACCAGCATTGCGATCGGAACGCCGGCCTCCGGCCCGGCTCGTTTTAATCCGCCATCGGGCTCGCGCCGGGTCGGACCAGCCTTCGCTCGGAAGC
>DLMG01000001.1:0-5192 GCA_002479245.1 Verrucomicrobia subdivision 3 bacterium UBA7542 | reverse complement strand
GACCAGCCTTCGCTCGGAAGCTTCCACCTTCGCTTTGCTTCGTCGAGACGAGTCGGCGCGGCAGGGACCGGCGCTCCGGCAGAAACATTTCCGCCAGCAGCAACAGCATCGCCAACGCCAGCGGCCAGTGAAATTGCTCATGATAGCGCCGCACCAGCCGTTCTCTGCCCTCCGATTTCGGCAACGGCGCGAGACCACGCTCATAAAGCGTGTCAATCGTGTTTGCCCCGCGCAATGGCAGATAAAAACCGTCCGTCGCGCCGGCAATTTGCTGGAGCAACGCCTCGTTGAGATGCGACTTCACAACATTGCCCTGCTCGTCGCGGACATAATCCGAATTGCCGTTCGCGTCCGTCACCCGCAGCAAATCGCCCCCGGCCGTGCCGATGCCGATGGTGAAAATTTTCAACCCGGCTTTCGCCGCGTTCTGCGCCGCTTCGAGTGCGCCGGTGTCGTTGTCCTCGCCGTCGGTGAACAGCACGAGCACCTTGTGATGATTGCCTTCCTTGAAGGCGGTCAATGCGGTGTTGATGGCGGCGGCGATGGCCGTGCCGCCCTGCGGAATCGCGTTCACGTCCAATGCTTGCACGCACTGTTGAAACGCCGTGTTGTCAATCGTCAGCGGACATTCCAAAAATGCGTCCCCGGCGAACGCGACCAGCCCCATTCGGTCCGTCCCGGCCTTTTGCATCAATTCCAAAGCGGCGAGTCTGGCACGCGTGAGGCGGTTCGGCGCGATGTCGGTCGCCAGCATGCTCTTGGAAGTGTCCACCGCCACAACGATGTCCAATCCGTGTTGCTCGACCTCCTGCAAATCAAATCCGCGTTGCGGCCGGGCCAGCGTGATAACCAACAAGGCAACCGCGAACACCAGACAACCGAACCGGATTTTTTTCCGCGCCGGAGAAATGCCGACGGTCAGTGTCGAAAGCAATCGCGCTTGAATGAATTGCTCCAGCAGTTTTTGTCGCTGGCGTGATGCCCACCAGAAGAACAGTACCAGCGCCGGCGGAACCACCAGCAGCAACCATAAAATTTGTGGATGCTCAAATCTCATGTGAAAATTCTTGGCCGTCCGTTCGGCGCGACAGCGTCTTGGACTGCGGCAGCCCCCTGCCGCTCTGGGTGCAACCAGTCTTTGGAAAAGCGCCAGAGGACTGGCGCACGCCAAAACCTGGCGGTGTTTCAATCGGCAATGTCATCACGGCAGCCTCCGAAACACGGTTTGTCCCAGCGCCACTTCGACCAGCAGCAGCACCAATCCGAACGACACAAACCACGGAAACAGCTCATCGAATTGGGCGAATTTATTGATGACCGCCTCAGTTTTTTCCAGTTTGTCAATTTCCGCGTAAATTTGCTGGAACCGTTCCGCATTGTCGGCACGATAATATTTTCCGCCGGTTTTATCGGCGATTTTTTGGAGCGTCTCCTCGTCCACGTCCACCGGCACGTTTCGATAGCCGACTTTCCGACCGCCCATGAACACCGGCATCGGCGCCGTGCCTTGTTCGCCGATGCCGACCGTGTAAATTTTCACGCCCAGCGCCGCCGCCGCGTCCGCCGCCATGAGTGGTTGGATTTTGCCGGAGTTATTTTGTCCGTCGGTCGCAAGGATGATAATTTTGCTTTTCGATTTCAGGTCGCGCAGCCGGTTGATGGCCGTGGTCAGCGCGTCGCCGATGGCTGTCGCGTCGGAATTGATCGTGCCAATTTCAAGCCGGTCCAGATTTTCCTGCAAATAATCGTGGTCAAGCGTCAACGGCGCGGCGATGAACGCCCGTGCCGCGAACACCACCAGTCCGATGCGGTCGTTCGGCCGCTGGTCAATGAAGCTTTTCAAGACCGAACGGGCCATGTTGACGCGGTTCACGCGCCCGCCGCGCACGACGAAGTCCTCCGAAATCATGCTGCCCGACAAATCGAGCGCGCAGACGATGTCAATGCCGCTGGCCTTGACCTCCGTCCGGCTTTTCATCAAACGCGGTTGTGCCAGCGCCACAATGAACAGCGCCAGCACCAGCCAGCGCAGCGCCGCCAAAAATGCGCCGGCGCGCGAACGCCGCGCCCGCGTCAATCCTTCCACCAATCGCACCGCCGAATAAAGAAACGCGGGCGGCTGGCCGCGCCGGCCCTTCAGCCATGCCAGCAGCGGCAGCAGCAGCAGCAGCATTAAAAAATATGGATGGGCGAAGGTCATGCTGACACCATTTGACTTTGGACTTTGGACTCTGGACTTTGGACTTCCACCGGCTCTGTTTCCTCGACCAACCGCAGGGCCGAGCCATGCAGATCTCGTAGTTCCGGTTCACCCGGCTCGTATTTGGCAAATTTCACCAGGTCGCAGCGCTCCAGGAATTCGCCCAACTTTTCCTTTTGTTCCGCCGACAACAAATCCGTGCCCTGCAGTTCGTGCAGAAATTCCTCGGTCGTGCGTTCCGGCGCGTGGAAATCAAATCGTTCTTCGAGGTAAACGCGGATTGTGTCCGAAACCAGGATGCAAAATGGCTTCGGCTGAGCGATGAGTTCGAGCGCCTTTTCCAACATCTGCTTTGCGCGGGCGTGCGCTGGAACCGGCGGTTCCAATGGGATTTGCGACCGCCGTTTCCGCCACCATTTCCAGAGCGCGAACACAATTGCCGCAACCGCCAGCCCGCCAAGTGTCCACCACAGCCACTCCCAGCCGCTCGGAATTTCCACCGGTGGTTTGATGTCGCGGATGTCGTTGGCAACGTGCAGTGACGATGTTTGGTTTGTCAGCATGGTCAGTAATTCAACTCACTTCATCGCGGTAGCGTCTTGGACTGCGGCAGCCCTCTGCCGCTTTCATCCTTTGAAAAGCGCCAGAGGACTGGCGCACTCCAAAACCTTGCGGAAGTTCGTGCGATAATTTTAGGATAAGAAAGTTCAAATTTCATCCGCGCAACCTCCGTTTTTCCCGGTTTTCAAAAAATTTGCCCAAGGCCGCCGAGTAAGGTTCGTCCGTGCGGAGTTGAATCGTGTCCACGCCCGACGAGCGAAACTGCCGCGCGAGGTCGTTGCGCTGTTTTTCCTGCCGCAAAGCAAAGGCATCGCGGCTGCTGGCGTGACCCGTGTTGAGTTCCACAATTTCGCCCGTCTCGGCGTCTTCCAAAGTCAGACGGCCGAGCGCGGGCAGTTCGAGTTCGTAGCGGTCCGTGATTTGCACGGCAACGACGTCGTGCTTGCGATTCGCAATCCGCAGCGCGGTTTGGAGTTCGGGCGGCAAGGGGTTTTGTGAACGCGCTGCCGATGAGACGTTGGCGGTACGTTGCGGCGGCGTGATAAAATCCGAAATGACGACGGCGATGGCACGATGCGGCAAAACGCGACCCATGAATTCCAGTGCCTGGACCAAATCCGTTCCGCGCCGTTTCGGCTCAAAAAACAAAACTTCGCGGATGACGCGCAGGACGTGGCTGCGGCCTTTGCGCGGCGGGATGAATTTCTCAACTTCATCGGTGAACAGCAGCAGACCGACCTTGTCGTTGTTGCGAATGGCAGAGAAAGCCAGCACCGAAGCGATCTCGGCGGCGAGTTCGCGTTTGGATTGCGCACGCGAGCCGAACAGCCCGGAGCCGCTCACGTCCACGACCAGCATGAGCGTCAACTCGCGTTCCTCGACGAATTTTTTGATGAATGGATGGTTCATCCGCGCAGTGACGTTCCAGTCAATCGCGCGCACGTCGTCGCCGGGCTGGTATTCGCGCACCTCGTCGAAGTTCATGCCCTGCCCCTTGAAGACGGAGTGGTACTGGCCCGCGAGCGTTTCGGTCACGACGCGGTTCGTGCGAATTTCGATCTGCCGGATTTTTTTTAGAATCTCGCGGGGAATCATGCGGGGGAAAAGGATGAAGGATGAAGGTTGAATGATGAATTCGCGCGATTCGGGCAATCCCAAAGGGATTGTGTCCTCCAGCCCGGGGTTGCGAGGAACGAGCTACCCTGGGAAAACGAAAACAAATCAGCAACCGCGTTGCGGTTGATGATATTTGCGGGAAGATGACCCAGGGTAGTGCCTGCGGCGCAACCCTGGGCTTTGAGACGGAATCCCGTTGGGATTCGCACACAGCCGGGCTCCGAGGCGGCGGGAGCGCGGCGTTCACGCCGCTTCAACATACGAACTGGGTTGAACGAACAATTCATTTCAATCGCCCCAACAACTCTCGCGATGAAGCGGGCTGAAGCCCGCGCACCGACCGCAAACTCGGTCACGACGCGGTCCGTGCGCAGTTCGATCTGCCGGATTTTTTTGAGAATCTCGCGGGGAATCATTTCTGGAAGATTTGTTTTGCCTCCGGCGTGCCGACAAAACGCCAGTGCCACGGTTCGTAATTCACTCCGCGTGGATTGTTGCGCGGAAAAGATAATTCAAAGCCGAAACGCGCCGCGTTGCCTTGCAGCCAAAGGAATGCCTGTGTTTTCTCAAAAGGCGGTTCAACATCGCAAGCCGGGTCGTCTTCATCTCCCAAGTCCACAACCAAACCAGTGTGATGTTCCGAATGTCCGGGACGCGCCACCCAACCAACGGCGGCATCTTCCGAACCGTATTTCGCCACAGCTTTCCGGAAAAGCGTTTCCTGATACGCAATTGTGCGAAGGCCGGAAATTGGAGTAATCGCCACGCCCACGGCACGAGCTTGAGTCATTAAGTTGAGCAAGGCCTCAGCGGCGTCTGCACGCAACTTAACTTCACGGCCCGTTTGCCGATATTTGCCCACTACAACCAATTCAGCTTCCGCAGGTTCTTTGTAAAGTGGATGACTTGGTGTCATTTATGGAACAGGCAGTTCATCAAAGATTTTCTGTATGACGATTTCGCTCGTCTTTTCCTCGGCTTCGGCTTCGTAGGTGATGGCGACGCGGTGGCGCAGCACGTCCATGCCGATGCTTTTCACGTCCTGCGGCGTGACGTAGCCGCGGCCTTTCAGAAACGCATAAGCCTTGGCCGCCAGCGTCAGGTTGATGGTCGCGCGCGGCGACGCGCCAAGCTGGATGAACTCCTTCACCGCGATTTTGTAGTGGTCCGGGTCGCGCGTGGCGCAGACAAGGTCCACGATGTATTCCTTCACCTTGTCGTCCACGTAAATGTCGTTGATGACTTCGCGGGCCTTGAGAATTTGTTTCGCCTCGACGACGGCACTCGCGGTGGGTGTGCCGCTGGTGCGCGCCAT
>DLMG01000030.1 GCA_002479245.1 Verrucomicrobia subdivision 3 bacterium UBA7542 | reverse complement strand
TCTTGAGATGGCGGTCGAGGCAGTTGACGCTGATGTTGAGCTGTCCGTCTTCAAACCAGGTGTGCTCGATGCGTTTCCGGGCGGTATCCCACACGTATTTGCGGCCCACCGTGGGTTTCTTGAACCAGTCGAGCGTCGCGGCCTGTTCGAGCCAGAACCCGTCCGGGTCGTTGATCGAGCGTTCATACATCTTTTTGTATTGCTCGGCGTTGATGTAGGCGCGTTTGATCACTTCCGGGCTGGGCGGAAACGTCCGGTTTTCCTGCATCAGCGAACTGGTGGAAACGGTCTTGGTTGGAGTTGTCATGATAGGTTTCTTTGTTGTTTGATGTTGTCGTGAATGGTCGTGAATTTAGCAAAACCGGCCGGGCGTCGTCACTCCCTGGCCGGAGCCGGCCTGAATGCCAAGAGGCCGGAAGATATTGTTGGTGATCATGTTAATGGTGGCCTGCAACTCCGGTTCAACGGCCCGGCGTTGCTCCGTCGTGACGGCCAGGGTCCGGTCCCGCAGGCCGCCCGCCCATTCGGTGCTGGCCAGCATCACGCCGCCCATGCCCAGGCCAAAATCACATTCCTCATCCCCGCCGCAACACGTCCGCCAGGCCAAGGCCCAGCCACGCACGGTGTTCTCGACGTGATACCCGCCGCCGCCCGCCACCAGCATCGGATGATTGAACCGCAACAGCCGTTCGATGACTTCCACCACCACGTTGTTGGTCATGCGCAGATGCGTCAGCGGATCGCCCGCCAGCATGTCCATCCCCAGTTCCAACACCATGACATCGGGACGGAAAAATTCCACCAGCGGGACCGCGACGCTGTCGAACGCCGTCAGAAAAGCCTCATCATAGGTTTCGGGCGGCAGCGGAACATTGACGTTATATCCCCGGCCCGGGCCTTCGCCGGTTTCATTTTCAAAACCGCCCCAGGGGAAAAGTGTCCTGCCGGTTTCATGCAACGAGACGGTCATTACATCCTTGCGCTGATAAAAAGCCGACTGCACTCCGTCGCCGTGATGCGCATCCACGTCGAGATACAGGACCCGCTTCCCGGCCCCGGCCAGTTTCATGCAGGCGAGCACCACGTCGTTCAAATAACAAAATCCTGCCGCGTGTTCCGCCATGGCGTGATGAAAACCGCCCAGCAAATTGAAAGCGATGTCCACCCGGCTCTCCAGCAACAAGTCGGCGGCGACCAGTCCCGCGCCGCAGGCCCAGGCGCCGCATTCGAACATGTCCTTGAACACCGGCGTGTCCAGGCCACCCAGGCCCATGTGAAAGCCTTCCACGGTCAAATCACCGCCGGCGACCCGTTGCAGTTCCTGCAGATAACGGGCGGTGTGAAACTTTTTCAACTCGGCCAGTGAAGCCTTGCGCGGCGCGACCTCGATGCGCCCCTCGCCGCCGAGCAATCCGAACGATTTCAGACGCTGGCGCGTGAGGCTGGCGCGCTGGGTTTTGAACGGGCAATCCGGCGGGTAACTCAACCCCTCGATTTCGGGCGAGTACAGAAAGGCCAGTTTGCGATCGCTCATGCGGAAAGGGTGGTGATGCCGTCACGGACGGTGATCGAAGAAATAAAATTCGCCCCGGGGAATTTGAGAAACTTCCCTGCTTCGCGCGTCTTTGTATATTTGCGTTTCAAGGCCATCTCATCCTGTCCGGACTTCGGGTCATCCTCTCGGAGAGGAACGTTCTGACCCGTCGCGTGAGGCTAAAGCCTTATACGCGACCGGCGACCAGTTGTGATGCCATTCCGCCCGGCGGCGCCCTGTCGCGTGAGGCCGCAGGCCCCGTAAAGGGGCGTGGCCCCCACGGGGCTTTACGCCCTTTTACGCGAATCCGCCGACAAAATGTTCCACCGTCACTCGCTTCTGGGTGCTGCGTTTTTAATACCCCAAGCGTGCCTTGGTATCAAGGCGCAACCCTTGTCGCGTGAGGCCGAAGCCTTTTACGCGAATTGTGGCCGGAATCGTCTTCCAAGCGGCTGCCCAACCCCGACACGTCGGGACTGGTCCGCACCACCGACGCCCGCCATCAAAGGCACGCGGTGCACATCATCCGTGAGAAACGTTGAATTAAAACAAGCCTGCAGTCTTAACCATTATTGCTAATTGTTTGATTTTTTTTGGGTGCCAACGGTTAGGTCGTGCTACATGAGCGTGGTGTCAAATTTTATTTCGCGGTATGGGGTTTGCTTTGGACTCGGCGCAGAGCAGTTCTTCAACCGTCCAAGCGTGGTCAGTCAGACCGGCGGCTTGGGCCGGAGTCTGGCCGTGTGCCTTGTGCTTGTGGATGAAATTGTAATGCGCCACAAACAACGCCGTAGAGTGTAGCAGGTATTCAAACTTTTTGGAATAACCAAGCGTGAGTCTGGTGAATCTGCGATTGAACAAACGGACGGTCAGGTTGGCGCGTTCGATATGACTGGTGCTGATATGGGCCGGGTCAGGATCTACAGTTCACTTCGCCGGAATATACCGAAATTCTGACTGCAATAAAGAAGGCGGGATCGAAAAAAACCGAATGGATTAGAAACACCCTACTTTCAGAGGCGCAGCGAGCGTGCGCTTAAATCGCAAAACCTTTTAAGTATTCAGCAATTTGATTGTAAGCAACCACGCCTTTTAAAGGAAAAATATCGCCCGGCCTTTCATCTGTGCTCCACGCATAACGAAGTCCGGTATTTGGGTCAGATTTACAAACAGCGGAGAGAAAACCCCTCATTCGCAATTTTGCTCTTTTCGCAATAGGCCACTTCTCCGCACCAGCACATTTAACGAGTTTATCCGCGCAATCTAATTGATTTTTATAGTCAGGGTTTGCCGCACTTAAACAAAGCGTTTCCAAGCATCCTGAATCGTTGTCCCACGGAATCATCAGCACCGACAGGGGGGGCAAGTTTGGCGTTTCAACTGTTTCGCGTTGTTTTGGTGGAATTGTAAATCCGGCCTCACCTATTTGTCTTTGGATATTTTTGAATGCCCCAGCGGGGTCGCCATCATTATCGGCAACGATGATTATCGCCTTGCGATTTGAAATGACCAAGCCTTCAAGAATTTTTTTGAATTTGTCTTTTCCGCCGCACTGTTTGTGAAATTCAAGTTTTTCGTGTAATCCTAAAACCTTAAGTAACTCTGCTAAAAAAGACCTGTCCTCCTCGCCCTCAAAAAGAATTATCGGAAGATCGGACATTATGAATTTTATCTAACTTCAGTGCCTGTTTCTAATGCGGCAGAAAAATTCTCGCCTTTGAAAATGCGGGCCGTGTGGCCTGCGCCGTTCTCGCCTTCCGTTCGGACAAGCCTATACATGTCTTGGTTTTTTTCGATAAACGGTCTCAATTCGTTCAAACATTCCTTGCTGTGGGTGGAGGCAAAAAACTGCACATTGAAATCATTGCAAAATCGAATTATAGCCTCCCACATCTTGGGAAACGCTTTGTAGTAAATTCCATTATCAATCTCATCAACCAGCACCGCACCGCCACGATGCGTTGCAATAAAAAGAAGAATGCACAGAACCTTGTTGATTCCATGCGATACCAAAGTAACTGGAACTTTTTTCGACAAGCCAGCAACCTTGCAATGTATTTCACCCAAACCACCCGTAAGCTCTGGCGAAAGGTCTGAGATTCCCGGAAACAGTTCATGCACGGCTTCCTGAATTTGACCGTCTGCATTGTTTTTTCGGATGTCGGAAAGCAATTGCGCCAATACGTGTGCCGAACCAACAGTGCCCGTAGTAACAAATGCGATAATTGCTTGCTTGTGTTCGCCGCCAGCGGAAATGAGACCCTTCAGATTTACCTGCTGAATGCTTTCTTTATTATCAGCATCCTTTGTTTGGAGGGTAAATAATCTGTCCGTGACTCTGCCATTTTTTAATTCGCCCTCTGGCAACAGCGGCCTTTCAGTTATAGGTTTGAAATAGATTCTGGCTGACCGAAGGTTCTCGTAGGAACCAACGATTTTTATTTCAATTGGCAAATCGGTTGAAAAACCAAAAAACAAATCGCTAAACATCGCCTCATACGCCTGTTTCTCTGGCGAGAATCCGGGCGAAATCATTCCCCGTTGATTGCGGTAAACAACTGGCACATCAGCAGAGTTGCCGGGTAAAAAAATAGCTTCCAGCAAAGCCGTCTTGCCTGAACCATTTTCGCCTACAATGATGTTGAATTTGCCAAAATCCTTCAGGCCGAGTTTTTGAAAACAGCGGAAGTTCTCAATGTGTATCGAGTTAATCATCGGTTGACGCGAATCTTGGGAAATTTCAGCGTTCGCATCAACTTTTTTATGGCGTCTGTTTTGTTGGCCTGATTTCATTCAGCGGCCATTGCAACAAAAACACCGTCGTTATTGGTGTTTCGCTTGTTTTAGCACCAGAAGCCAGTTTTGGGCAAAAAACCAACCACGCTAATGTTGCACGACCAACGGTTATGGCCCGCCGTCCGCACCGGCCAAAGACAAAAACGGCTTTTAAGAAAAAGGCTGTTTGAAGGAGATGCTTTTTCGCTCTTGACCGCTCACGCCAATGGGTGACCTTTCATTTTCTTGGTTGACCGCCACCGTCATCGTGTTTGAAACTCGCGCATGAAAGGATTGCGCCGACATCCATTCCGCGTTCTGGGGCGGCTGCTTTGGTTTGCCGGCGAAGTTATTATCGCGCTGTTTGATTTTTTGATCCGCTGCGCGTTCCGTCCAAAAAAATCCGCGTTGGCCGCGCGTGCCTTGTGGCTGCAACGGGCTTCCCGCCGCCACCTGCGAATTTTCAAATTCGAAGCGCAAGTCGCCGGGCCGGTCCCGTCCGGCGGCCTGCTCGTGAGCAATCATTTGAGCTACCTCGACGTGCCGGTGATGGCGTCGCTCACGCCCGCGGTTTTTGTCGCGAAACACGAAATCAAATCGTGGCCGGTCATCGGCTGGCTCGCCCGGCTGGCGGGCACGCTGTTTATTGATCGCGGACGGCGGATGGACGTCGCGCCGGTGAATGCCGCCGTCCAAACCGCGCTCGATGGCGGCGCGCTGGTGGTTGTGTTTCCCGAAGGAACGAGTTCGGACGGCCAGACCGTCTTGCCGTTCAAGTCATCGTTGCTGGAGCCGGCCACGCGGCAAATTCATTCCCTTTCCATCAGCTTGATTCAGTATGAACTCGACGATGGCGACGCGGGCACAGAAGTTTGTTATTGGGGCGACGTGACGTTTTTTGGGCACCTGCTGAACCTGTTGAGCAAGCGCACCTTCCGGGCTTCGGTTCGATTTGCCCCCATTCAATCCATTGCCGCCAGCCGCAAGGAGTTGGCGCAGCAATTACATTCTGAAATGCTGAAATTAAAGAATGAGGCAGTGGAAAAATGTCGCAATTCCAAGACTGATTCCTTTTTGTCCATCGCCGGCCAACGGCCCGGTCATCCGCGCTGACGCGGGAAATGCTCCGCCAGCAGGTCGCCGGCCTTTTGCACGCCGTGGATGATGCCCGGCGTAAATTCGGATTTGCGAAAGTAGCCGGTCATGGCGTCCGCCAGCTTCCGCCAGAATTCATCCCCGCACTTCGCGTGAACGCCTTCATCGCCGATGACGGCAAACTTGTGCGCGCGAGGGGACACGAAAATCAGCACGCCGTTCCGTTCGGGGGACTGGTTCATGCCCAGGCGCAGGAATTCCGCCTGCGCGGCGGCGACGGGGTCGTCAACGTGTTTGTGGCTGATGCTGACCCGGATTTGGCCGGAGGTCTTGTGTTCGGCATCACGAATCGCCGCGACAATTTTGTCGTGGTGCAGATGTTTGGAGAAGGTTCGCGGGTGCATAAGTTACCAGCTCCCTCCCGCGCCGCCGCCGCCAAAACTGCCGCCGCCACCGGAAAAGCCTCCACCAGAAAATCCGCCGCCGCCGCTTGAAAAACCACCACCGCCCCAACCACGGCTTGAGCCGCTGCTGGAGAGTAATAACCAAGGAAAAAACATTCCCGATCCTCGCGCGAAAAAAATAATGATGACGATCAACACGATAAATCCAAAGCCAAGGAAGGAACTGCTTGATCCGTGTGGGGTCCGACTGTCTGACACTGTTGCGCCGGTTCCCTTGTATTCGCCCTTGGTCGCCGCGAGGATGCCCCGCACCCCCGCCGTCAGGCCGCCGTCGAAATCGCCGGCCTTGAAACGCGGCGTAATTTGCTCGTCAATGATTCGCTTGCAAAGCGCGTCGGGCAGGACGCCTTCCAATCCGTAGCCGACCTGCAAAAACATTTTGTGGTCCTGCACGAAAACAAAAAGCACCGCCCCGTTGTTTTTTCCCTTTTGTCCCGCCTGCCACGACCGCGCCACGCGCACGGTGTAATCTTCAATGGATGAGTCCGACTGCATTTTCGGGAAAACGGCCACCACGATTTGATCGGAGCTTTGGCGCTCAAAATCTTCGAGTGTCTTGTTCAACTGCGCCGCCGTCCCGGCGGAGACGACGTGCGCGTAGTCGTTGAAATAGGCCGTTGGCGGGGGCGGGATGACTTCATCCGCCAATAGCCGGAAGCCAAATAGCAAAACCAAGATGGCGCAGAGTCGTCGCAAGATTCAAGGATTGGTTGCCGCCGCCGGTTTGTTGAAATCGAACTGGACTTTGGGCGGCGTCTCGGCTCCGGTGGTGGCGGCAAAATAAGGTTTCTCGTAGAAATGACAGACGCCAGCATAGAGAAACGTCGGAAACGATTTGATGGCTGTGTCATAAGCCTGGACCGCCGTGTTGAAATCGCGGCGCTCGACGCTGATGCGGTTCTCCGTGCCCTCCAGTTGCGCTTGTAAATCGCGGAAGTTCTCGGTCGCCTTCAAATCCGGATACCGCTCCACCACCACCAGCAAACGGGACAAGGCCGACGAAAGCTGGCCTTGGGCCTGTTCAAACGCGGCCAGCTTGGCGGGATCGCTCGGCGCGGTGTTGGGGTCAATCTTCACCTGCCCCACCGACGCCCGCGCCGCAGTGATTTCCGTCAGCGTGGATTTCTCGAAGTTGGCCGCGCCGGAAACGGTGGCGACGAGATTGGGGACGAGATCGGCCCGGCGTTGATAGACGTTTTGCACCTGCGCCCATTGGCTGTCCACCGCCTGCGACAGTTTGACGAGGCGATTATAACTTCCGCCCGCCACCGCAATCAGAATCAAAATCAGGAGGCCGAGCGCCACCAGAACACCCAAAATAATGACGAGTTTTTTCATAATGACCGTTACAGTTTAACTTTTCCGTGCCGGGCAACAATTACAAAATTTGCCGTTGTCCGTAATCGCGGTTGCCCCCCTGTCCTCCATAGCCCCTTGTCCTCCATAGCCCCTTGTCCTCCATAGCCCCTTGTCCTCCGTAGCCTCGGCGAAGGAGGATTGGCGACGGAGGATGCCCTCTGGCTTCTGCTCTGTCGAAAGACTGACGCACCGGCCGCCGCCCTCCTTGCTGTATCGCAGCTTTTTTGGATCAAATTTCATGTAGTGAGAATTTTCAAAGTGGCGTCGAATTCGGCAACGGCTCCAAATCCCAAACCCGGGACGCCAAACAAGGTAGGGCGCGTCACTCGCCGCCACATTATTACGCTGGCCTGCCGCGTGGCGTCCTGTCCATCGTAGTCCTGCAATACAGGACGAAGTTGGAAGCTTTACGCGGTCACAATTCCAGGACCCTTTCACGACCCTTTCAGGGCCGGTCATTTTGCCGCAGGCGGGGTAGTCACCACGGTTTTCTCACTTTGCGTCGCGGCAAATTTGCGCCACCACTCATCGGCCAGCTCGCGCGTCCAGTCCGCCGCGCTCCGGCAGCGGGCCAGCGCGTCGTCCAACTCGCGGGCATTGGCCGGACGTGACGCGGGGTTTTTGGCCAGACAACGCATCAACAGTTCCTCCAAATCCGGGGACACGGGCTTGCCCAATCGTTCGGAGGGCCGCACGGGCAGGTCTTTCACCTGGTGCATCAAGACTTCGCCCAGCGTGAGACAGTCGAACATCGCCTCACCGGTAACGAGCAAGTAACCCACCGCCCCCAACGAGTAGAGGTCGCTGCGCGCGTCCACCTCGTTGGAATGTTCCACGGCCTCGGGTGACATGTAGAGCGGTGTGCCGAGCGTGGCCTCGGTCATAGTCAATTCGGCCGCGCCCTGGGGGTCGCGCACTTTCACGAGGCCGAAGTCGAGCACCTTGACAAAGTCCGTCACGCCGCCGCGCTGCGTCAGGAACACGTTGGCTGGTTTGATGTCGCGATGCACCAGGCCGATGGCGTGCGCTTCGGCGAGCGAGCCGCAGACCTGCCGCAGGATGGAAATGACCCGGCCTTCCGGCTGCGCACCGTATTGTTTCACCAGCCGGCCGAGGGTCAGGCCGTCAAGATACTCCATCGCGTAGTAGAAAATGCCTTCGGGGGTGCGGCCGTAATCGTAGAGGGTGATCGTGTTGGGGTGGGTCAACTGGCTGGTCAATTGCACTTCCCGCTCAAACCGCGCAGCGCTGGACGGGTTCAGCTTTTCCGTCTGCAACAATTTCACCGCGACCGGCCGGCGCATCAGCGCATGGTGGGCGCGATAGACCGAGCCGAACGCGCCCTCGCCGATCTTGTCGTCCAGCGCGTATTGACCAAGATGTTTGGCCTTCAATGCCGCCTTCCGTGCCGCTGCCTGCAGCCGGTTGGCCAGGCGCATCAGCACATAAACCAGCACCGCTCCGACAATCAGCAGCCCGAAGATGGACCAGAAACCCACCCGCAGTATCCGCAACGGCCGGAACGCCTCGGCCCGGTCCATCTCCGTGACCAGGCCCATGTCAAAATCGTCCACCCAAGTCCACGCGCCCACCACCGGCACGCCGCGGTAATCGCGGTAACCATTGGCGTCCACGCCCGCGTGACCGTCCAGAGCCTTGCTGACCGCATGGATGAACGGCAGTTCCGTGCGGCGCTTGGGCGACTGGCTTCCTTTGCTGAGATCCACCAGCGGATCGCGCAACTCCAGAGTCAGGGTCGAGCGTGCGTCCGGCGCGTCCGGGATCAATCCCAGGCGCTTGAGATCGTTGTCGAAACGGCTTTCAGAAAGTTGTTTGCCATCGCGGCTAAAGGCATAGGTCTCGCCGGTCAGGCCGGCGCGGGCCGTGGCGAGGATGCGCGTGAAGTCCGTGTCCGGCGCGATGCGCAGCCCGAGCACGGCAATGATCTGGCCGTTAGCCGACCGGACGGGTGCGACGGCAAACATGGTGGGCACGCCGGTGCGCAGGTTGCCTTGCTGGTCCGGCAGCAGCGCCACGCTGGGGAATGGCCGCGTGACCAGGGCCTTGCCGGCCAGGCACGGGGCGAACTGTTCCGCGTTGCCGGGGGGCGATTGCATGCCCACGAGCTGGTCGCGCCCCGAGGCGACCACCAGAAAATTCGTGTCCAGCACCAGGAACCCGTTGAAGCCGCGGCGTTCGAGCACGGGTTTCAGATGGGCGCGCAATGCCGAAAGCTGTGGCGCCGTCAGCAGTGCTGCCTGGGCCTGCGAACTGGATTTTGCCTTTTGAATCAGACCGACGACGAGTTCGCGCACGCGGTCGTCCTCCGCGAGATTTTCCGCGTCCGTTTTCATGGTGACCGACCACGAACGGAGCGCCTCGGTGTTGGCGTTCAGGATGGTCTGGAGCATGTCGGCAATCTGCTGTTTGGTGGCGCCCTCCATTTTCACGCGCAGCCAGACGCCGATGAACACGAGAACCAGCGCCGCGACCAGCGGCCAGACCCACAACTGGGTGCGGAGGAACCACCGCGTGAGCATCAGGACACTGGCGACGCTGGACGTGCGGGAATGGGATGGGTTGGACTCGCTCATGTTGGTTGCCGGGTGGCCATGCAAGTGTCAGCCCAACCGTTACTGAAAATCCAGCCCAAATTCGGAAGTAGTACAGTTTGCAATTTCGGTGGGGCGAGAGTCCTCGTGAGGCCGGCCTTGGCGCGCCAAATCCCGTCCTGTGGGAGGCGGCGGCTCGTCGGCAGCCTCGCCCCCAGATGAATGACGACCTCTTTCAGGCGCTGACCAGTCACGATCTGAAGGTGCCGCAACCGTTGGTAACGCTCAAAGCGGGGGACCAGGTCCTGAAAGGTTCAAACCTCGGCAACGACGCCGTCCCGACTCGCCACGTGGCGCAGCTTTACGTGGCCAAACTAGCCAATAATAAGAACCGCCCCGTTTCCTTCTAACGGTAAGTTCTTCAATCACAAGATGTTTACAAAACTTTGTCCCACGTGGGACAAAGTTTTGTAGTCCTCGTTCTCGACTTTTTTGTCATAATTCCTTTCAGGGGTGATTCCTCACGGCTTCAAAATTCATCGCGGCTGACGCCGATGTCCGCATTTGGTTGACGCTGTCGGGTGGGGTGCTTACGGTGGGAACATGAAAGTGAAAAAGGGTGAGAAGTACCGGACGAACGCTCCCGTGGTGCGTCAGGAGACTTTCAGTGATGGCAGCCAGTTAGAAGATCGGAGATGGCCGCGTAAAAGGCTTTTACGCCTCACGCGGCAGGGGGACTTCGTATGGTTCGCATTTTTCGCGGTTTCAATCCATGTTCATCCGTGGTTAAAAATCAGGCTGTTGGCATTCAGAATCCATCCGCCTTCGTTCACTCCCGCCTTGTGTTTCATGCCGTTTGTTGGATAATGCCGCGTGAATACTTTTTTCAAACCCAACTTATGAGCCCCAAGACTGCCAAACCCAGGGAAACGCCGGAGAGCCGCTGGCTCTCCTACCGGCCCGAAATCAAAGTCCTCGATTGCACCATTCGCGACGGCGGATTGATGAATAACCA
>DLMG01000029.1 GCA_002479245.1 Verrucomicrobia subdivision 3 bacterium UBA7542 | reverse complement strand
AATCCACCAGCCTGGTCAACGCGCTCTACCTCGCCGACAGCACCAGCCAGCTCATGAAAACCGAATTCAGATCCTATATCTGGTGGGATTTGCACAATAGCGCGGACACCAGCGGCGATTTTGACCCAACGCTCTACGGCTGGCGGTCGAATGGTGATTATGGGGTTCTGAGCGGGTCAAACACTCCGTATCCCACCTTTTACGCTGAAAAATTGCTGCAATATTTTGCGCGACCGGCTGATTCCGTCCTCAATGGCACCAGCGATTCTCTTTTGCTTTCCGCCTATGCCGTTCATCGTACCAACGGCGCTCTCACGGTGCTCGTCATCAACAAAGACATGACCACGAACCTTAATGCACAAATCGTGCTTACAAATTTTGTGCCGTGGACCAACGCAACGATTCAATCCTACGGCATCCCCCAGGATCAGGCGGCGGAAAACAATGCCGGTGCGTCATTGCAAGACATCGCGACGACGAACTTTCCAACGGCCGGCACGAACTTCAGCTATTCGTTCCCACCCTTGTCGCTGACGCTCTTCACGTTTGAGCCAGGACCTTCGGTGCTTTCCGTATTGGGCGTCCAGCCCGGGCAGGTGGAGCTTCTCCTTCGAGGCCAACCCGGTACGCCTTATGTCATTCAAAGTTCGCCGGATTTGACGGCGGCGTGGACCTCCGTCTCCACCAACACGCTAGTGGGGAGCACTTTGAACATCACCCTCCCGGTTTCAACGGGTTCCCCGCACCAATTTTACCGCGCTGTTTGGCAGCCTTGAAAAATCAGAGTGACCTGTTTTTCTTTATCAAACGGCATCGTTGCTCGACGCAAATTGTTGACGCATAAGGAAAGCAGCCAGATTTGATTTAACCCAAGCCAAGTTGCCGGGCAGAGGTCTGAAGGGCCTGCGCTTTGGTGTTATTATTAGGATAGAAGCTGTTTTCAGTGTACCCATACAACCCCTTGAACGTCGGCGCGATGCTCAGGTATTTAACCAATCACTCCAGGCTTCGACTCGGCAAGCTGGATAAATCCCCGGCAGCGCTGCAAGGACTTTTTGCCAGAGATTCCGGGTTGAGGATGGCAGGCCGGCCGGGCAAGACTTTCCGCCGCGAATTGCTGGCTACGGCCCGGCAAGCCAGTTGCTGATGTGGCAGCGTAGCGAGGACGAAGGTTGCCGCGCCGGAGCACAGAGTGCGTGGGCGGGCTGGTACAACACACCGCCAGCGGGCATGGCTCGGCAAGCCAGCTAATCATAAGAATCGCCCAGTTTCCTTCTAACGGTAAGTTCTTCAATCACAAGATGTTTACAAAACTTTGTCCCACGTGGGACAAAGTTTTGTCGTCCTCGTTCTCGACTTTTTTGTCATAATTCTTTTCAGGAGTGATTCTTTCACGGCTTCAAAATTCACCGCGGTTGACGCCTTCGCCCTTCTCCTCCCAATCGCTTACCAATCCTTGTATTGCAATGCATCCATGCCACCGCGCAATTCATCGCAGGATTGCCAAAGGGAGGAGTAGAGTTCGGATTTTTTAAGGGGCATGAATTAATTGAGGCGCCGTTTGAGCGTGTGGTTGAAAGTTTTATGACTGTTTCTCATACCCATGCAGATTCGGCTGAATCGTCGAACGGAAATGCGGTTTTGCAATTGGAAAACCGCGCCGCGTAAAAGGCGCTGCCTCACGTGGCAAACCAGCAACAAAGCCGGGGTGCTTCCTGTGGGATTAAATTGAACCGTTTAACCCGCCTTCTTCAGTCAGGCTGGTTTTGGGCATCGCCTGACAGCAAAGAGTGGCGGACACAAAGTCTTCGTCCGTACCCGGCCAGCAGCCAGACGGAAAACAGAATAAAAAGGAAGTTCTCCAGCAGCTTGCGGCAGATGAAAACTTCGCCGGTGCCGCAACCACAATCGAATTTCACCGCGCAAAACGGGATGGCCAGCGCTGACTGGATGGCCAGGGCGCGCCGGAACACCAGCACGGTGAACGGCACCAGCATCACGATCAGCATCACCGCCGTCCCGCGCACCGCCATACCCGCCAGCAACAGCAGTCCGCAAAATATTTCAAACCAGGGCAGGGCTCCGGCAATCGAGTTCAACAGCAGGGAGCTTTGCACCAGGTCGTATTGCCGCACCAGTTTGAGGAATTCGACCGGATGCAACGCCTTGTTCATGCCCATGTAAAGAAAGACCGCGCCCAACAACCATCTCGCCAGCACGGCGAAGGTGTCCGCGGCAGTACGACTCCAGGATGATTGGCTGGCATTCATTTGTTGGTGCTGCGCAGATTCCCGCTGTTTCGCCCGCCAATCTCGACCGGCAGTCCGTTGGTGGTCCACTCCGGGATCCCGCCCGTGTAAATAAAAAGTTTCCGGGTCGCAATCCCAACATCCCTCAGCAAAATGGCGGCGGACTCGCTGTCGTCGCAATCGCCGCCGTTGCAATAAACCACGATCTGCTCCGCTGCCTGGCAAACCGGAAGCACGGTGGCAAAGTATTTTTCCGGATAGTAGGGGTCGAATTCGCAAGCCCCGGGGATGTGCCCTTCCCGGTAGTGCTGTTCATCGCGGGCATCAATGAACGCGATGGTCCCCTGCTTGAAACGCGGATCGTGGAAAAGCTGCGCCGCCTGGCGGCCATCAACCGATTGCAGTCCCTGTTCCTTCAATCGCACCGCCAGAAGTTGAGCGGGAGAAAGCGCCGGTGGATTTGTGTTGGCAACGTCGCGCGGCGAACCGACGCCGGTTGTCGCCGGCACCGGGCGGTTGATGCCGGCGGGAAAATAGTTGCGCGTGAGCACCAGACCGCGCGGCGAGACCAGGTTGGCGCCAAATGCCAGCACGATGCCGGCGGCCGCCACGAGCAGGGCCTCCCGGAGGACGTTCCTGACCGGATGCCGGCGTTCAGGCGTCATGATTTCAAGCGGTTGCATCACACGGATCCTGCGGTCAGCGTGGGCCATCCCGCTGCGGGGGACAACCACTTTTTACCGGTCAGTACCGCCCGGTTCACAAATTTATCAACCCTGATTAATCACAGAGCCGTCTTTGTTTATTGCTTATCATATAGTTTAATATAAATTATGTTTCAATATAAAAGTCAATATTAATCTTATAGTTACTAATACTTATCCTTGTAAACTACACTTATTGGCATGCTTATGACAATATATGTTAACTAGTTGCCAAGGGATGCGGTGGTGGATTTTGCCCGGACTGCTAGCCTCAAATCGTGAGTCGGGAAGCCGTTTGAATGCACGCATGAACATTTTTGTCACAGGTTTGAGTTACAAGACCGCGCCGGTGGAAGTCCGCGAAAAACTGGCGGTGCGGCCTTCCCTTTTGCCGTGTCTCGGTTGCCGGCTCAAAATCAATGCCGGTCTGGATGAAGTTGTACTGCTCTCCACCTGCAATCGCGTCGAGGTTTATGGCACGGCGCCCTGGATCCAAGGCCGGGTGCATCGCATCTTCCAGCAGCTTTGCCCGGCGGACACGGATGTGACGCCCTACATTTATGTGAAGGAAGGCGCGGACGCGGTGCGGCATTTGTTTTCAGTGACGAGCGGTCTGGATTCGATGGTGATTGGTGAGACTGAAATCACCGGCCAGGTGAAGCTGGCCTACCAGGCCGCGCAGGCCGCGAAGCTGACCGGAAGGGTTTTGAATCGTGTTTTCCAGACGGCGCTGCAGACCGCCAAGGAAATTCGCACCCAGACCGGCATCGGCCACGGCGCGACTTCCGTGGGCAGTGTGGCCGTGGAACTGGCCGAAAAGGTTTTTGCCGGGGATTTGTCGGACAAGACAGTGATGATTCTGGGGGCGGGTAAAATGGGCGAAGCCTGTGTCCGCCATCTGGCCAAACGTGGCACCCGCTCAGTGCTGGTGGCCAACCGCTCTCTTGAACGCGCGCAGACGCTCGCCGCGGAACTCGGTGGGCGCGCCCTGTCGTTTGAGGAACGCATGGCTGCGGTGATGGAGGCGGACATTGTGGTGAGTTCAACCGGCAGCCCGACCACGGTCCTTCACAAGCACGAGATCGCCGGCATTTTGGCGGCCAGGACGAACCGGCCGCTCATCCTTGTGGATATCGCCGTGCCCCGGGACATCGCGCCGGACGTGGAGGAACTGGACAATGTTTACCTTTACAACATCGACCACCTCGATGCGATTGTTCGGGAAAACTCCAAGCTGCGGGAGCAGGAGCTTTCCAAGTGCAATGAAATCATCGTCCGGCGCACGCGGGCATTGATGCTGAGATTGAATCCGCCGCCCGTCGTCCGGCCGGTTGCCGACGTGGAATTGGTGCCAGGCTGGGCCTTGTGTGAGGCGGTGATATGAACGAAGCCGAAGTTGTGAACAAAACGAAAAAATTACACCGACAATCGTAAATCCAGACAAAATTCAAAACCTATGAAAATACACAATCCCCCCTGGAAAATGTTTGCCGGCCTTGCGGCGGTGAC
>DLMG01000031.1 GCA_002479245.1 Verrucomicrobia subdivision 3 bacterium UBA7542 | reverse complement strand
CTCAACTCCGCGTCGCGCCGAAATTTGACTTGTCTCGGCGAAGCAACGGCGAAGACGGATGCAGGCGGATCAACCCTCAACCATCAACCAAACATTAACCGCTGATAAGCGCTGATGAACGCTGATTGTTAACGCAAAGGCACAAAGACTGACCACTGACCACCCACCGCGTGAGACGAAGTCTTTTACGCGGAACCCTCATCCCTCAATCACCCATCTTGCTTGCAAATCCCCCTGTCCGTCCTACGATGCCGTCGAATCTCCATGGGTATGCTCAACGAAGCGGAATGGCTGACGCGGAAAAAACGCATCGACACTCGATTGTGTGCCCTGACACCGCCTTGGAAAATTATTCGATACCACGACGGCCTCAACCTCTCCTCTTTGCACTGCGTCGCAGTTGAGGAGTTTCCCACCGCCAACGGCCCCGCCGACTACGCCCTGTTCGTCAACGGAATTTTGCTCGGCATCATCGAAGCCAAGAAGGTCACGGTGAATCCTCAGAACGTGCTGGAGCAGGCCAAGCGCTACTCTGCTGGCGCATTGCAAGGGCCGGGAAACTGGGACGGCTTCCGCGTTCCGTTCCTTTACGCCACCAACGGCGAAATCATCTGGTATCTGGACGCCCGACAGGAGAAGCGTGTGTCCCGCCCAATCAGTAATTTCCACACAGCTTCGGCGATGGAAGCGCTTTTTGCTTTCGATCAAAAGCCCGCGCACGATTGGTTGCTCGACACACCGCCCGAACGCATCCTCCGTTTGCGTCCTTATCAGGTTGGGGCCATCACCGCGACCGAGGCCGCCATTCGTTCTGGCCGACGCGAACTCCTCGTGGCCATGGCCACCGGCACGGGCAAAACATTCCTGACCGTGGCGCAAATCTACCGCCTGCTCGAAAGCAAGCTCGCCCGCCGCATCCTGTTTCTCGTGGACCGCAAGGCGCTCGCCGCCCAGGCCGTCCGCGAGTTCAACGCCTTCAACACGCCTCAAGGCAACAAGTTCGCGAACGAATACGAGATTTACAGCCAGAAATTCCAGAGGGAAGACTTCGGCGAGGATGAACCATTCGATCCCAAGGTGTTGCCGAACGAATATCTTACCGCGCCGAAACCGAGCCACACGTTCGTTTACGTTTCCACCATCCAGCGCATGGCCCGAAATCTTTTCGGCGCTGAAGGCTGTTTCGTCCAAACTGGCGGTGATACCGAAGCCGAGGCGGACGCCGACAAGCTCGACATCCCGATTCACGCCTTCGACATCATCATCGCTGACGAATGTCATCGCGGTTACACCGCGCAGGAGATGAGCGTCTGGCGCGAGACCATCAATCACTTCGACGCCATCAAAATCGGCCTCACCGCCACACCAGCAGCACACACGACCGCGCTCTTTGGTCCGCCCGTGTTCCGCTATACTGTCGAGCAGGCCATTCTTGATAACTACCTTGTGGATTACGACCCGGTCGCCATCAAATCCGAAGTCCGCATGAACGGCGTGTTTCTCAACGAAGGCGAAACCGTTGAGCGCGTGGACACCGACACCGGCCAAAAGGCGCTCGATCACCGGCGTCAGTCGCGGTGAGTTTTGAAGCCGTGAAAGAATCACTCCTGAAAGGAATTATGACAAAAAAGTCGAGAACGAGGATGACAAAACTTTGTCGCATATGCGACAAAGTTTTGTAAACATCTTGTGATTGAAGAACTTACCGTGAGAATGAAACGGGGCGATTCTTGTGATTGGCTGGTTTGGCCACGTAAAGCTGCGCCACGTGGCAAGTCGATGGACAGGGGGCGCGCTCGGTCGCCGGGCCATTTGAGTTTTGTCGGGGCTTGACTTCCGGCCATCGTCGCCCAGCTTGGGTTCGTTCGCCATGAAGCCCATCCGCCTCGGTCGCATCCTGAAAATCAAACGCTAAAACGAATGAAACATTTGCCACGACCCATCGTTAAGTTCGCTTTGCCGCTTCTGCTATCGATTGTTCCCTTTCCATCCGGACTATCGGCTCCGGCATCAATAATCGGCAATCACCCCGCGGTTTACGATGAGCGCGGTATGCTGCAACCTTGGACGTCGTGGGGCGACGCCATCGACCGGGAGGTGAAATGGTATTTCAGGTGCCCCGTCGAGCACGGTTATCCGCGCTTTGTTTATCTGACGTTCATGGACGGCAATTACCAGGCAATTGCCAACCGCTCCTCGCTCATCCCGGCAACGCAGAACGGCATGGGCATAATCTCCTACTTGAAATATTACGCTTACAAGGGGAAGAAAGACCCCCGGCCGCTTCAAATGGCGCGCTACATGGGTGATTATCTCGTCAAAGAAGCGATAACTCCGGACACCGGCAAGTATCCGCACTTTACCCGCTCTACTGGTTGGCAGGAAAAATTTCCGCAACCGCCCGACTGTGGTTCCCAGGACGACAAACCTTGCGAAATTGAGGCGGACAAAGGCGGCATTGCTGGTTACGCACTCCTTTTACTGTTCGAGGAGACGCCGGACGAAAAGTATCTCCAACAGGCGCTGCAAAACGCGCGCGTGCTGGCGGCCAACATGCGCGAAGGGACAGCCACGAATTCGCCCTGGCCGTTCCGCGCGGATTATCGGACGGGTGAACCTCGGGGCGAGGTTTCCGGCGACATGTCTTTCATTCTCCGGCTCTTCGACAAGCTGATTGAGCATGGTCATCCGGAATTTAAGCCTTCCCGCGACAAACTGTGGGAGTGGATCAAGAAATTCCAGATCCCAAACCTGACGCAGGACGGACTGCTCTGGGTGCAGTTCTTTGAAGATCACCATGAACTGGACAACCGCACCGCCTGGTCGCCACTCAACCTTGCCCGCTACCTGATCGAGAAACAAGACGCGCTGGATCCGTACTGGAAGCAAGACTCCCGGGCACTGATCGAATTTGTCAACCGCCGGTTCATAACCGTTCGCGATGGAGTTGCGGTTTGTGGGGAGCAGACCAACGACATGGACCCTTGGGGAGGCATCCTTTCCACCTACGGCGCGGTGCTGGCGATGTACAGCAAAGCCACCGGGTCGAATGAATTCAAGGCCGTGGCCCGGCAGGCCTTGAACTACTGTCTGTATGCCGTCAACGACGATGGCTGTCCGGGCGACCAGGCGACAAAGAGTGGTCGCGGCGGTTGGCAGGAAGACGCCCATACCGACAAGCTGCATAACCTCCTCGACGCGATGACCGCCTTTCCGGAATGGGCCAAATGAATCGCGGTTTGACCTCGAAGCCGCCCTGGAACAATTCCCCACCATCACCGAAGATTTGAAGAAATGAAACACCCGCAAGCCGAGACCGCCGTAAATAACACGGGGCAGGCCGCCGCCGAGTTGGATGCCTTGCTCCCCGCCATCGCAAAAAGGCTGAAGGATAAAGGCAAAAGGCTGAATTTTATGAAAACGGACAAAAACAGAATCGTCGCAAATCGCGCTGCATTCAATCCTTTAGCCTTTGGCATTCAGCCTTTAGCATTCGTCCCATGATGACCCTGCGCCAACTCGCAGCCGAACCGCCCACGCTGCCCACGCGGACAACGTGGTATCTGACTGACCTGGCCGAGGCGCGCGGCAAACAGGAATTGTTCACCCGCCAATCTCCGCAGAAACTCAAAGTGCTCCGCGAGCATGCCCTCATCGAAAGCGCCATTTCCTCCAATCGCATCGAAGGCGTCGAGGTGGACAAATCCCGCGTTGCCACGCTCATGTTCGGCAAACCCGCGCTGCGTGATCGCGACGAGGAGGAAGTGCGCGGCTATCGCGACGCGTTGAATCTTATCCACCAAAACAGCGCGAAACTACCCGTCTCCGAAACCACCATAAAAAAACTCCACAAACTTTCTCGCGGCGAAATCTGGGACGCCGGCATCTACAAGGAAAAGGACGTGGACATCATCCAGACTTACGCCGATGGGCGCAGCCGCGTGCGCTTTAAAACCCTGCCCGCGAAACAAACGCCCAAGGCAATGGCCGAAATGATCGAACTCTGGCAGCGCGGGATGCGCGAGAAATGGGTTCACCCGCTCGTGCTTGCCGCCGCGTTGAACCTCGATTTCCTCTGCATCCATCCGTTCCGCGACGGCAATGGCCGTGTCTCCCGCCTGTTGTTCCTGCTCGCCTGCTACCATTGCGGCATCGAAGCCGGGCGCTACATCAGCCTCGAACGCATCATCGAGGACAACAAGGAGCGGTATTACGAAATCCTCGAGCAATCCTCGCAACGCTGGCACGAGGGCAAACACAACCCGTGGCCGGCGATGAATTTCCTGCTCTTCATCCTCACGCACGCGTGCAAGGAATTTGAGCAGCGCCTCGGCCAAATAAAATCTCCGCGCGGCGAGAAGACGGCCGCGGTTCTGGCGGCAGTTGAACGCCAGATCAGCACCTTTCGTGTCGCTGATTTGCAGGCCGAATGTCCCGGCGTCGGTTTGGATTTGATCCGCCGGCTCCTTGCCCGGCTGCAAAAGGAAAAGAAAGTCAAGTCTCTCGGCACTGGCCGGAGCGCAAAATGGGAGAAAGTCGGAAACTAGGTATTAACTCGTAAACTAGGTATTAAACTACGTATTGAGAAAGAGGGTATTATCTCAAAAGCATGTAAAAATGAGTGTATTACGAAGCAACGAAGCTCAATTAGGTAATACCAGATTAAATAGGTAATGAATTAGGTAACAACTCAAAACCGGGCATTGAACTGACGCATGGCCTCTCAACCCTCAACCATCAACGCTCAACTCCTCCAGCAACCCAACCGCGAATCTTCACTCATCAGCGCCAATCGGCGCGACAAGAAGGAAATTATGAAATGGCTTTTCATAGCACTGGGCTTGACGGCCATGCTTTCGGGTTGTTCGCCCTCCTCGCCGGCGGAGAAGCAGATGGACGGGCCCTTCGTAATTATCCAAACCAGATTCTTCGGCTCGCTTTGGAACAGGGCGCACGCCAAGGCTTCGATTGTTTCCCAGGATGGCGGGGAGTCTTTCGTCGTCCCCGGCGGAGCGATCTGGGCCTTCGGCGACACTTTCAAAGGTTCCCGGTCCGCCGAGGGGGCTCCGCTCTTTGCGGGTGGAGCCGTATCCTGTTCCATCGCTTTTCTCGCCGACAAGGCCAAAAATTATCCGCCCGCGTTCAATTATCTCGTGTCCAGCAACGGTGACGCCGTTTCGCCCTTTGAGTTCCTGCCGGATGAACAGCCGGCCGAGCGTTACCGGATCTGGCCGCTGGGCGGAATCCACGTGAACGGCCAATACTACCTTTTTTATTCGTTGATCGAGGTTTTTGGGAATGGTCAATGGGACTTCCGCGGCGTTGGTTCCGGTCTCGGCTGCTCAAAAGTGGCGCTCGGACCTTACGAGCGGCTGCGACCGCATGGGGATTGGCGCTTTCCCGTCGAGCCCACCCAGGTCATTGAGGCTGACGGCTGGCTCTATCTTTTTGGGATCAAGGAATTCAAGGGGAAGCAGGGGGTCGCCCTGGCCCGGGTGCGTCCGGAAAAAATCGAGGACCCCGATGCGTATGAGTTCTACGCCGGTGCCAGCCAGGAATTCTCGCCCAGGAAAGAGGCGGCAGCGCTTCTAGTCAAAAGCGTCCCGGGTCAGGTCTCCGTTGCCTGGAATCCGTATCTAAAAAAATATATGATGGCTTCCTCCAGTGACTTCGATCACCCCCGCGAGATTCGTTTTCATGTTGCCGATGCGCCTGATGGCCCTTGGAGCCCGCCGGTTGCCCGGGTGGAGGTGCCCGAGTATTGCCAGGGAAAGCAGGTGGAGATGGTGTATTGCGCCTATCTGCACCCGGAACTGTTCCGTGAGAATGGCCGGGTGATGATTTTGACCTACTCACTGAGTTTGCAGAAAGCCGGCTTCGATGCCAACTGCGAAATGGTCGAGATTGAAATAAGACAGCAGAAACCGTGAAAGGGTCACCCATTAGCGTGAGCGGTCAAGAGCGAAAATAGATTTCCGTCAGCCAGCCAAGGCTGAAGGCTGAAACGACAAAGGGAATATTCCAAATGTTGAATCTGAAAGGATTGGTCCTAGAATTATGAATACACCAACAAGGAAAAGGAAAAAGCCACGGAGGACACGGAGGACACGGATCGGGAAAAAAATAAAATCCGTGTAATCCGTGAAATCCGTTGTTGAAAAGGAAATCGCGCCAAACCGGCCTTGCCCGATTTGATGGACAACCGACGTTGGGCATGGAGTTTTTGGCTAAAAACCGCCCGGGAAAAAATTTAAAATACCTGTTGACAGGAGGGCGGGTGTTTTATAGTTTGCCACCGCAGGTAGAGCCGTAAATAGACAAAAACAGCCGGTTGCCCCTTGGATTTTCGACAGAAAAAAATGAGGGGGACGGGTTTTTTTGTCGTTTTGTGTTTGTGTATCGGATTGGACTAATGATAATGCGCCCATGTAGCTCAGTTGGTAGAGCGCGTCCTTGGTAAGGACGAGGTCATCAGTTCAACCCTGATCATGGGCTCCAGTTCGCAGATTTAACCGTTAACCAAAAACTAAACGCAGGAGACAACAATGGCTAAAACGCAATTTCAACGAACGAAGCCGCACGTCAACGTCGGCACGATCGGACATATTGACCACGGTAAATCCACTCTGACGGCGGCAATTGTGATGGTGCAGTCGCGGAAGGGATTGGCGGAACTCAAGTCCTATGCCGAAATCACCAAGGGCGGCACGGTGCGCGACGAAACCAAGACCCTCACCATTGCCGTGTCCCACACGGAGTATCAAAGTGACAAACGCCACTACGCCCACATTGACTGCCCGGGCCATGCCGATTTCATCAAAAACATGATCACTGGCGCGGCCCAGATGGACGGTGCCATCCTCGTGGTGGACGCTTCCGAAGGACCGATGCCCCAAACCAAGGAGCATGTGCTGCTGGCCCGCCAAGTGGGTGTGCCCGCCATCGTTGTTTACCTGAACAAGGTTGACCTCGTGGACGACAAGGAGTTGCTGGACCTGGTGGAAATGGAAGTCCGCGACCTGCTGACCAAATATGAATTTCCGGGTGAGAAGACGCCC
>DLMG01000262.1 GCA_002479245.1 Verrucomicrobia subdivision 3 bacterium UBA7542 | reverse complement strand
GTTTTCAAGTGACCGGTGACAGTAAATGAATTGACCTTACATATTAACTTATTGAAACACGAGCCTCTCACATCGACCGAGCACTACCGCAAGTTTATACGCCGCTGCCAGGCGTGGCCCGCTTTTGTCACTGTGGACAAAGACTATGAAGCGAAGCAAATCCGGTTTGTCCGTAAAATGGAACTTGGCGCGGATTCACCATTGAACTACACGGGCCGACAGTGGAGCCGCGGAACGCCGGAAATCCGCGCTGCTCTCAAATTGATTGGCTGCCTTGAACTCCGCCGCGAAAAACTTCCCCCGCTTACGCGCGCGACCGCTCCGCGCTGGTGGAAAAAAAGCAGGAAGTTGTTTGAGCAGATTTACGGAAAAGATTTTGAGAACCACGTGAATTTTTCCCCCTATAAGGAGGGACACAAAGAATGGGACGACGGCGACCTAACGCGGAAAACTTATACTCGCAAACGCATCCTCGACAAGATGAGACAGGCATTTGTTTCTATCGCCCGCAAGAATTGAGGATTTTTTCTATATTTACGCCCTGTTATAGCGAAGGAATGGACGTGAATTTGAGTGCAAGCTCATTCCATGATGAGCACAGAAAATGCACTAACGCCACAAGTTGGAGAACCAATCGTCCCGCGTTACGTTGACGCGCTGCGGCTTCTGGAAATTTTGTTTGATGAAGCCAGCCGCCCCAGCCTTCGCTGGGTAAGAGACCAACAGCGGAATAGAACGCTGCCCTTTTGTAAAATTGGCCGGCGCGTTTTTTTTGACCCCGTCCTGGTTAAAGCCAGCCTCGATGCCAAAGCGACTGTGCGCGGACAGCGAAAAAGGGCGGCGTGAGCAAGACCCCGCCACCATGATTCTCGACTCTGCCAGTGTCACAAGCGAGCGACCGGCCAAGCGGCTTCGCTTGCGAGCGCACCCTGCCGATACTGGACCGAATACGCTGGCCGTTTTGAATTGGCAGCCACAACGCGCCGATGCGGTTTATACGCAGAGCGAATGGACTTCGCTTTGCGAACATCTTCACAACGGCAACGGCCCAACACGTTTCATCATGGGCTTTCGGGACCTGGATGGATGCAAGCGTTACGTCAAATCGAAACGTCATCCAGTTGATCGGGCAATCTCGTGGAGTTGGTCAAGTATTGCCGGTTCGCCGAAATCGCGGCTGGCATTTGTCCCTTACTCGGCTAACGAGCGGCAGCAATCGCGCTGGGGCGGCATGGATTTTGACGCGCACAACCCAGGCGAGGCAGACCGAGCGCGGGAGTTGGCATTTGGGGCTTTTCGCGTGCTGTTAAACATGCCAGACGTGGCCGTGATTCTCGAAACATCGGGCAGCGGCGGCTGGCACGTCTGGGCAATCTCGCCCGACTTTCACAACACCCACGAATGGATACGGCTGTTGAAATCCGTTGCCGCCACCATCGGCGCACCCGTCGCCGCTGGCGTCTGTGAAATCTTCCCGCCTGACAGTGTGCAGTCACGTTTCGGCAAGGGGATGCGTGCGCCCGGTTGCTGGAATCCCGGCACGGACACTTGCTCGCAAATCGTTTGGGAAAACTGCCGCACTTCCCTTGAATCCGTCCTATCGGGGAAGTCAAAAAACGCCCCGTTGATTCGCAAGGGTTTAGAAACTCACTTCCCCGATACAAAGAAAAAAGCTTCTTTCTCTTCTCCTTCTTCTTTCCCTAATTACCATGAATTGGAATTGCTTCAAGAATTCGGGATCACGGCAACAAACACCCGTAATGACAAGTTGGCTGCTCTGACTGGTGAAATTTTTAATCAAGTTGGAGGTGCAATGGCGAGACAGCTTGTGCAGGCACAGTTTCGGCACAAGACCGTTTCGACCGAGGCCAGCGAGCAGGAGCACATGGCCAGCTTTGAAGAACTATGGGCAGGGCTGGCCGCACGCTGGCGGGACACGATTTCCGAAGACGAACGGGAAAAACTTGCGCAACTCGAAACGGACAACGAGCGCGAAGCGTTTCGCATCATTCGCAGTTACGCAGCGAAAGCGGCGAACGACGGCGCGAAGGACTTCCCCATCGCACGGGACAACCTGGCAGAGCGACTTGGAATCACCGGCAAAGGAGCGGCGGGGATTCGGGAAAAGTTCATGCGCCTGGGCATCATCGCAAAAACAGCCAACTACGTTCCGAACAAAAGCGCGGCTCGCTTCAAGTGGCTTCTGACAATTTCATGCGGTTGATGAAAACCGCCGCTACCCAAACCACCTTTGCCGCCATGCAGGACTCAACACGCCCCGCCATGCTTGAAGGTCAAGCCGCCGGACTCGCGCCAGACTGCGCTCCGTGGCTCCATGTCGCCAAACAGATATTGGCTGGGGAGTTTGTTGGCGCGGACAGTTCCACCGTTGCCAGTCTCACCATTGGGCTGCGTTCAATCACGCACCCGCTCTGCCAGCAGGCACTTTGCTGGCTGAAATCTCACGCGCCCACATCCCGATGATGATCTGCCTGGCAATGAAGCCGGTTCATTTTATTAAAAGTGTATGTATCTGTGTTTTCAAAATTCATATATGTGCGACGCCGGCAGTTGTGATAACCAAAGAAGCACCCTGTTTTATTGGCAAAGCGGGCGGAAGTGGTTGTCGCCTCGATTCAAAAATCTATTTATGTGCGAGCGCGATTGGCTTAAGCCCCATTACCAGCCCTATCGGTCAAAGAGATTTCTTGCCGGGGGTGAGGGGCAACAATCATTCGTCGAATCGGATGTTAGCATAAGATTTCGACTGAAAATGAATCTTTTTGTTAACTTGTCAAGCGTTGTAACTGGTTAAATTTTCTGTGTGCAGGCAAAATGAGCGGATAGAGGAGCCTACAGGGAGGGGAGTTGCGGGAGAACCTAAACCCGTTTAGGGCCAACTATACGTATTTCCTTGATTTTTCGGGCTTTTTTCTACCGCAAACGATTGGTTGGCGGTTGTTTTCGGCCACCAACTTTATTTTGTTACGCATGGGCGAGGGTGGCCGGTTTTACAACCATAACCACCCCCTTCGTATTCAAAAAGAATACCTACCGGGGGTAGGGGCAAGACAAAATCGTCAAAATTAGGTCATGGGGGCGCGCTTTGTTGCCATGAAAATCAAGATTGACGCCCCGTTTCCCATGATAAAAGCTATGTCATTCATCATGGCTGGGCTTTTTTCTCTTTTGGCCATTGGCTCAAGAGTCGCTGGCAACGGCGTCCTTTACTCTTATCATGCCTCTTTGAGGTCAATTGCAAAAAATAATGAAGTCCTAAAATACTGCATTTCCAATGAATTTATTTGTGCTGAAATTGGTCGTTTTATCGGCCTTCCGATTCCCCCTTGCGGAATTGTTTATGCCCAAGATCATGCTGTAAAACATTGGTTTGCTTCGTTAAATTTCAATCTGACTGCGGACGACCTGCCGCCAGTTGACCCCGAACAATGCGTCAGTGTTTTGCCTGATTTGTCAACCGGACTCATTCTTTTTGATATTTGGATTGCGAATCCAGACAGACACCGGAAAAATTTGTCAGTTGATTTAGCCGAAAAACCACCACACATGAGCATTTTTGATCACAGTCATGCATTATTTGGAAATACGAACGGAGAAGGGGCTCGGCGACTAAATGATTTGAAAGACAAGCTGGTGATTTCTGACGGAACGGTCGTGGGGCAGAATCAGCAGGCGCAAGGCGTGGTAATATCGCCTCCATATTTGGGGATTCTTGGCGGAACGGGGCAGAATCGGCATTGCCTGTTAGATTCATTGAAAACTGACGATTATTTCTCAAAATGGTATGACCGAATTTCTTCTGTTCCTGATTACTTGATTGATGACGTTTGTGGTGGCACAGTTGATTTGGACATGATTACGGCACTAGAAGCGTCCACGGCCAAAGCGTTTTTGATTGATCGCCGGAACAACGTTCGTAAATTGGTAAATTCAAACCAATCCGAGTTTTCCGGCATAAGTCAATGGAGGTTGACAATATGACAGGTGCCCAATTCTTGGTTGCAAAATATGTTCCTGACCTCATTAGAAATGAGCCGCGAAACATAGGTGTCATTGTGTGGTCAGAGGCCGGGGTCGAAGCGCGCTTTCAGGGTGCTGACAAATATGGCAATTTCACAAGCAAAAACATCCCGAATTTTATTCAGTCTCCCCCTGCCTACAAACAATGGGTAAAATTTTGGCTTTCAGAAGTTCAAAAGGACAAGATTGAATTCATTGGAGCGGGGAAATTTGCCGAGAAAGTATCACCAGATTTTGTTGAAGCACTACAAACAACCGGCAAGGGAAATTATTTTTTGGACAAGGGCGGCGCAGTTCTTGAAACAATAACGGAAGAAAAATTGCCAAAGCTGGTTGATGAATTGTTCATGACACTCGTTAATGATACGCCCGAATCCACTGACGAAAAATACTCGACGGAATTTTTGGAAATCCAGTGTGAAGAGGTGATTCAGAAAACAAGATTAGTCAAAAATAAATTCTTCAAAAAGGAAGGAATGACAATTCAGTGCCCGCTTGCCACTGAGGTTACAGAAATCATTGCGTTTTCTTATGCCATTCGCAATGGCGCGCCGGTTTGGTTGGGGCAGCAAGTGCCCTTGCGAAAATATCCAATTGAACGTGATCGGATAATTGAATCTGCAGCATGGCGATTTCAAGCAGCGATTAAATATGAATTCGTCAAGAATAAAGACAGGCTGGCCGCTTTTGTTTGTCCAACAGACGCCCAAATGCGTGATAGGGAAGTTCAAAAGGGATTGGCAATCCTCGCAACACAAGCGCGGGTTTTGAATTTGAGCAACAGAGAGGAAGCACAAGCGGCATTAGACGAAATAGCGGACATTCCGGTTGCTGAGCACTAATCCGTCACGCCAAAAGACGAAAATCGGCAATCCTGCGATCAGGATGATGCTCAATTTTGTTGGCAACTCAACGAAACAATAGTTCGCGCTGCACTCCATTCGCGTGCTCAACAACCTACGGTGCGCCCACACGTCGAAAGTCCTCCATTTGCCAGCGTCATGTCCGTGCGCGCGCATGCCTGACGCCCATGCACGGCGAGTGGGGGCAGTCATCGGCTTTGTCGAAAGTTTTCATGTAATCGAACGCGCCTCATGCCACCAACGTCATCCCCGGCCCCCACCCGCCGGCACCGCGCCGCTTTCACGGGTTTTCCTACGTCATCCCCGGCGGCGCTTGGGCTACCCTCGCGCGCACGTTGGACGACCCTCCTAAATTGAATGTTTTGCGCGCAATCCAAACGTCCCGGTAATACAACGGTTTTGGGGCGCGAGGGTCAGGCATGAAAAGAAAAGATGGCCGCTTCGCGGAAGAATTTGGTAACGCCGCTGACGCGGCTTGGTAGGGCGCGCATTCCGTTGCGCGCCGCAAAACACCAGCCCAGGCTTCACAGAGCCGACACTTCCCCGAAGGCTTTCGGGGCAAGTCCCGGCACTGTTCCGCCCGCGCCCTGGCCGGACTCGCCAGCTTTGCAGACCGTCCAACTCCGCTGCACTAATCCGCTTCGGTGAACGCCGGTGCGGCCCGCACCTACGCGGAGCGTTTCGCTGCGTTCCGACGGCCGCAAACCGACGAGACCGGCCTCAGATCGGGCGCACCCCAAGGAACACCAGCAGGATGTCGCGAGGCTCCGCCCGACATGAACAAGCAATAGCCCGCGATGCTTCGCACGGGCAAGACACCGCAATAGGCCGCGAGGCTTCGCCCGGCCAAGACATCGGTAATAGCCGTGAGCACGGCCATTTTCCGACCGCTCCACTCCGGTGATCGCCAGTGCGGCTCGCACCTCCGTTCCGACGGTCTGAAAAATGGCCAACCTCACTGATAAAACCACATTAGTCTGACACCTGAAGCGTCACACTCCGCGCCCGGTCTGCCTGCTGCCCCCTGTTCCCCTGGCAGCCGCAGCCCTTGCGCTCCATGTGATCGTAAACGGCACTCGCTCAGGAGTCAGCGCAAACCGCGCTCGCGCTGGCGCGACTCGCCGAAACGAACCCCGGCCACGCAAAATTAAACTTTGGCTCTGCGGTCGGCTGTCATGCAGGATGCGAACCCGGCAG
>DLMG01000158.1:8813-10016 GCA_002479245.1 Verrucomicrobia subdivision 3 bacterium UBA7542 | reverse complement strand
GTGGTGGCGCGCTCGACCTGGCGGGTCTTGTGGTTGTAAAACCAGTTGCCCTTGCCGGAGTTTTTGCCGATGCCGTATTCATGGAACAGCCCGACGTTGAACCAGACCGGCGAGTTGAACGCGCCGTATTGGTTCAGGCACAGCCAGGTCAGTTCCTCGTAAAAAATCTCGCCGCCCGCCTTGCTGAAATAGCCGTCCGCGACACCCCAATTCGCGATCGTCCGGGAAATGCGATGAACGAGCTGGCGCACCGAGGTCTCGCGCTCCGATGTGTTTAGTTCGCCGTAAAAATACTTCGAGACGACCACCTTGGTCGCGAGCAGCGACCACGACTTGGGCGCCTCGACATTTTCCTGCTTGAAAATGACCTTGCCCGCGTCATCGGTAATTTCGGCGTTGCGCCGGTCCCATTCAATCTGGTCGAACGGCTTGACCTTCGGATCGCTGAAAACGCGCTCAACGCGCGCCGATTTTTTCGCCGCGCCGGCGTTGGCTTTGATATGGCGGCCTGCCGCCACCGTTGCGGAACGACGACTGCCTTTATGCGACGCCGGAACCAACACCTCTTCGCGTGCGTCAATCATGAATTTTTCCTTTCGCGGCGGTCGAAATTTTATTTTGTAACAAATCACCCGACCGTCTTAACACGGAAGACCGGTCGGGAAAATCAACTTCTCAGCCCGCTTTCCAGGTTTTCGCCAACCGCCCAATTCCAGGCGAAACCCCATTTAGTGGGCAACGGACGGAGAATATGCCCTACCTATTGTGGTTGCAAGAAAATTGTGAATAAAAGTTACGGGAACGATATTCCCAAATAAAATCCGGCAAATCTCGCGCCGGCATTGCGCAAACGACAACTTATTCGCCGCTGTGAACAAAAAATTCAGCGCGATTTTTTTCCGCGTGACGTCGGAAATTTCCCGGAGTGTTTCCGTTGCGGCCATTTGAACTTTCGTATCGGCTCAACGGTTTTCGGGCGCGATTGACGAACAGCAGAAACGTCGCCAGCTCCGGTCCTGGAATCCGTTGACCAGGTTGTCGGTGTATAGCAACTCATATTGTCATTGGCGCACAAAAGTTCATGCGGAAATCTGGCAGACGTTTCGTCTGTTTGCAAAGCGCCAGAGGACTGGCGCACCCCAAAACACTTCGCGGATTTCAGGAATCATCGTGTCGCGCGCAGCGTCTTGGACTGTCCACCCT
>DLMG01000158.1:0-8741 GCA_002479245.1 Verrucomicrobia subdivision 3 bacterium UBA7542 | reverse complement strand
TCCACCCTCCGCAGTACTGCTACGCCCGTCCTCCGCAGTAGCCCTGCTACGGAGGATGGAGAGGACGGGCGGCGGCCCTCCGCCGCTTTTTCCAGCGGCATATCAAACTGTGCCAATGTTAACTGGAACTGCTATAGCATCACTTAAGCGCTGATGTCCGAGGCTGTATCCAAGCCAAATCTTGCGAAGGGCCAGACATAAATTGTGAAACCGGCGCTCCAACTTCGGAACTGGCATTTAGCAAGTTAAGTGTGGTAGGAAGCATTAAAAAAACGTCCACCCATTTGTGGATTTCCGTGTGACCATCGGCAAAAGCCAGACCGGCTCCGCCGCCATGATAGTTGGCAGGGAAATCAACGACTATCTGTGCCATACTTACAACCAACGACCCGTCATTGATGGTGTTCGGATTCTCGTCCGCGATTACCCAGGTGCTGGACGGCCCCGGCACAGTAAAGGATGAGGTTTTACCATAGGTGCGGTAAGTGGTCTGCGAATCGTTGTAGGTCCCTGGCAACCATCCCCCTCCGACCGCGCTTCCCGGTTTCTTGGTGCCGTAGTGGTTCGAATCTGAATACCATACCGTCCCAACGGCGCTGTTCATTGACACGCTGCGTTGACGTACGTGGCCTTGGAACAGAGTGATGTCCGCCGGACATTTATAAGCAGCGGGATTCGTGTTGTAGAGGGCCAGCGAGGTAAGCGCTGGGTTCACTTGTATTCCTTGTCCCAGACCTGGAGCATCAATCGCATCCGTAATAAGATACATGGTGCCGAAAACCCAATTCTTCACCGTGCCATCTCGCGCTACGTGTGTTGCATAAGGAAAATCATTGGGCGGCAGAATATCGCTGTTATCCTGGGCGTACATCTGCCAGGCCAGAATCAATTGGCGCTGATTTTCCAGGCACTGAAAGGCCTGCGTGTTTGGCTTGGTTCCGGCGAGGGCGGGTAACAGCAACGCCGCCAGAACGGCAACAGTTGCGATAACGACTACCAGCTCAATCAGCGTAAAGCCGCTGGCGCCGGTTTTCTCAATCACCAACCTGTCTAACGTTTTCATAATCATCAAGGATTCAAAACGATGCGGTAAAATCTTTGGCCGGGCGCGGGCGATGGGTCGCTGACATAACCGGTGTCGCCGATAAAAGTGAGGTTGCCGGGCAGATTCAGCCAGACGGAGTCGGTGAGATTGGTCTTAAATTGCACCTGGTAGGATTTTCCCGAAGCCAAGGGCCAACTGATTGCCGGATTGGGGCTAAAAGTGCCGGCGGGAATCAGTTGCGCATAAAAGACGGACGCTGAATTGGTCGAACCACCGCCACCGGGACCCGTCACGGGCAGGGCGGTGAGGTCGAGCGCAAAAATATCGCTGTCGCTGTTGCAATCGGGGGCGGATAAATCGGAAGCCCAACTTTGGAAAAAGAGGGTCTGGCTGTCACTGCTGAAGACCGGTTTAAGCGAGCGGTCGTCCGCGGTTGAATTGCCCGCTCCGTTCACGCTCACGAGAATGGTGGCGTTGTTTGAAGCATCGTAAATGAACAAGTCCGCGACGTTATTGAAATCATCCGGAATAATGTTCGTGGCAAAACTGCGATAAGCGATGAAACGGCCGTTGGGACTGATGGCCGGCGAATCGGAATTGGTATTGGCCGCGCCGGTCGCGTTGAAATTCTGGCTGATCAGCAGATTGTTTCCGGTTTGGAAATCGTATAGAAAGACGTTCGGCGCGCCGGTTGCGGAATTCGTCTTCCCGGCATAGGTGAGAAATCGCCCATCGCTGCTGAATTGCAACCCCGCGTGCGACGAGAAAGATCCGCTCGGGTTGATCGTCGAGACGGTGTTTGCCACCAGGTCCGCGACGTATAAATTTGCCGGCGAATTTGCCAGATAGGCCAGTTTTTGTCCGTTGGGGCTGATGGAAACAAACGGGAACGGGCTTGAAGGAATAGACGGGCTGCTGCTGTAACTCAGAGCCTTCGATTGTGAATTCCAGACGAATAATGTCCCGGACCCTCCCACGGCCGTGCCGATAAACGCCACGGATTGGCCGTCCGGGGTCATGGAAGCCGCCGAATACGCGCCGATTCCACCAAGGGCCGATGTGAGCGCATACGTGGTCCCCGTCTGCAAATCGCGGAAATACAGATTTTCCACGCCGCCAGACGAACCGGTTGCCAGATTGGATGCCTTGCTGTGGAATAAAACATAACGCCCGTCCGCACTTAGGATGGGCAAAAAGGAATCGCTGTTGCCGGGATTAAGCCCATCCGTGCTTACGCTTATCAGTGCCGTCGTGCCGGCCTGCCAATCACGAATATAAACATTCCGCTCGTTGGTGCCCCCCGCAACCAGATTGTCGGCCGAGCTGGTGAATACGACGTATTGGCCGTTGCTGGAAATGGACGGGTCGGTTGAAAGGCCATCCCCGGAGGCGTTGCCATTGGTGTTCACACTCACCAAAATGTTCGTGCCGGCGATCAGGTCGCGCACAAACACATCGCCAAATCCATTCGTGTCATTGAGTGCTAGGTCATCCGCGTCGCTGTAAAACGCGACGAACCGGCCATTGGCGCTCACGGAAAATGGGGTGAGACCGCTGAGGCCATCGGGCGTTTGCGACGGCAAAGCCGGCTGGCGGGCGGAGATTAAATCGGTTGCGCCAGCCGTCAGGTCACACGCAAAAACGTTGTAATTCAGGTGGCGGTTGTCGGGCAACAAATTTGCGGAATCAAACGCAACGACGCTGCCATCGGCGCTTAAGGCCGGGGCCATGGTCGAAGCCACGCCAACGCCAACTCCATTCGTATCGGCATCGAGCAATTGGGTGGCACCGGCTACCGTGTCGCGGAGATAGACATGCCAATCACCCGCCAGGGTATTGGCGACCAAATTGGTGGCGGTGCTGGTGAAGGCGACGAATTGGCCGTTGGCTGAAACCACGGGCGCGTCGCAAAATCCATTGGCCGGACCGGAATTGTCCAGCTTGGCGCTCACCAGCGTATTCGTTCCGGTTTGCGCGTCCCAAAGATAAATGGCCTTGTTCGTCCCGGAAACATTGCCGACAAAGGCGGTAAACCGTCCATCGGGCGTCATCGCCAAATCGTGGAGGTTTGGGAAAAATGACAAGGGCACACTGGCGTTTGTGCAAAGGATGTCGGTCAAACCAGTTGGCACATGGTAGCGCAAAACAATTCCGCGCGCGTTTGAACCGCTGGGGAGATTCGTGCAAGCCTCAAACGCGACGAATTGGCCGTCGTCACTGATGCTGTAATTGCAGGAAACAACATTTGAGTTGCCGATCAGGGATTGACCAATGGCGCGAGCGTTGGTGCTGGCCCAAAGGGTGTTGCCGCCGAGCAAATCGCGGACGAAAAGGTCACCATTTGTCGCCACCCCGGGAACGAGATTGGTGGCAGTGCTGTAAAAAGCAACGTACCGGCCGTCCGGCGTGATTTCCGGCGATTCCGAACTGATGAAGCTGGTTAAGGTTAATCCAAAGGGTGGTACAATTGAATTGGTGGACGCGCCGACACTGGCCAGCGTCGTCGTGTCCGCCTGCAAATCCCGAACGAAAACGTCAGCAATGCCGTTGGTGTCGCCGGGCACCAGATTGGACGCGGTGCTGACGAATGCAACATAACGTCCGTTCCCGGTCATCACCGAACCGCGTGAGGTCCCGTTGCCGTTGTTGCCGTTGGTGCTCACACTGATGAGCGTCGTCAGGCCGTTGACCACATCGCGCACGAATATGTCGCTGGCATTATTCGTGTCGCCGGCAACCAAATCGCTCGCACTGCTTTCAAAAAGCGCAAACTGCCCGTTCGTCGAAATTCCGGTTGGGAATGAATCCCCATTGCCGCCGCCGTTCCCGGCCATATTGACGCTGACCAGGGTGGTGGTGCCGGCCAGGCGGTCGCGCAGAAACACATTTAACCGGCGCGGCAGCACGAAATTATTATTGTTCGTCAGCGTCAGATTGTTCGCCGTGCTGGCGAATAAAACATAGCGTCCGTCCCGGCTGATGATGGAAAGCCCTGAATCCCCGCTGCCGCCGGCCTGGGGCGCAAAGGAAGTTCCCTGTACGGTTACAAGTTGGACGGCTTCGGTTGAAAAAACACACCATGCGGCGAAAATGGCGGCAAGTCCGCCCCAAGATCGTTCCCTGGGGATGTTCTTCATGCGGAAACAGTTTTATATCAAACCGTATAAAATTTTCAAGGATTAAACCTGTCAATCGCAATTGTATCAGGCCTGTTAATCGTGATGTTCAGCGCAGCAATTCCCAACGCCGCCGATTTATACGAAGCCGTCCTTCAAAAATTCACGCGCGCCGGGGGAAGATTCAACCGAACGATGTTTCATCGACGCGGTTTGTTCCGCCCGGACCGCCGATTTTTCCGATCCGAATCCGTCCGGTTGCCCGGGCGGGGTGTTTTGAACTTTCGTATCGGCTCAACGGTTTTCGGGCGCGGTTTGGGCACCAGCACCATCGGGCAGCCTTCGTAACCGAACGCCCGGCGCAATTCGCCGGCCAGATATTTTTTGTACTGGTCGGAAAATAATTCGTCGCGGTTGATGAACAGCAGAAACGTCGGCGGCGCCTGCCGCACCTGTGTCGCGTAAAAAAACTTCAGCCGGTGCCCCGCCGCGCTGACCGGCTGGCGGCGCTCGATGGCGTCGCGCAACGTGCGATTCAAAATCGCCGTCGGGATTTTTTGCTGCAACTGCGCGGCCACGTAACGCACGGCCTCAAGCATGCGGTCGAGATGAAAACCGGATTGGGCCGACGTGAAAATCACCGGCGCGTAATCGAGGAAAAACAATTTGTCCTGCACCCACTGGCCGAATTCACCGAGCGTGGATATTATCTTTGCCTGCCCTTCGGTCCGTTGCTTTTTATTGCGTTTCTCGATTTCCTCTTCGCGCACCTGGCGGACGGATTCCGCCACCAAATCCCACTTGTTGACGACCACGATGCAGGCCCGGCGCGCTTCAACGATTTTGTCCGCAATCTTTTTGTCCTGCTCCAAAATGCCGGCCTCGGCATCCAAAATCAGCACGGCGATGTCGCAACGTTCGATGGACTCCACCGCGCGCTGGACGCTGAAAAACTCGACCGAGTCGTCCACGCGCCGCGCCTTGCGCATGCCGGCGGTGTCAATGAGGATGTATTTTTGCCGCACCCCGTCGGTTTCAACTTCGAACGGCACGTCAATGGCATCGCGGGTCGTGCCCGGCACCGGGCTGACAATGACGCGCCCGGATTTTGTCAACGCATTGATAATCGAAGACTTGCCAACATTTGGTCTTCCGACTATCGCCAGCTTCAGAACCGAGTCCCGAGTTCCGAGTCCACTGTCCACAGTCATATCATCGGCTTGGTCATGGACTGTGGACTGTGGACTGTGGACTGGCAACGCCGCCGTTGCCGTGTCCATTAAATTTTCGATGCCTTCGCCGTGAATCGCGCTGACCGGGAAAATGTTGTCGAAGCCGAGCTGGGAAAATTCGTCCATGCCTTTTTCCGCGCGGCTCGTGTCCACCTTGTTGACCGCGACCAAAACGGGTTTGCCGCTGCGCCGCAATTTTACCGCGACTTCGCGGTCGAGCGGCACAACGCCTTCCTGCACATTGACGACGAGAATGATGACGTTCGCGGATTCAACGGCCAGATCCACCTGCTCCATTGCCGCCTTGATGATGACGTCGCCTGCCTTTTCGCGCCGCAACAGGCCGATGCCGCCGGTGTCCACGAGCGTGAAAGCGCGTCCGTGCCATTCGGCCTCGGCGGTGATGCGGTCGCGCGTGACGCCCGGCTGGTCGTGGACGATGGCAATGCGCCGTCCGACGATGCGGTTGAACAGCGCGGACTTGCCGACATTGGGGCGGCCGACGATGGCGATGAGATTGGGCACGAATGCAGGATAGGAAATTTTGCCGGTGACGGAAATCAAAATGAAATCGTGGCCGCCGTCCGCCAAATTGGGGCAGGGCTAGTCTTTGTGGAATTGCCAGGAACTGATTCCTTTAGAAACTCAACTCGATGAAGTCACCCGGCTTGAGCGCGTTCACGGTGTCAGCAATCTTGTGCGCGTGTTTTTGGATTTCCGGCCAACTGGTAGTGGGCAAAACCAGAACCGCCAGCCGTCTGCCGGAGAGATTTTGCTGGTAACGCAGGTTCTGGTCGGTCGTGATGAAAACGTCGTAAGCTTTTTCCGCTGCGGCCAGCAAATCGCCGTTGCTCAATTTTGCCCAGCCCATTTCATAAGCCGTGGAAATTTCATGGCCGGGCAGTGAACGGCGCAACGGCGCGGGCGTGCCGTGGTCGAAAAGAATCTTCATGCGCGGGGATTACGCAATCGCCAGGCTTTGTCCGGCGTGTTCCAGCACGGCCTCGACCTGTTCGCGGGTCACGCCGGGAAACCATTCGAGAAAATTGTCCACCGTCGCGCCGTCTTCGAGGTTTTCAAACAACGCCGCCACCGGCACGCGCGTGCCTTTGAACAGCCACGCGCCGCTGACTTTTCCGGCGACGCGTTCCACCGCGGCACATTTGCTCCAATCCAACATGACCAGACAATAACTTTGAATCACCCCGACGGCAAGGGCTGACTTGCTATTCGTGAAATAATGAATTATCCGCCGGTTTTTCGACGTATTTTTTCTTCACGACGACGCTTCCAATCTCTGCCCCATTCCGAACTGCTAATCCGTGCGCCTACAACAAAACCAATCACAGGTCCTAAAATCCAAATCAAGAGTGTTACCGCAGAAGCCAATTCTTGGCTCAATCCAAAAATCGCATCAATAAGACTGAAAACCAAAAAAGCAATAATTCCAACAACTCAAAACCGTGTTCTTGAAGTTGTTCGCGTGTCGCAATGATTTCACGAGCATTTTCAGAAATTGCGTATTGAACTTTCGCGCTGGAATCCGTGATGTCTTTGACAAAACTCTGTTGCTGCAAATAATCGCGGTAAAGGACTTTGGTTTTCCCTGAATACGGCGACATCGTCACCGCAAGCGAATGAGGTCGAATGAATGTGCTCATGGCTTTATTTTTTATTGCCAATGCTGGAATAATCGCCCGTTCAACGGCATGGTCAATTCATTTTTCAAGCCGCCGCCAAGCAGCAGACTTCCGCGCAACATTGCTCGATTTTTCCTTGATGGCGTCGCGCACTTCATGGGTCTTGGCCAGTTTTTCGTCTCATTTCAATTTCCCCATTAAACTTTTCGCCCGCCACACCCAGACGCGGTCGCGTTTGCGCTGGAACGCTGGGGCGTGCACGTCGTCGGCCACGACATCTTTCAATTCCGTCCGCGCCAGATCCGGCTGGTTTTTGGCGAGGTAAAGCCCGGCCAGTTGCACCTTGGCGCGCGCGTAGGAATGTTCCGCGGTGACCTGCCGCCACATTTGGAGCGCGGCATCGGTTTCGCCGAGCGTGGACAGCGTTTCGGCCAGTGCCATCATGGTGTAGCCGTAATCGTGTTTCGGATTTTGGGCGATGACCCCTTCGAGCAACGGGCGCGCTTCGGCGGCGCGTTTCTGGCGCAGCAGGCATTGGCCGAGATGGGCGCGGGTGTCAATGTCCTCGGAATCCCGTTCGAGCGCGGCATGGTAACAGACCTCGGCTTTTTCGAGTTTGCCCTGTTGAAAATAAATGTCGCCGAGTTGCGAGTGGTGGTGCGCCTTGTCGAGGTGATGAATTTGCGCCTGCAATTCCTTGATGCGGCGGCGACTGTGCGCGCCGGGCAGTTCAAATCCGCTTGTGGCGGACGGCACGGCGCGATAGACGAAAAAGTAGTAGAGGACCGCCGACAACCCGAAGCCGATGAAGATGAAAACCGCCCAAAACCACTCCTGCCGCCGCACCGCGTCAACGAACATCCAGACCTGGAAGGCGAACACCAGCAACAGCCACGGATTGTAAATCAGATATTCAAGATTTAACGCATCCAAAATCAGCGAGGCGAACATGCTTTGAGATTAGGCGCGCAGGCAAAACGAGGCAATCAAACTTCATGCCGTGTCGGAACTCCAGGAGAATGTCCCCCTGATAACTCGATAGAAATGTCCCCTTTTGGGCGGGGTTGCGGCAGCCATTCCGGCCATAAACATGGAGACATTGAAAATGAGTCGGCAGGAACGGGAACGGTTGACGATCCTGGCGGGCGTTACGAAGCAGGAACTGACGCTGGTGCCGGCGGGCGAGTTGATGGGGGTGGGTTACCGCCAGAGCAAGCGCATCTGGCGGCGATATCAGGCCGATGGGGACGCGGGCCTGGTGCATCGGCTGCGTGGCCAGCCCAGTCCGCGGCGCAAGCCGGCGGCGTTGCGGGCGCTGGCACTGGCGCGCTATGAAGAGGAGCGCTACGCCGACTTTGAACCGACGTTGATGGCGGAGCATCCGGCCCGGGAAGGGCTGGTGGTGGATCACGAGACGTTGCGGCGGTGGCTGCTGGCGGCCGGGAAGCGGACGGTGCGTCGCCGCCGGCAAAAGCACCGGCAATGGCGGGAGCGCAAGCCGAGTTTTGGGGCGAGGGTGCAACTGGACGGTTCGCACCACGGCTGGTTCGAGGGCCGGCGTGAACCGTGCGTGCTGATGGTGATGGTGGACGATGCGACCAACCGGATGCGGGCGCGGTTTTTCGAGGAAGAGACGACGCGTGCCAGCTACGACGTATTCGAAAGTTGGGTGCATCGGCATCGGTTGCCACGTGGTTTGTATGTGGAT
>DLMG01000235.1 GCA_002479245.1 Verrucomicrobia subdivision 3 bacterium UBA7542 | reverse complement strand
GTTACAGGATTGTATTACGGATGATCAGGGCTGAAAGCCCGAAAGAAAATAGCCCAGGGCAAGCGAAGTGAAACGAGCGCCGCCCTGGGTAACGGAACAAAATAAATTCAAGCCCTGAAAGGGCGAAAGAATTCTCTTGGTTATTATCCTGCAATTATCTCTGCGTCCGCAGCTGCAGCCGCTTCCCGAAAGATGTCCCGGAAGTCGTCGAGAAGTTTTGACGCCAGCGGAGCAGGCACCTCGTCAGGCACTGGAGCGACATCTTCGTTGATGGAACGAATGGCCTTTGCTCTGAGCCGAGCCGAACCAGTGAAGCGACGCGAGTAGGCGACGCCCCATTCGTTGAGGTGCTCCTCTCGCATACGGCGAGCGACATAGTTTTCCAGCCGCTAAAAGGTGTCAAAAAGGAAAAGGAATAGAAAAAAGGTGTCAGTCCCGGCTATAGTAGAATATGGCCTTGTCAAAAAGGTGTCAGTCCCGGCTATTGTAGAATATGGCCTTGACTCTCAAGTCCGGGCAGAGAACATTGACGGCATGGCGCGCAAACTGCGAGTGCAATACCCCGGAGCGATCTATCACGTGATGAACCGGGGAGATCGGCGGGAGCCGATTTTCAAGGACGATCAGGATCGCCGGCGTTTTCTGGAAACCCTCGGCGAAGCGTGCGACAAAACCGGCTGGCAGGTCCATGCTTATTGTTTGATGCTGAACCATTTTCATTTGGTGATCGAAACTCCCAACGCCAACCTGGTCGCCGGCATGAAATGGTTTTTGGGTACCTATACCTCCCGCTTCAACCGGCGGCACAAGCTGTTTGGTCATTTGTTTAGCGGTCGCTACAAATCACTGATCGTGGACGGCAGCGGTGACGGTTATTTGCGGACGGTCTGCGATTACGTTCATCTGAACCCCATACGCGCCAATCTTCTGCAACCCGAACAGCCGCTGCAGGAATATCGGTGGAGCAGTTATCCTGAGTATTTGAAAAGGGCGGGACAGCGGGCGAGTTGGCTGCGGGTGGACCGGGTGTTGGGTGAACTGGGAATTCAGCGGGATGATGCGGTCGGGCGGAAGCTTTTTGCCCAAGCCGTGGAAGAACGGCGAGGGAAGGACAAGCCGGGGGAATGGAAAGCGGTGCGGCGAGGCTGGTTTTTGGGCGGGGCGCTATTGAGGGAACATGTGTTGGAGATGATGGGTTGCGGAATGGGGGAGCATCATGGTGGAGAGGAAAAGCGGGAGACCGACGAACAGAAGGCGCAGCGATTGGTCTTGGAAGAGTTGCAGAAGCGAGGATGGACCGAGCAGGATTTGAAGCAGCGTCGCAAAACCGACGCCGCCAAAGTGAAGATGGCAGCGCGCTTGAGAAGCGAGACGGTCATGACTTTAGATTGGATTGCGCGGCGTTTGCAGATGGGCTGTCGGCATACGGTGGCCAATTGTTTGAAAGCGTAGTCATTTTTTACAATAGCCGGAACTGACCCCTTTGTGTTTGTGCGGGCGGATTGCACTCGGCGGAGAATTGAACAACCACGGTTGGTCGTCACGTTGTTTGCGGGTTTCCAGCAGTGTGGTCTTCGGACAGACGCTTGAGGACGCTCACGCAGCCGCGGTTTCCATCCACCTGCACCAGGTCGCCCGTGCAAATGACCCGCGTGGCCGAAGCAACGTTGGTCACCGCCGGAAGACCGTATTCGCGCGCGACGATGCTGCCGTGCGAGAGAATCCCGCCCTGTTCCATGACCACGCCGGCGGCGGTGATGAAATACGGCGACCACGCCGGATCGGTGAACGGGGCGATGAGAATTTCGCCGGAAAGAACCTGCTCGTGGTCATCCGTGCGCAAAATCACGCGGGCAGGCCCGGTGACGATGCCGGGAGAGACCGGAATGCCTTCCAGAAATTTCGCGTCCGCGTTCGCCACCGGCCAGCCAGGCGCGTTTGGATCGAATCTTCCGTTCACGACCCGCGGCGGGTGGAGCTTCAGGTTTTTTTCATATTCCGGCCGGCGCGATTTAATGCGCTCGCGCCAATCGAATGAAGCGTTGCCCGTCGCGGCCGGTTCAAGCTCGGAAACGTCCAGGAAGAAAATGTCGTCGCGGCAGGACAAGCTGCCCTGCTCGTGGAGCCGCTGGCCGAGAACCAGGAGAACGCGGCGCACGAAGGCGAACCGCCGGACGCCGAGGTTCTTCAATTGCTCCCGAAAGACGATCAGTTCCTGCGCGCGGCGCAGTGAGTGCGAGAAGATCCAGCGTTTGATTGGATGCTTCAGCCGCGCGCGGCATTGGACGGCCAAGTGTTCCCGTTCTTCCGCCAGCCGCCGTTGATTTTCCAGCGGATCGGACCGGCCCATCGAGCGAAGATAGCCGCGCACCAGCCCCAGGATGTAATCGGGTGTCTCGCACCAGCGGGCGTTGAACAACTCCAGTTCGCCGCGGCAATGGTGCCCGTGCTCGGTCATGAAGGTATCCCAGGCGGCCAGGAATTTCCGGCCGTGTTCGGTGCGGCAAAGCCTGACGCGGACCTCCGGCCAATTATTTTCGGAAGACACAACGTCCTTCGTGTCGCGGTCGGCGTGGGCCAGCGCCGCCAGTCGCCAGAGGGCCAGGCCGGCTTCCGCGACCGGCATGCCGCCCAACGCGGCAAACAACCGGAGCGTCAAGCCGGGTTCGCCCAGCCAATCGCGGCAGGCCTTCTGAAACACCGGCAGCGCCGCCCCCTGCGCCAACAGGTAGAGAATATCCGCGTCTTTAAAAACTTCCCGAATGTATTGGCCGCAAAGCCGGGTCAGCTCCGGCGTGGACATGGCCCCGAGATCCAGGCGGTCGAGTTCGTCCGTTTGCTTCTTAAAGCGGGCCAACCAGGCACAGCCACGGCGGCGGGACAAATGGGTGATGAGATCGTAAAAGATGCGGGGCAATGAGAGGATATATTTCGGCCAGCGGAACCCCAGGTCCGGGAGGTCTTCCGGCGGGAGGGACAGCGGAGCTTGGCGATATGCCTCCACCAAATCGCCTCCCAGCGTTCGGGAAAAATCGGGGAGTTCCTTATGCAGGAAAGAAAATGGTTTGACCGCAGCCAAACTCGTGTTGGCGTTGAAATACAGCCTGCCGGCGACGAGATCCCCGACCAGCGAAGCGCGCCTGATATTAACGCCCACTAGGCGAAAGATGGAACCGACCACACCGAGCAAGGATTGAATCATGGACCACGTCATCGGCGTCATCACATCCGGCATCACTTCGCCGGTGTTGACATTGGTCCAGACCTGCCGGTCCTCCCACGTTCTAGCCGGTGCTTTGGTTGTGATCGGACGGGACTGCAACAGATACACGCTGTTATCCCGCTGCGCCCATTCGATATCTTGCGGCGAACCAAAGAGGCGTTCGGTCTGGTGAGCGAGATCGCACAGGTTTTCGAGAGTTGCTGATGAAAGCAGTTCATTTTCAGGCGAAGCCAGCACGCGCCCGGTTTGTTTTTCAACCACCATCCGCCCAGGCTGAATTGTCCCCTGCACCAGTCCTTCGCCCAGGCCGCTCACGTATTCCACGACGAACCGGTCCGTTGCTCCTGTCAGCGGATCGGCGGTGAACACAACCCCGGCGTGGCCGGCCTCCACCATTTCCTGCACCAACACCGCCATCTTGACCTTCTCCGCCGGTACCCGCTGCCTCGCCAGGTAAACGAGCGCCCGCTCGGAGAAAAGCGACAGCCAGCACGTCTTGATGGCAGCCAGCAACGCGTCCGCCCCGCGCACATTCAGAATGGATTCAAACTGACCGGCAAAAGACATCCCGGCTGCGTCCTCGACTGTCGCGCTGGAACGCACGGCAAAGCTCCGCTCTCCACCCGGTTCCCGCCACGCGGACAGCACCGCATCCTTCACAACCTCCGGAACGTGATCCTCCCCCAGGCAGGAGCGGACTTCCCGGCTCAGTTCCGCGATCCGGCCGATTTCATCGCCGGAACATTGCGCCAGCAGATTGGATAATTCAGTCCGCCTCGGACACGAAGCCAGGAAGTGATCGAACGCCGTCGTCGTGACACAAAAGCCGCGCGGCACCGGCAAACCCGCCGCGATCAATTTGCCCAGATTAAACGCCTTGCCGCCCACCAGCGACCGGCGGTTGTCGCCGGCTTCCCCCAGGCGAAGCACAAGCACAGCGGCTTTGTCCGTTGCCGCCTGCGCCGCGATGCTCCGCGCAGAATTGCTTGAATCCATCTTTCTCATAGACAGCTTCGGCGGCACTGCCTCACGCGTGCGCGTTGTTCCCGCTTGCCATCAACATGCTGGCGAAAGAAACCACGCCGTTGCTTCTTGAGCAAGCCCGTACCCAACTAGGATAAGATGAACATCGCCTTCCGCGCCGGCACCGGCGGCCTGCACTCGGCGGAGAATTGACATTCGAGAGCTGAATTTCTGTTGAGCTTGAGACGCGTTTGGCACAAGGTTGTGTCATGAAACGAACGTTATCTATTTTCGTTGCCGCATTCATCGCCGGCAGTCTTTTTGCGCAATCCATTGACCTGCCCGCTCCGCAAAAAACCGGCGGCATGCCCCTGATGGATGCACTGGCCAAGCGGTCCACGGCCAGAACCTTCGATTCCAAAGAACTTACACCCCGGCAACTCTCCAGCCTCCTCTGGGCGGCTTTTGGCATTAACCGGCCCGATGGCAAGCGCACCGCGCCTTCCGCCAGGGATTTCCAGGAGACCGACATTTATGTGCTGCTCAAGCAGGGCGCGTATGTTTATTCCGCCAAATCCAACAAGCTCGATCTGGTTGTCGCTGAAGACATCCGGGTGCTGGGTGGAACCCAGGCTTTCGTAAAGGACGCGCCCGTGACTTTGATTTACGTCGCCGATCTCTCCAAAATGGGCGATGGAAGCAATGAAGATAAAAAGAACACAGCCAATATTGATGTCGGTTATATCTCACAAAACGTCTATCTCTTCTGCGCCTCCGAAGGCCTGGTCACCGGGGCGAGAGGTTTGGTGGATCGAGCGACCCTTGGCCCAAAACTCAAGCTTCGTCCGAATCAGACAATCATTTTGGCGCAATCCGTGGGCCATCCAAAGCCCTGAACCGAAGGATGATCATGGCTGAATTGTTTGAGAAGGTTTCCGTCAATGGCATGACGCTGGCCAACCGCTTCGTGCGGTCCGCCACCTGGGAGGGGCTGGCCAGCCGGGAGGGTTCCGTCACCCCCAAGCTCACCAAAATGATGGTTGAACTGGCCGGGAACGAGATTGGTTTGATCATCAGCGGTTACACGTTCGTTAGCCCCGAGGGACAGTCGAGTCCTGGCCAACTTGCCATTCATGACGATCGTTTCGTGGCCGGGCTGTGGGCAATGGTTGAGGCGGTCCACAAGGCAGGGGGAAAAATCGCCCTGCAAATCGTCCACGCCGGAAGGTTTGCGGACTGCGCGCTGACCGGATTGCAACCAATCGGACCATCCGCCGTTGCCAAAGATGGCCAGACCACCTGCCGGGCCATGAGCAAGGCTGACATCGCGAACATCATCTCGGCCTTCACTCAAGCGGCCGTGCGGGCCAAACGGGCCGGCTTCGATGCAATCCAGCTTCACGCCGCCCACGGTTTTCTGCTCAGCCAGTTTCTATCCCCGGCGTTCAATCAGCGGACGGACGAATATGGCGGCACACTTGAAAACCGCGCCCGGTTCCTGCTCGAAGTGGTGCGAAGCATCCGGGAGGCGACCGGGCCGGCCTATCCGCTCCTCATTAAACTTAACTCGGAGGATTTCCTGGAAGGCGGGCTGACACGCGACGAGGCCGTTCAGGTTGCGGTCATGCTCGAGGTGGCTTCCGTTGATGCCATCGAATTCTCCGGCGGCACGGTGGCTTCACCTGAAAAGTTTATGCCGGTGCGTCCCGGGAAGCCGAAGACTCCGCAGGACGAGGTTTTCTACCGGGAGGCCGCGCAGCTCTACCAAGCCAAAGTCGGGATACCCCTGATGCTGGTCGGGGGCATCCGCTCCTACGAGACGGCAAACGATTTGATCCGCCGCGGGGTTGCCGACTACATCTCCCTGGGGCGGCCGCTGATTTGCGAACCCGGCCTGGTCAAACGCTGGCACAACGGAGACCACCGCGAATCGGATTGCGCCTCGTGCAACAGTTGCTTTGCTCCCGCCGGCGACGGTCGGGGCGTCTATTGTGTGACCATGGAAAAGAAGCGCGGCAAAGCCGGCGGATGATCAACAGCCGAAGGCCGTAAACGTAAACGGAACCCGGTAATTGACAATTTCTGCGCTGCCGACATGGTTGGGTTTCCTGCATTTCCTGTGGCCTTGCCTTTTTCGCGTATTTCGCGTGTTTGGCGGTTTGCATTTGTTCGTCCGGGTTGAAAACATAAATTTGCCGTACCGGCAAAACTGTGATTTGGTATGGACTTGGATGAAACTTGGACTTGGTTTGTATCGGCACATGCTGACGCGCGAAAATTTCCAGTTCGCGCGGCAGGCGGGGGCCACGCACATTGTGGCACATCTGGTGGATTACTTCAAAGGCGGCGCCCATAATCCCCGCGACAACCAGCCCACCGGCGGCGAATGCGGCTGGGGGCTGGCCGGAGATCCTGATAAACTTTGGACGTTCGAGGAGTTGCTGGAATTGCGCCGGGCCGTCGAAGCCGAAGGACTGACGCTGGAGGCCATTGAAAACTTCGACCCCGCCCACTGGCACGACGTTCTGCTGGATGGTCCGAAGAAAGGGCGGCAGCTCGAAAATCTGAAGAGCATCATCCGGAACCTCGGCCAGGCGGGGATTCCGATCATGGGATATAATTTTAGCATCGCGGGCGTCTGCGGGCGGACACAAAGTCCCTACGCGCGGGGCAACGCAATGTCAGTGGGCATGGAAGGTCCGCTCGATGTGCCCATGCCGAACGGCATGGTCTGGAACATGGTTTACGACCCTGATGTTCCGCCAGGCGCCGTCCCCGCCATCACCAGCGAAGAACTGTGGAAACGCCTCGGCGTTTTTCTTGAAGCGCTGGTGCCGGTTGCCGAACAGGCGGGCGTCAAACTCGCCCTGCATCCGGATGATCCGCCGCTGCCGACGATGCGCGGCCAGCCCCGGCTCGTTTATCAGCCGCGCCTTTACCAGCGAGTCATCGATCTGAAACCCAGCCCGGCCAACGCCCTGGAATTCTGCCTGGGATCGCTAGCAGAAATGACGGAGGGGGATGTTTACGAAGCGGTGGAACAATACAGCCGGCAGAACAAACTGGCTTACGTTCATTTCCGCAACGTCACCGGCAAAGTTCCCGCCTATCGCGAGACCTTCATTGATGACGGCGACATTGACATGGTCCGCATCCTGCACATCTTGAAAAGGAACAAGTTCGAAGGCGTTCTGATCCCCGATCACACGCCGCAAATGTCCTGCAGCGCGCCCTGGCACGCGGGAATGGCGTTCGCCATGGGCTATATGCGGGCGGCATTGCAACACCTCGAAAAAGAATGATTCTGGCACCATGAAAAATCCGTTCTCACTAAAAGGCGAAACCGCACTCATTACCGGCGGCGGCAGCGGCCTGGGTTTGGGGATCGCCACCAGCTTCGCGCAGGCGGGCGCCCGGGTTGTCCTGGTGGGACGCCGCGCGGATGTTTTGGAAAAGGCGGCGCGTAAATTGGGCCGGGCCGCCATTTTTGAACCGCATGATGTTACGAGGTTCGACGAAGCCGGGGAGTTGCTTCAACGCATCCATAAACGCGTTGGACGCATTTCCATCCTCGTGAACAACGCCGGCATTCACCTCAAAAAGCCGGCAGTGGACACAACGGCCGCCGAATTCAATGCCGTGCTTCAAACCCATGTCGTTGCGGCATTCAGTCTCACGCGGGCCGTGCTGCCGGATATGATCAAGCGCGGACACGGCAATATTTTGTTCATCGCTTCGATGGCATCGCTGTTCGGTATTCCGCTGGTAACCGCGTACTCGGCGGCGAAATCGGCTTATCCGGGCATGGTTCGCTCGCTGTCAACTGAAGTCTCGCAGCACGGGGTTCGCGTGAATGCCATTGCGCCCGGCTGGATCGAATCGGGCATGATGCACCAGGCGCTGAGCGGCGACCCCGGGCGCGCCCAAAAAATACTCGGGCGCACGCCCATGAATCGTTTCGGAAAAGCGGAGGACATTGGGCTGGCGGCGACCTATCTATGTTCCCCCGCAGCTCGATTTGTCACGGGAGTCGTCCTTCCCGTTGACGGCGGAGTCAGCATCGGCTTTTGATCCGGAGCCGTTATCCCGAACTCCAAAGTTGAATTGCTGTGTTGGCGGAGTGCGGCCGTCCCGGCCGCAGCCAGATGGGGCGGGCGGGCGGTTGGGGAATGTTCCGTGGCTCGAATGAAGCCAGTTGCTGCGCCCGGGGACGGGCGCACTCCGAAATGAAATCGCCTTCCCGTGCCGTCACCGGAGGCTTACACTCCCGGAAATTCACAAACCAAACCACGCGGAAAAAATGACCATGCAAAAACGCCCGCTCCTCATTTCTGTTCTTAGCCTGGCCGCCCTCTCGCTGGCGACGGCCCTGGTCTTTGCCCAACCGAAACCGGCCGAACCGGCCCCCACTCCATCCGCCGTTGAAAAGGCCGTGCTGGAGACAAACGACAAAATGACCCGGGCCGCCGACAGTTTGAATGCCGAGGCCTTCTTCGAATACATCGTGAACACGGACAAGAATCCAGTCATCCAGAACGGCGTCTTGTTCAAGACCCGGCAGGAGGCGCTGCAAGCCGTCAAGCGCGGCTTCGCCGGACTCTCAAAAATAGACCGGCACTTCGACAACCCGCAGGTCACGGTCCTCTCACCCGAGGCCGCGCTGTTGACCTCTGACGGGACGGTGTTCGCCACATTGGCGGATGGGCGCACCCGGACCAATCGCTTTGCCGTTTCCCTGGTCTTTGTGCGGAAGGAAGGCCGGTGGTTGCTGTTGCACGGCCACTACTCCGCGCCGGCCAACCAAGGACAATAGAAGGAACGACAAAATTTCCATCATCCTTGCCGGATGGCAGGATGCCGTTCTCCGCGTCAGGGAAGACACCCGACACCCCACCGTTGCGGCTGCTACCATACTTTACATTTGGTAGAACCAAACGTAAAAGAGGATGCAACTATCCATTTGAACTGAAATCGCTTTTCGGTCACGGCATTGACCGATTACACTGCGCAGCGAAATGATGAACATTTCCATCATCCTTGCGCACCAGAATTCCGGGAGTTTCAACCACGCCATCGCCAACATGGCGGCAGTCACTCTTCGCCGGAACGGTCACAAGGTCACGCTCCACGACCTTTGCCAGGAACAATTTCCACCGCTGCTCTCCGCGGCGGAACTCCGGAAGGACGCGAAGCTCGATCCGGTTGTGGCCCGGCACAGCAAAGAGATCGCCAAGGCCGACGGCATCATCATTGTGCATCCGAACTGGTGGGGCATGCCACCCGCCATCCTCAAGGGCTGGATTGA
>DLMG01000016.1 GCA_002479245.1 Verrucomicrobia subdivision 3 bacterium UBA7542 | reverse complement strand
TGGCGGCTTCCCCAGAATGCGTTGATCCGATTTGCCGTGCAGACCAATCCCGTCATCAAGCTCGCGGACATCCACAAGGTGTATCACACCGGCGAAGTGGAGGTCCATGCAGTGCGCGGGATTTCGCTGGAAGTTTTTCCGGGCGAATTCGCGGCTCTCATGGGCGCGAGCGGCTCCGGCAAAAGCACGCTGATGAACATGATCGGCGCGCTGGACCGCCCGACCGGCGGCAATTATTTGCTCGATGGCATTGACGTTTCCACGCTCGACCGCAATGCGCTCGCTGATGTCCGCAACGAAAAAATTGGCTTTGTCTTCCAGGGTTTCAACCTGCTTTCGCGCACGTCGGCGCTGGAAAATGTCGAGATGCCGATGCTTTACCACCGTCATCGCATCCAGTCGCATGAACAGCGCGAACGCGCCCTGCACGCGCTCGATCTGGTGGGCCTCGGCGATCGCGCCGACCACCATCCCAACCAGCTTTCCGGTGGCCAGCAGCAGCGCGTCGCCATCGCTCGCGCGCTCGTCAACCAGCCGTCCTTGCTGCTTGCCGACGAGCCGACCGGTAATCTCGATAGCCAGACGAGCATCGAAATCATGGGGGTGTTCCAAAAACTCAACGATCAGGGCATCACCATCGTCATGGTCACCCACGAACTGGACGTGGCGCGTTTCACCAAACGCAGGGTCATCCTGCGCGACGGGAAAATTGTCACCGACGAGCCGGTGCAGAACCGCTCGTTCGGGGAAAAGGAATTGCAGCAGCTTCGCGTGGCACAACAGGCCGTCAAACTCGCGTCATGAGAATCTTCGCCTCAATAAGAATCGCCGGGCGGGCCCTGCGGCGGAACAAGATGCGTTCGCTGTTGACGATGCTCGGTGTCATCATCGGCGTCGGTGCCGTCATCGGCTCGGTGAGCCTTACTACTGGTGCAACCAAACAAGTCGAGGATCAGGTCGCCAGCCTCGGAGAAAATGTGATCACGGTTTTTTCCGGCAATTTCACCAGCGGCGCAATGCGCGGCGGCTGGGGCAGCGCGCCGACGCTGACGGTGGCCGACGCACTGGCAATTGCACAATTGCCGCATGTTCTCGCCGTCAGCCCGGAAGTTCGTGACCGCGCACAAATTCTCGCCAACGGCCTGAATTGGAATACGCAAGTGATGGGTGAATCGCCGGATTATCCGCAAATCCTCAATCGAAGCATAGCCAGTGGCGCGATGTTTGGTGATCAAGATGTGCGCAGCCTCGCCAAATCCGCAGTCATCGGCAAAACCGTGGCTGACCAGTTGTTCCCCGGCGAAAACCCGCTTGGACAAATTCTGCGTATTCGCAACATCCCGTTTCAGATAGTCGGCGTGCTCACACCGAAAGGTTTCAATCTTTTCGGTCAAGATCAGGATGACATTGTCGTCGTTCCCTACACCAGCCACATGCACCGGATAACCACCCGCACGTTCGTGAGTGATATTTTGGCCGAGGCCTCCAGTGACAAAACCATTAATCAAGCGCAGAATGAAATCACCGATTTGCTGTCAGCCCGGCATCGCAGCAAAGAACCCGATTTTACCGTTCGCAACCAGGCGGATTTGATGGAAAGAGTTTCGGCGGCTTCCCGCACGATGGGATTTCTACTCGCGGGCGTCGCCGCCGTCTCGCTCGTTGTCGGTGGCATTGGAATCATGAACATCATGCTGGTCAGTGTTACGGAACGGACACGCGAAATCGGCATCCGCATGGCCGTGGGCGCGCGCGCGGCGGACATCCTTGTGCAATTTCTGATTGAAGCGGTCACGTTGAGCGTGATTGGCGGTTCCATCGGCATCGTCGGCGGCGTTAGTTTTTCAAAAATTGTCGCCTGCTTAAAAGACATGCCCACCGTCACACCCGTGACCTGGATCGCCATCGCGTTCATTTCCAGCGCCATCATCGGCGTCATCTCCGGATTTTACCCGGCGTGGAAAGCGTCAAAGCTCGACCCCATTGACGCCTTGCGCTATGAATAGCGTGTGATCGCTGAAGTCCTGTCCACGCACACGCCCGCGTTGTTTGACGCCGCGGTGAAGCGCGCCACGGAATTGTTGCGTGCAGGTGAAGTTGTGGCACTGCCGACGGAAACGGTCTATGGCCTGGCCGCGAACGCACTGGACAAAAAGGCCGTCGCCAAAATTTTCCAAATCAAAGACCGGCCGGCGAATAATCCGATTATTGTCCATATCGCGAGCGTCGAAATGGCAAAACGCTGCGTCACGGTGTGGCCGGACCCGGCGGAAAAATTGGCGCGGGCATTTTGGCCCGGTCCACTGACAATCGTGCTGCCGTGCGCAAAGAAAATTCCCGGCATCGTCACGGCCGGCGGCAAGACGGTCGGGGTGCGCTGGCCGGGTCATCCGTTTATTCAAGCGGTGATTCGCGAATGCGGATTTCCGCTCGCCGCCCCGAGCGCGAATTTGTCCGGGCGTGTTTCACCAACGAACGCCGAGCATGTTCACCGGCAGCTCGGCGATAAAATTTCTTTGATCGTGGATGGCGGCCAATCGCAAGTTGGCATCGAGTCCGCCGTGCTCGATTTGACGGTGTCACCGCCGCAAGTTTTGCGTCCGGGGATGATTCATGCCGAATCTCTCGCCGCCGTTTGCGACAAAGTCCAGGGGGCCGGGTTCCGGATTCAAGGTTCAAAAACCGCGTTGCGCAGTCCGGGTTTGCTGGAACGGCATTACTCGCCAAAAGCGAGGTTGTTGGTTCTGGGCTGGCACGCCGATGCCGATTTGAACTCTCAACTCTCAACTTTCAAGTCTCAACTTTTGAATTGCCACGTCATTGCCCATACGCACATTCCATCGGCGGAACATTTTGCGCGGGTGAGCGTGATTCCGCATGACGCCGAGGCGTTTGCGCGGGCGATTTACGCGGAGTTGCACCGTTGTGACGCAGCGGGCGCGGAATTGATCGTCGTCGAAACGCCGCCGGCATTGCCGGAATGGTCGGGCATTGCCGACCGGTTGCGGCGCGCGGCAGCGTGATTTATGGCGCTGTTTTCCAGCGTTCCCGGTCTGTGAGGAACAGGCGGTCGGGCAAGAAGCCGGTCGGCGCGTTGCGGAGCGGGAAACCCTGCGGAATTTGATTTTGCAACACGCCCAAGGCGATGAAACTGCCCCAACTGTGTTCGCCGGAGCGCAACAACTCGGAGACGAATTTGCCGTCCATCGTTCCGGGCGTGAGGTAGAGCGCCTGCACCGGCTTCAAGTAATCGTTGATGGCGAAGAAATCGTCCTGCACGTTTAGCGTCAGCCAAACGCATTGATGCCGACCATACCACGCGACGGCCCACGGCACGTCGCTCATCATCAGTTCATTTTCCTTCATCCAGCCCGCAGTGTTCTGGATGTCCGGTGGATAATACGGCGGATAAACCACCGGCGACGCTTTGGGCGACACGAGCGTGAAAATCATCGGCAAACATGACAGCGCCGCGAATACCGCAATGACGGCATAGCGCAGTTGCAAAACCGGCAGTTTCATTTGTTCCAGGAACGTGAAGAAAAAACTCACGCCGTAGCAAAAAACCAACGGGACAAGCAGCACAAGCAGGTCTTCGGAATTCACCGCCGGCGATTCATTCGAAAGCTGTGTCTGCCCCAGCGCCTGGACGACAATAAACGTGCCCAGGCACATGAGCAAAAAATAACGCATTCGCCGCACGGCCATCCCGCGAAAACCCAACAGTAAGCCGGCCAGGAACAAAATACTCGCCCAACTGCCGCCCAGCCTTGGCAGTTCGTTTACCAAAATGTCGTGCGCATTCCCCAGAAGTTTCGTCACATACAGCTTGAGCCACAATGCGTGTGTCAAATCGGGATGCACCGACCGTTCCAATTGGAATCGCGGAAACAACCCCGTTCCTTCAACGATGGCAAAACCCGCCGTGCCAAACGGCGTGCCGCTGACTGCGTAATTGCGGATCACCCACGGGATCAATACAACCACAAAGGCGCCTAAAGCCGCCAGCGTGTGCAACACCCGCCGTTGCCCGCTGAAGAAAAACAGGAACAACGCGACGGGAATAATCGTCCAGCCGAACGCATACCGGGTCAACGCACCCACGCCCGTTAACACGCCTGACGCCAGGGCCAGCCCCAGCAGCCAGTTCGGGCGCGGCTGCGGTTCGCGCACCATTTCCTCAATCCGCAACACGCACCACGTCAACCCCAGAAAAATCACCATCAGCAACAACGTGGACAAACCCGATACGCTGAATTGCCACAGCAATTCACAGCCGATGGTCAAGAGCGCCGCCAACCACGCCACGTTCACGTCAAACAATTTTCGCGCGAGAAAAAAGGTCAGCACCACCACCACCAGCAAAAGAACCTCGTTGAACACCGCAATTTGAAAATCCGGCTGATAACGCCAAAAATGGCTGTTGTCGCTCCAGAAAGGTTTCATGAGTTCAACCGGGTATCGAAATGACCGCACAGTCATCAGTCCGGCCAGTACAACCGGATACACCGGCGGATTCGCCAGGTCCGGGTGGGGGTTGAATTTGATTTGTGCGAAATCCAGGTTGGTGGTTGCCGG
>DLMG01000276.1 GCA_002479245.1 Verrucomicrobia subdivision 3 bacterium UBA7542 | reverse complement strand
GTGCAAGTCCCGGGTCGCCGACCGGCGTGTGGTTCACAGGGAATAGCAGACCGGTTCGGCTCAAACCCGAACAGCCTTGGGAGTGCAAGTCTCCCCACGCCGACCAATTAGGAATGTCAACCGGACAAGCGAACCGGGCCTGTTTGCTAAACAGTGCGCTCCCGGAAACGGGAGTGTGGTGCAAGTCCACGGCATTCCGCCATGCGCGCGTAGTTCAAAGAGAACCGTCCGCCTTATAAGCGGAGTCGCACTAGATGAGTGCCGAGTTCCGGAGCGTTACCGGACGCGCGTACCAGCCTTTTGTCCCCGTAGCTCAAAACACAGAGCAGGCGCGTCCTAAGCGTCAGGCTGCCGGTGAGACTCCGGTCGGGGACGCCATTTGCGGGTGTGATTCAACATTCCCGCGTTGCGGGACGGCCGTGCCAAGGCCGCGCCGACGGTGCGATTCCGTTCACCCGCTTCAGTTTGGGGGCGTAGCTCATCAGCAGAGCGCTCGTTTGACATGCGAGAGGCAGAGAGGGCGGCACTCTCCGCTCCCACCATTTCGAGGGCATAGCTCAGCCAGTCAGAGCGGGTGCGTCACATGCACCAGGTTGAAGGTGCGAATCCTTCTGCCCTCACCACTTTTGTCCCTGTGGTGTAGTCCAGCCAACACGCCTGCCTCTCATGCAGGAGATCACCGGAGCAAAGCCGGTCAGGGACACCAGTTTTCACGCCCCCAAAGCATTTTGAGCGATGCACTCCTTTGGTATGGGAGCCAGTCCGGTGCAATTCCGGGTGGGGGCTCCAATTTCCGCTCGTGTAGCCCAACTAGCAGAGGCACGACGTCGAGAGCGTCGCCAGTGCAGGTGCAAACCCTGCCGCGAGCACCAGTTTCATGGAGTCGAAGCCACAGCAGACCGGCACCGGACTTTTAATCCGGTATGGTGAGGTTGCAACTACCTCCGGCTCCACCAACATTTGCCTCGTGGTGTAACAGCAGCATGCCGGGCTTTGACCCCGAGGGCCTTGGTGCGAATCCAAGCGAGGCAGCCAATCGCAGCCCGTTAGCTCAAAATCAGAGCGGCAGTCCTACAAACTGCGGACGCTGGAGAATTACCAGCACGGGCTACCAATTCTGCCGCTGAGTGTGGAAGTCTGCACACCTGTCTCTGAAACAGGTAGAGCTGGAGCGTTACCAGCAGCGGCAGCCAATTTCCAATCGCATTGCGCCAGCACCAACAAAGAACAAACACCCGAAAACTTTTATGAACGACATACTGAACAAGACGATCGTGCTGGTGCTGAACCGCAACTGGCAGGCGATCAACATGCGCACGCCGCAAGAGGCGTTCTGCATGATGGCCACCAACGTCGGCACGGCTCTGGAAATCGAAGGCGAGAACCACATCCGTCCCGTGACGTGGGACGAGTGGATCACGCTGCCGATGCGCCCGCAGGACAACGCCGTGCAGACCGTGCGCGGCCCGATCCGCGTGCCGACAGTCATCGTCGCGGTGAATTTCGCCAGAGTTCCGAAGAAGCGCCCGAAGCTCTGCGCGAAGGCGATTCGCGAACGCGACGGCAACCGCTGCCAGTACACCGGCCGCGTGCTGCATCCCGACGAAGGCAGCCTCGACCACGTCATGCCGCGTTCGCGCGGCGGCAGGGATACTTGGGAAAACCTGGTCTGGTCGGGCAAAGACGTAAACGCCCGCAAGGGCAATCGTCTGCCGCACGAAGCCGGCCTGAAGCTGCTCAAGGCGCCGCGTGCCCCGAAGGAACTGCCGGTGTCGGCGCTCATCCGCAATGCCCACGGCGTCGCGGAATGGAAGCTGTTCCTCAATGAATAACAAAAAATCCAGGAGAGCGAGCACCACGTGATGCTCGCTCTTCCGAAGGACAAACGATAACGTGAAACCAAATTCGAAATGAATGCCGAAGAATCTTTTCGTCCCGACGTATTGCCGGGTGAAACGACTCGGCGCGAGACGTTGCTGGCAAGTCTGCGCGCCTTGCCGCAGCCGGCGTGGATTCTTTTCTTCGGCACGTTTCTGAACAAGTTTGGGGCGTTCGTCGTGCCGTTCCTCACGCTGTATCTCACAGGCCGAGGCTACACGGTGGGCGAGGCGGGTCTGGCGGTCGGAGCTTACGGCGTGGGAAATTTGCTGGCGTCCCTGTTGGGCGGTCATTCGGCGGATCGCCTGGGGCGGCGCACAACCATTGTGCTCTCGATGTTTTCGGGTGCGGTGGCGATGTTGCTTCTTTCGCAGGCGCGGAGTATGCCGGTCATCGTCGTGTTGACCGCGCTCACGGGGCTGACGAATGAGTTTTATCGTCCGGCCAGCGCGGCGCTGCTTACGGACCTTGTGCCCGCCGGCCAACGGATTACGGCTTTTGCCGCCCTACGCATGGCGTTCAACGCGGGATTTGCCTTCGGCCCGGCCACCGCGGGTTTTCTGGCGGCCTACGGTTACTTCTGGCTGTTCGCGGGAGACGCGGGCACATCCGTCTTGTTTGGATTGGTGGCGCTGCTGGCGCTGCCTCGCAGCACGCGCGTCCAGCAGGACCACGCCGGTTGGGGCCAGGCGCTGCGGGTGCTGCGGCGGGACTACCGGCTTCACCAGTTGCTCCTGGCGAATTTCACCATTGCCCTCCTGTTTTTTCAAATGGCCTCAACCTTTGGGCTGCACGTGACGCACCAGGGATTTTCCGCCGCCACTTACGGCGCCATGGTTTCCCTGAACGGCGCACTGGTCGTGTTTTTTGAACTGCCGCTGACCGTCTTTACCCGAAGATTTCCCGCGCGGCGCGTCATGGCCGCCGGTTATGCGCTTTGCGGCGTGGGTTTCGCGCTCAATGCGTTTGCGCACACGGTGTCCGCGCTGGTGATTTGCATGACCGTTTTCACCCTGGGCGAAATGATAACCATGCCGACGGCTTCGGCTTACCTCGCCGACCTCGCGCCGCCGCAGATGCGGGGACGTTACATGGGCGTCTCCGGGCTGACCTGGGCGACGGCACTCATCATCGGTCCGGGCGTGGGGATGAAAATCTTCACAGTCAACCCGACAGCCTACTGGGTTGCATGTGCCACGCTGGGCCTGTTCGCGGCGGCGGTCATTTCGGGTTCCGCTAACGCTCGCCCTGTAAGCAACAAGTCGTAAAGTGAATTGGAAAAAAAAGACGAAAAACTGCTCGCCGGAAAGGGGTCGCCCATTAGGGCGGATGTCAACAGGTAAAAAGCTGTCGCCCTCAACTTTTTTGAGTTGAGCCATCGTGCTGCTCAAGAGCATTTCAAAAGCCGCATTCGAACCCTTCACTTCTTTCGTATGATTCGGAGCGCCATGCAAGCGATCCGTTCAGTCACCCATCCGGTTCTAGCGCGGCTCTGGCAGCCGGTGGCTGCTGGTTATGGCCGCGCCCAACTCGTATTCGAGTCCAGAAAACGTTCAGTGCCGGGCCGTGTTCATTCAGTTCTTAAGAACTATGGTTTCCCGGTTTCCGCAGAGACCGAGTCCAACCCTTGGCTGACTCACGGCACAGTCGAATCGCTTTAAAATGTCCAAGCCGCATTTGCTTTTTTTGGCGGGAGAGCCGCCAGAGCCAATCAGTCCTCAGGGTTTTGCGCCAACCCCTTTACAAGCTTCTAACGGCTCTCCCTAAATTTCACAAATCGTCGTCGCGCCGTTTATTCGCTCGGGCCGGCCGGCGGCGGCGACGGGCTTCCGAGCTTTTCAGCTCGCGTCGCCGCCGGTCGCGACCGCGTAACGGACCGGCCTGGCCCGTGCGAATAGGCGCGTCGCCAACCGCAGTGCCTCCAGCCTTTGTTTCATCCGGCCGGATTGCCCCGGCTTGGCCCGGAAACATCCGGCCCGCATCGGAGGACGTCTGCTGACTCATCATGTGCCAGGCCGCCTTGGCCAGCTTGCAGGCCAGCGATTTGGTCGCCACCATCGTATTGCTCTGCGCCGCCTTGCGGTCGAAAAATCTGCGGCACTGCGCGTCGTAGCGCTTGGCAAAGTTGGCCGCTTCCACATAGGCCCAAGCCAGGTATTTGTTCCCGCACTTCTCATTGTTCCGGCCCTTTTTCTTTCCGTTGGAAAGGCGCCGCGAATCCACACAGCGGCAGTAACTGGCGTAACACCCGGCGCTGGCAAAGCGGGTGGGATCGCCCGTTTCCAGAGTGATCGTCAGACCCAAAATGGTTCCCACGCCCGGCAGACTCTGCAGCACCTGATACCGGGGCAGCCCTGAAACCTTCCCGAGCAGCGCTTTTTCTATTTCACCAATGCGTTGATTGAATTGATCCAGAAGCTGCGTCTGTACTTGGGCGGTCAATTGGTCGAAGGGATTCTCAAAAAGCCCGCCGGCGGACTCCGGCGGCAGCGCCTTGAGCTGGCCCAGCGGCAGATCCTGGCCGGTCGTTCGTACGTGCAGACTCTTCAAGCTTAGGATCAGGCTCGTGCGCTGGCGCACCAAGGACAGCCGCCGGCGCAACAGGTCCCGCACCGGGCGCCATTGTCGGTCGCAAATGTGGCCGGTGGGCAAAATGTTCAACCGCAGCATCTCGGCCAGAAAGAAGGCGTCGGATTTGTCGTCGGTGACTTTAAGACCGTTGTACTGCTCCATCTTGGCCGGATTGGCCAGCACCACCGGATAATGTTGGTCCTGCAAGCCGTCCACCAGCCAGTACCAGTTGTAGGTGGATTCGACGGCAATCTTCTCAATCCGCCCCTTGAAAGGCTTGAGCGCCTGGAGCACTCGGGGCAGCTCACAAGGCAATTTCTGCTCGTACACCCGTTTCCCGTCTTGGTCCACAATGCCGCAAAACATGTTGTTGCTATGCAGGTCGATTCCCGCCATTAATTGCTTCGTCATATCGGTTTCCTTTCGGTTGCGTTGTTTGTTTTTTGATCTTCGGACAACAATGTTTTACCGGAAGGAAACCTTCCTTCGCCACTCAGCCCTTAATGTTTATCAGTCCTCACTTTTGACACTTTTTCCCCCTCAACTCTCAACCTTCAACCCTCAACCATCAAGAATCCCCCCACCATTGCCGATCGAAAAAGTCCCGGTCAATCGCCACCGGCTCGATGCAGCGCGCATCATCGGTTTTGGGGCTGTTCACCAGGTCACTGACCGGATAAATCTTCAACGGCTCCTCCAGCGGATGACATGCCTGTTCCGCAAAGGGCGTCCGACAATCGCGCTACGTCAAGACGAAGAGGTCAACTATGCGCTATGCGCCCTTTGCCTGCACCCGATTGGCTATTACGGCGATACTTGGGCCGGCGTCATGTGCCCGACTGACGAGGTCATTGCGCATCTTCTCCTAATGCGCGGTTCGGAGGAAAAGTTCTGGGCTAACGCTAATCAACACCCGCTCGACCATCCTGCCGCCGGACTGGAGATGTCGCCACATTCAGCGGGTTCACGAAATAGGCCATGTTCGCGGTGGCGTGAACATCGGAAACTCATCCACACCTAGTCGAAAAAACACGGTTGTTTTTTCAACACCCGCGACGTCCTCTGCGCCAAGGACTTATAGAATCCAGAAGGCCGCTTGTTTCAGTAAATACAACCATTTCACCGGGCGCTGAAACTGGCGCCTTTGATGAAATATAGCTTGCGGGTTTCACTGAATCATGTATTTTCACCGCGTGGTGAAAACTATTAACAAGCTGAAAGAGCACGAACTTAGACCTGAGTTCGAGGGATTGCTGCGCAGCCTGCTGGAGCGCGTGCCATTCCTTGAACTGAAGTCTTTGAAGGCGGAAGCCATGCTTTCCAACAGTCACCCAGGCAAGACGGAAAGGCCGGACTGGATCGCGGATGTGCGTGCCAAAGATCGGCGCTGGACGTTGGTCGTGGAATGTCGGCGGCTTGGGCAACCGCGTGAGGTCCGCACCGCAGTCTTACAGTTGAAACACTTCCTGGAGCAATTGCCGGGCAATAAACCGGCTTGCGGCGTGCTGGTGGCTCCATTCATTTCTGAAGAGTCGGCGCATCTCTGCGAGGACGCAGGGATTGGATACGCCGACCTGGCGGGAAACGCCCGGTTGGCCTTCGACCAGGTTTTCATTGAAACACGCTCGGCGGAAAATCCCTTCCGGGAACGCCGCGAAGCGCGGTCGCTATTCGCTCCGAAGGCCACGCGAGTGCTGCGGTTTCTGCTCCAGGGACCACTGCGTCCCTGGAAAGTTGTCGAGCTTGCCCGCGAGACGCAAGTCAGCCTCGGCTGGGTCAGCGCGGTGCGGAAGCAGTTGCTTGCGCGCGAGTGGGCGGTGGAGGAACCCGGTGGTCTGCGGGTGACGAAGCCCGCAGCGTTGCTGGATAGTTGGGCAAGGGCCGACGAATGGGCGAAGCGAACCACCACACGAGAGTACTCGCTATTGTCGGGTGATCCAACTCAGTTGGCGGAGAAGCTCCGGGACGTGCTTGGGAAGCAGCCGCACGCATTCACTCAATGGATTGCCGGCTGGCTGCGGCATCCCTACACTACCCCCGTAGTGGTTACAGCCTACGTGACATCATTTCCCGAAGAATCGGTCCTTGCAGAAAAACTACTGGCCAGACGGGTGTCAGGCAGCGGGGTGCTGCGGCTGGTGGTGCCCAAAGACGAGGGCGTTTTGCGCCCTTCACAATCCGTGGGCGGACTCAATCTGGTTTCAGATGTGCAGATTTACCTAGACCTTCAGAATGCCGGATTGCGTGGCGAGGACCAGGCAGCGGAATTGCGGAAATGGCCTGATTTTGCGAGGGGTTGGAAATGACGAAGTTCGGAAAGTTTGATGATTACCCGCCGCGCAGTCTGGAGGCGGCCGAGGCGGCCTTGCTGACGGCGTGGCGTTCTCCGGAGCGATACCAGGATGACCTTGTTCTGGTCGGTGGATTGGCGGTGCATTATCTGACGCGCCGCGATGTGCCCGGGCTGCCGGGCGCGGTGGCGTTGGACGTGGATTTCGGCATCACGCTCGGAGCGTCAGGCGGACAGTACGGCACGATCAAAACCAATCTTGGCGGACTGGGTTTTGCTTCTGAAGGAAATCGTCTGGTGCGGAAATTTGGAAGCATCGCACTCTATCTTGATTTTCTTACCGAGGACCCGCCATCCACAACCGGAGCGCGTGTTGTGGATGACGTCATCGCGAGCGTCATCCCCGGCGTGAACCGCGCGCTGGCCAGTCGCCGCATGGTGACAGTACGTGGCCGTGATCTGTATGGATCGGAACAAACCTGCATAGTCGCCGTGGCGGGCATCGGGCCACTGCTGGTTCTCAAGCTGAATGCGTTTGGCGGGCCAACCGGAAGGCGCAGCCCGAAGGATGCCTACGATGTGTTGCTCGCGGTTACAGGTTTCATTGATGGGCCGGAGGCGGCAGTGGCGTCGTTTCGCGCCGAAAAGGACACCGGGAATTTGGCTTACGCCACCGCGTTGGCTGTACTGCATTCAGACTTTTTCGAGACGAGCCAGGATAGGCCAGTAAGGGCGGCGGAATTTTATCCCGGTGACGCGGCTGACCGTGGACGCGTGCGCGAACAGGTAGTTACCGTGGGCCGGCTTCTCGTCGGCACATAGCCGTTATTGTTTCACCCCCCTTGGAATCAAAAAGGACTCGAATGAGCGAAAAGAAATCCACGGGCTGGCAGAATGTTCGCCGGCAATTGGACAATGGGTCGAAACCCGCACTGATCGCGTTGGTGAAAGACCTTTACGATGCATCGCCTGATAACCGTGATTTTCTCCAGGCCCGTTTTCAGGCGGAGAAGAACTCCGGCACGGCGTTGGAAAAATATCGGCACAAGATCGTGGAACAATTCTTCCCGGTACGCGGATTTGGAAAACTTAAACTGTCCGAAGCTCGCAAGGCCATCCGCGATTACCGAAAGGCTACAGGCAATCTGGATGGCACAATTGACCTGATGCTGACTTATGTGGAAAACGGCACCGAGTTCACGCATCAATTTGGCGACATCAACGAGTCCTTTTACAACAGCCTGGAGTCGGTGCTGAACGAGATAGCGCAACTGCTCATGGGCGAGGGCCGCGAATTTTATTCCCAATTTCGAGAGCGAATTCAGCGCCTGACCAACCATGCCGACGACATCGGCTGGGGGTATGGCGATGCCTTGCGCGACCAAGTGTATCAACTCAAAAATGAACTGGCTGGCGAGTGACGGGACAGGCGAAAACCTTCAGTCAGGGGGTTAAAAACAGAATAGTTGAAAAGTGCGAAATGTTGTTGAAATGGCTGTAAACATTGGGTATTTTTACTTCGTAAACCGGGTGTTGACCAGCCAATCCCGGCCATGGGCTCCACTTTTTGCAACGCCGCTCGACAAAATTCCCCGCGCGCGCCATCCTGCCGACGATGGCATTTGAATCGGATTCACCGCTCGACTCGTTGTGGAAGGAATACGGCCGGGCGTTTCAGGGCTGGGACGACCTCACGCTGGGGCGCTGGCTGGCGCAGACGCTCGGCCAGCTCGAAGGCCGGGCGTGGCGGCTCTCGCACCCGCTCATGGGCGCGTACCGGCTGGCGGCGCAACTCGCGCACGACCGGCAGGTCTGGTTCAAGCGGCTGGCCACGCCGCCGGCGGCTTATGCGGAATCGCCGTGCTGCCGGGCGCCGTTCTTGCCATTATTCACGCGCGATGTGCGCGAGTCCGGTTTGATTTGCCAGCATTGCAGCGAAACCCTCGTGCCCTTCGACGAAATTCCCGCCGACATCCGCGCCGAACTCGATTTGTGGGCGCAACAATATGAACCGGTTCACGCCGTCGCGCATTGGGACGA
>DLMG01000207.1:8493-10559 GCA_002479245.1 Verrucomicrobia subdivision 3 bacterium UBA7542 | reverse complement strand
ATGGAACAGGCCGAGCAGGTGCAAAAGGAAGCCAGCCGCCTTTCGCGCGAAGCCGACGAAATAAAAAAAACAGCCGAAGGCCAGATCGCGCAACTCGGCCAGCGCGAGGAAAATTTGAAGAAGGAGCTCGCCGAATTGCAGCAAGGCCGCGCGGAACTGGCGGCGGCCGTGGACGAATCCGTCTTCAATCGCTACGAACGGCTGTTCAAGAGCAAGGGCGAAAACGTTGTCGTTGGTGTGCAACACGGCGTTTGCGGCGGTTGCCACATGAAATTACCCGCACAAATTCTCGTCCATTGCCAGGCGCAGAAGGAAATCGTGGCCTGCTCGAACTGCGGACGGATTTTGTATTACACCCGCGACATGGCGCTGGCCGGGGCGGAGTGACGCAATCCGGCCGATTGATTCATTCGCGATGCGGGTTCAAGGCAGAGGTCCGAGAGGTTCGCCATTTCGAAAGAAGAAAATATACCTGCCGGGCACGGAACTGTTTAAGTTGTGGTATATCAGGCCAGTCACCACATTTGTATCCAGAAACGCCCCTTCCACGCCGGAACCCGGCAGTTCGTAACCATTAATACCATCCGAGAAGCCAGCCCGCGGAGGAACATTGGGTGAAGCATCTCCCCATTCCCATTGGATCTTGTCATAATTGAATTCCATGTCGAAATCGCCCGCAATAATGTCCGAACGGTCAATGATCACCAATTGGCAGCTTAACAGCTTGTCGGCGTGCGCCGAAAAGTAACCGACATTTACCCAGTCCACCCCGAAGGCATCGTGGCCATCCACCATGTTGGTTCCATATTTCACGACATCTGAAGTCGGATTGTAGGTGTCCACATCGGCCCAGAAGGGGGCGATAACTTCGATACCCAGACTGGCCAGGTTTCCAGGTGTGTACTCCCATAGAGAGTTGTCAAATGTCACATTGCCGTTGTTGTTTACATAAAGCGTGGCATTGGAATTGCCATAGAAATCAATGAAAAAGCCCATCGGCACTATACCCGTCGAGCCATCATCATTTCGATCCAAAATTTGCTGGTCAAACCCGGGCCGGATGGTAATTGAAGTTTCCAACTGGAAGAAGCCTTGCTCCGGCGGCAGGTTGCTTACCGTAAGATTCGTTTGCCCTGAAGCGTATCGCGACAACCACGTCCAATCCTGAGAAGCGATGAGATTCGTCTTGATATATAAATCATACACCCCATTCGCATTGGTCGCCGGGGCATAAACGGTGAAGGCGGCGGTGTTATTGGTCAGCGCAATTTCCAGCCCTAAATCGTTCGTACCAAAAATTTGGGCGCGCAAAGCCAGGTTACAGCTAATGCCAACTCCCACGGCCAAGACGGAGAGCAGAATAAAAACTTCTCGTGAACACTTCACAATACAACTTTACCTTTCCGAAACGCTTAGCTCTATACTTATCACTCCGTCAAAAAAAAGCGAGAAGAATTGCTTGGATAATCCGATGATCATTGATGAGGGCCATTTTCCCATTGATTTTTCACCTTAATTGCATTATAATATTCTCTTAATTCGATTCAAAGCGAAGACAGAACGAGGGTCGAGGGTCCCGATGGCGTTCAAACCCTGCTTGTCAGTCCTGCACTTTGCGGCTAGATTGGACATGGTTTTGGAAGGGCGGAGAACCGCTTCCGGCGCGAGCCGGGAGAGGAAAGTCCGAACACCAAAGGGCGCGGTGCCGCGTAACCCGGGCTTGTTTGGCCGGGATACACGCGGGCGGAAGGTCGAAAGACTTTTCGACGGACAGTGCCACAGAAAATCAAACCGCCGAAATTGTAGCGGCGCTCTGTGAGCGCCGGAAAAAGTGCGACGGTTACAGACCGCCGCTACAGTTGGCAAGGGTGAAAAGGTGCGGTAAGAGCGCACCGCTCGAAGCGCAAGCAACGAGGCACGGAAAACCCCATCGGGTGCAAGGCCAAATAGGGAATCCCGGAGCGGCCCGCTCCAGGTTTCGCGAAAGCGGAACGGATTCCGGGTATCGGCTGCACAGACAAATGGTTCTCTCCCCTCGCAAGAGGGCAGACAGAATTCGGCTTACA
>DLMG01000207.1:3636-8414 GCA_002479245.1 Verrucomicrobia subdivision 3 bacterium UBA7542 | reverse complement strand
GGCTTACAGCCCTTCCAAAACCATTTCCAATTCCCAAATCCGAGGGACGAGTTACACGAGTCCCGCTACAGGTAGGGCGCGTCACTCCGTGCGCGCCGGGGCACAATTTTAAGGAAGCGGCGCGCAGGGGACTGACGCGCCCTACCCGTCACGAAATCAATTCAAAATCATTGTGTTTTTCCCGGTACGCACCGGCTGGGTCTTCTTGATCGTGGCGGGCGCACTCATATTGCCAACCCGGTCCACCGCGCTGACGGCAATCATCTCCGGCCGGGAATTTTCAAACGTCCGCGTCGTTTGATTGGCCGGCAAAATTTCCGTCGCCCAAACCTCGTTGGTGCGATACTGCAAAACCCACAGCCACGCCGGTTCGCCGTCCGTTTCCCAACGCACACTCAAACTGGACCGGTTGTTTTCGACGACCATGAGCTTCGGTTTGCCCGGCAGCAGGGAAGCCAGCCACGGCGATGCCGGCACGAGCGCGGTTTGCGGATAGGCGGCGCGAACCACGGCAGCCAAGGCCGGATTGTCCGTAAGATTCCGCAGGTGATAAAAGATTTCGCCGCGCGCGGCAGGTTGGTTGCGCATCACTTTGATTTGGCGGACAATTTCATCCGGTCCCCATTTTTCCCCGACATTGGCGGCGTTGAGTCCCGGCCAGAGATGCCGGCCCTTCGAATTCTGTTGCACCCACCAGTTGAGCAATACGGGAAAACTTTGCTCTTTTGGCTCAACCGCCCAGTATAGTTGCGGCGTGAAATAATCCAGCCAGCCGTTGGCCAGCCACAAGCGCGAGTCGGCATAAAGCTTCGCGTAGGCGTCCATGCCCCGGATTTGCGGCGGATTCATCGGTCGCCAGATGCCGAACGGGCTGATGCCAAACTTCACCCACGGCTTCAGCGCCTTGATGGACTGATAAACGCTCTGGATGAATTGATTGACATTGGCGCGCCGCCACTCGTCACGGTTGGCAAAACCATAGGCCAGACCGAATTTATTCCAGGTCGCACCATCGGGAAATTCCAGTTCGCGACCCGCCGCGTCCTTTTCCGGGTAAGGATAAAAATAATCGTCGAACTGCACGCCATCCACGTCGTAGCGCTGCACCACGTCCATGACCACACGCAAAACGTAGGCCCGCACAGACGGTTCCCCGGGGTCGAGCCAGAACTGGGCGCCATACCGGCGGACGAATTCCGGATGCGTTCGTGAAATGTGATTGGAAGCAACGGGCGATTTGGTCTGCGGATGCAGCGCGCGGAACGGATTGAACCACGCGTGCAATTCGAGTCCGCGCCGGTGCGCCTCCTCGATGGCAAAGGCCAGCGGGTCATAAAGCGGCTGCGGCGCTTTGCCCATCGTGCCGGTGAGATATTCCGACCACGGCTCGATGGCCGAGGCATACACCGCGTCGGACGATGGACGCACTTGGAAAATGATCGCGTTCAACTTCAACTGCGCCGCGCGGTCCAGCAACGCAATCAACTCGGCCTTTTGCTCCGCCACGCTGAGGCCGGGCTGGGACGGCCAGTCCTTGTTGGCCACGGTCACGAGCCACGCGCCGCGAAATTCGCGCACCGGTGGCGGCGGCGTCACAGCAACCGGGCGATAAACCTCGCCCGCCGCGAACAACATTGCGGGCAGCAACCCGATGAAAACGGCCAAAAATCGAATTCGAGTCATAAGCTGTTGAGAAATAAGACGCTTTGGCGCGCCCGTTGGCAAAGTTTTTTTGGGCAAATCATTCCTTAATACATTCTTAACGCCAATCGCCCATCTCTTGATTAGCCGTTTCGTCGGCGTTGCGTCATGGTGCGGACATGAACGAGCGTGATTTGATGCAGCGGGCAAATGGAACGGAGCGCGGGTGTCCCACCCGCAGCCGCTTGGATTGCCGAATGAGCGCACGAAATCTCACGGGTTTTTGGTTTGCCGAATGTGCTGCGGCTGAGACAGCCGCGCTCCCAAGGCCCGCAATTTGAAAACAAAACCTATGATTGACTCTATTTTCATCGCCGTCATCGCGCTCTTTTTTGTGGCGGGCGGGTTGTACGCCCGCTGGTGCGAAAAACTGTAAGGACATTTATGGAAAACCTCGTCTTCGGTCTGATTGCCCTCGCCCTGTTCATGTATCTGTTCATCGCGATGGTTCGTCCCGAAAAATTTTAACGAAACGCCTATGCAAGCTAACGGCTGGCTGCAACTCGCCCTTTACGTCATCGCCCTCGCAGCGATCACGAAACCCATGGGCCTTTATCTCATGCAGGTGCTCGACGCCCAGGGGCGCACCTGGTTCGACCCCGTGCTCCGTCCGCTCGAACGCCTCACCTACCGGCTCATGGGCGTGCGCGCCGGTCAGGAGCAGACCTGGCGGCAATACACCTGGGCCATGCTGTTGTTCAGCCTGGTGAGCTGCGTTTTCACCTACGCCATCTTGCGCCTGCAAAACCATCTGCCGCTCAATCCGCAAGGCTTTGGTGCGTTGACGCCGGACCTGGCGTTCAACACGGCCGTCAGTTTCACCACCAATACCAACTGGCAGAGCTACAGCGGTGAATCCACCATGTCCTACCTTTCACAGATGGTCGCGCTGGTGATTCACAACTTCGCCTCCGCCGCCACCGGCATCGCCATCGCGGCGGCCGTGGTGCGCGGTATCGCGCGGCATTCAACCCGGCTGCTCGGCAACTTCTGGGTGGACCTCGTGCGCGTCACTTACTACCTGCTGCTGCCCATTTGCCTCGTGCTGGCGGTTTTCTACGTCTCGCAAGGCATGATTCAAAACTTCATGCCTTACACCAAGGCGAAGCTCGTGGAATCTTATACCATCCAGGTTCAGAAAACCGATGATAAAGGCCAGCCAGTAACAACGAATGTGGCAGTCGTGGTTCAAGCGCCCAAGCTGGATCAAAAAGGACAACCGATGATAACCAACGGTGTGGCGGTGATGGTGGATGTGCCGCAACTCGATGCGAAAGGCCAGCCGGTCATGACCAACGTGGCAGTCATGGTTGATCAAAAAGTCGAGGAGCAAACCATCGTTCAAGGACCGGTCGCTTCCCAGATTGCCATCAAAATGCTCGGCACCAATGGTGGCGGTTATGTGAATGCCAATGCCGCGCATCCATTCGAAAACCCAACACCGCTTTCCAACTTCCTGCAAATGCTCTCCATCTTCGCCATTGGCAGCGGCCTCACTTATTACCTTGGCCGCATGACCAAAAACCAAGCGCACGGCTGGTCGGTCTGGGGCGCGATGATGACGTTGTTCCTCGCCGGCGTGTTGCTTTGCTGGTGGGCCGAGGCCCGGGGCAATCCCATTCATCAGCAGCTCGGCATCGCCGCCGCGGACGGCAACATGGAAGGCAAGGAGGTCCGCTTCGGCATCTTCAATTCCGCCCTGTTCGCCACCATCACGACCGACGCCTCCTGCGGCGCGGTCAATTCCATGCACGACTCATTCACGCCGCTGGGCGGGTTCGTGCCGCTGTTCAACATCCAACTGGGCGAAATCATCATCGGCGGCGTGGGCGCGGGACTTTATGGAATGCTCGTGTTCGTCGTACTCGCGGTGTTCATCGCCGGCCTGATGGTCGGGCGCACGCCGGAATATCTCGGCAAAAAAATCCAGTCTTTCGAGGTGAAAATGGCCATGCTCTCGCTGTTGATCCTCTGCCTCACCATTCTCGGCTTTGCGGCCTGGGCGTCCGTAAGCCACTGGGGACTGGCCGGATTGAACAACAACGGTCCGCACGGTCTCAGCGAAATGCTCTACGCCTATTCGTCCTGCGTCGGCAACAACGGCAGCGCCTTTGCCGGCCTCAACGCCAACACGCCTTGGTACAACACCACCCTGGGCATTGCCATGCTCTTCGGCCGTTTTCTGATGATCGTGCCGATCATGGCCATGGCCGGATCGCTCGCGCAAAAGAAACTCATCCCGGCCAGCACCGGCACGTTCCCCGTGTCCGGCGGCACGTTCATCATTCTGTTGCTCGGTACGGTATTATTGGTTGGCGCGCTGAATTTCCTGCCCGTGCTGACGCTCGGCCCGGTGGTCGAACACTTCCTCATGCTCCAGGGCAAACTGTTTTAACTCACAATGGATCGTATGAACCGCACCAGTGCATTGATTACCTTTGACCTTGCGAAGCGCCGCCAGGTCTTGGACTGCGCCAGCCCTCTGGCGCTTTCAGAAGGGGTTCGCCCGTCCCTTCCACCAAAATCCAGAGCGGCAGAGGGCTGCCGCACTCCAAGACGCTTGCGCGAAAACTCGCTGCTTTTATGACTCATCGAGCCCCATCCCTTTTCGATTGGAACATCGCCGGCCCGGCGATGGGCGACGCCTTCAAAAAGCTCGACCCGCGCCTGATGATCAAAAATCCCGTCATGTTCGTGACCCTGGTCGGCGCAGTGCTGACCACCGTCGGGATTTTTACCGCCCACACCGACCGCGGTTTCATCGCGCAACTCGCCATCTGGCTCTGGTTCACCGTCCTTTTCGCCAACTTCGCCGAGGCCGTCGCCGAAGGCCGGGGCAAGGCGCAGGCCAAGGCATTGCGCGGCACCCGCGTGAAAACCATCGCGCATCGCCTCTCCAAAAACGGACGGACGGAGGAAGTCAGCGCCAACGATCTCCGCAAGGATGATGTCGTGGTCGCACGGGCCGGGGAAATCATTCCCGCCGACGGCGACGTGATTGAAGGCGCGGCCACCGTGGACGAATCGGCCATCACCGGCGAATCCGCCCCCGTCATCCGCGAAAGCGGCGGCGACCG
>DLMG01000207.1:2389-3553 GCA_002479245.1 Verrucomicrobia subdivision 3 bacterium UBA7542 | reverse complement strand
GGCACGCGCGTGCTCTCGGACGAAATCAAAATCCGCGTCTCCATCAATCCCGGCGAGGGTTTCCTCGACCGCATGATTTCGCTGGTCGAAGGCGCGAAACGCCAGAAAACGCCCAACGAAATCGCGCTCACCATCCTGCTTTCGGCGCTGACCCTGATTTTCCTGCTGGTCTGCGTGACGTTGAAACCGTTCGGCATTTATTCCGCCACGGTATTCTCCGTGCCGGTGCTGATTGCCCTGCTGGTGTGTTTGATTCCCACCACGATTGGCGGGTTGTTGAGCGCCATCGGCATCGCGGGGATGGACCGCCTGCTGCAACACAACGTCCTCGCGATGAGCGGACGCGCGGTTGAAGCCTCCGGCGACGTGGACGTGTTGTTGCTCGACAAGACCGGCACCATCACGCTCGGCAACCGCCAGGCGACGGACTTCATCCCTGCGCCACTCGTCACCATCGAACGTCTCGCCGACGCCGCGCAACTCGCCTCGCTCGCCGACGAAACGCCTGAAGGCCGCAGCATCGCCGTGTTGGCGAAGCAAAAGTTCAACCTGCGCGGGCGCGACGTTGCCGTAACTCACGCCCAGTTCATTCCGTTCACCGCGCAGACCCGCATGAGCGGCGTGGACTTTTTCGATGGGAGCGCGGGCGGCTCGCCCGCACCGGTCGGCGTCCCGCCGACCGGAATGAAGGGTGATAATGTTCGCCGCATCCGCAAAGGCGCGGCGGAAGCGATGCGCGTTTTCGTGGACCATGAAGGCGGCCTGTTTCCCAAGGCCGTGGCCGACACCGTGGACAACATTTCCCGCTCGGGCGGCACCCCGCTCGTGGTCGCCGACGGACGGGAAGTGCTCGGCGTGGTCCAGCTCAAGGACATCGTCAAAGGCGGCATCAAGGAACGCTTCGCCCAGCTTCGCAAAATGGGCATCCGCACCGTGATGATCACCGGCGACAACAAACTCACCGCCGCCGCCATCGCCGCCGAGGCGGGCGTGGACGACTTCCTCGCCGAGGCCAAACCCGAGGACAAACTCGCGCTCATCCGCCGGGAACAAGCTGGCGGACGCATGGTGGCGATGATTGGCGACGGTACCAACGACGCCCCTGCCCTCGCGCAGGCCGACGTGGGCGTGGCCATGAACACCGGCACCCAGGCCGCCAAGGAA
>DLMG01000207.1:0-2316 GCA_002479245.1 Verrucomicrobia subdivision 3 bacterium UBA7542 | reverse complement strand
GCCAAGGAAGCCGGCAACATGGTGGACCTCGACTCGAATCCGACGAAGCTCATCGAGATCATCGAAATCGGCAAGCAACTGCTCATCACGCGCGGTTCGCTCACTACTTTCAGCATCGCCAACGACGTGGCGAAATATTTTGCCATCATACCGGCGATGCTCATGGCGACGTTTCCCGCCATCGCGCCGCTCAACATCATGCATTTGCACAGTCCCACGAGCGCGATCCTCAGTGCCATCATCTTCAACGCGCTCATCATCGTCGCATTGATTCCGCTGGCGTTGCGCGGAGTGAAATTCAGACCCATCGGAGCGCTGGCCATTTTGCAACGCAACCTGCTCATCTACGGTTTGGGCGGCGTCATCATTCCGTTCATCGGCATCAAGGCCATAGACGTCCTCATCACCAGCTTGCACCTCGTTTAATATGAATAGCGCACATCCCAACGCAAACGAAGTAGAGCAGACATTCCTGTCTGCTGGTTCTGGCGACTTTCCAGTCGCCACTGGCTGCGAACACGGGACAGGAATGTCCCTTGAACCGGCAGGCTCGAAAGCCTGCCCTACATCAACGAGCCAAGCTCAACTCTGAAAACCTATGAAAAAACATCTCACTGAACTTCGCAGCGCCGTGATGGTCACGCTGATATTCGCCGTCGTCTGTTGCGGACTGTATCCGCTGATTGTATTCGGCATCTCGCAAGCCTTGTTCCACAACCAGGCCAACGGCAGCCTCATCGTGGACAAGGACGGCACGGTGCATGGCTCAAAACTCCTCGGCCAGCAATTCACCGCTGACAAATACTTTCAGTCGCGCCCCTCGGCGGCGGGCAACGGCTACGACGCCACCAGTTCCGGCGGCAGCAACCTCGGCCCGACCTCGTCGAACCTAGTCACCACCATCGCGCAACGCATTGCCGATTACCGCACGGGAAACGGCCTCGCGACCAACGCGCCCGTCCCCGCCGACGCCGTGACCGCTTCGGGCAGCGGACTCGACCCGCACATCAGCCTGGCGAATGCGGTATTGCAAATTCCACGCGTCGCCAAAGCCCGCAACGTCAGTGTGGAAAAAGTTTTGGAGATTGTCCGCGCGAACACCGACCCCGCCAGCCTTGGCCTGCTCGGTGAACCGGGTGTAAATGTCCTAGAACTCAACCTGGCATTGGATTCATTAAAATGAGCACGTTACATGACCAGCCACGTGGCGACCTGTCCATCGTAGCTTTAGCGAAGTTGGAAGCTTTACGCGGCTTTACATCGGCCTGCCACGTGAGGCAAAGCCTTTTACGTGGCGAACCGGGCGTGAATGTTTTGAAGCTGAATCTGGCCTTGGATTCAATGAGCTCGTCAAAGTAACCCGGCTGGCATGGTGCCGATACTGCGCCGTTCCGGCGCGCGCGTCAATGACGCATGGTGAAACGTTACGCGGCCTGATTTCAATTGACAAACGTACGGCGAATGGATACAAATACCTCCAATCAGAAGGGAAACTGTTATGAAGTTTGTGAAGTATTTGAGCTTGGTTTTTTTTGTCGGCGTGGCGGTGTCCGCCCACTCCCAGGTTTTTTCATCGAACATCGTGGGTTACATCAACCAGCCGTTGTACGCCGGCGATAATCTGATCGCGAACCAACTTTCCTTTTCGAACAACACATTGAACGCCATTTTCCAGCCGGGCGTTCCCGAAGGCGCAACGTTTACCGAGTGGGATCCGTCATCACAACAATCCCTGCCGACTTCCGTTTACGACATCAATACCGGCTGGAGCATCAACTACGAATTGGATTTTGGACAGGGCGGATTGCTTTATTCCCCTGTCACTTTCACCAACCTTTTTGTTGGATCCGTATGGCCCGGGTTTGTTCCTAACGGCCCGTTTGTGCCACCCTTGGTTACGGACAGCGGGACACTCCTCCTTTCCTGTTACATTCCCATCGCGCCCGCCACGTTCTACGATGTTGTGGGTCGTGACCCGCTAAACGGCGAATCGGTGACCCTGCTGGATGCCGTGTCACAAATCTCCACCACCACCGTGTTTGAGAATGGTGTTTGGGACAACGGCACACCGATACTGAATATCGGGCAGTCCGCCTTTTTCAATCTGGAATCTGTTCCTGAACCGGCCGGTTACAGTCTGGTCGGAGCCGGCCTGCTTCTTCTGGCCACAGCCCGCAAACATATCTTCAAGTAGATTGCAGTTGGAAGATTTGATCAGCGGAACCTGAAAACTTTACAAGGCCTGCCACGTGACGAAGTTTTACGTGGACTGCCACAAGCGCTTTGCCCTCTGATACCATTTCTAGTCTGCTATTG
>DLMG01000161.1 GCA_002479245.1 Verrucomicrobia subdivision 3 bacterium UBA7542 | reverse complement strand
CTTTGCCGGAGGTCGCTGACTTTTCACCGCAATAATTTCACCGCATCCCAAATTTGCCGGTTCACACAAACTCGAAATCCACATCGGGAAAGGTCTTTGTCCGGCGCCGGTCATTCGTCAGGTGGGGAAGATTCAAGACCGCCGCCTGCGCGCGGATGAAAAAATCAGGCAGCACGGGATCGTCGGAATCCTTGCGGCGATATTGGCGGAACGCCATGCCCGCGCGCCAGGTGGCATCCGTATCCAGCGGGATTTTTTCAAAATCACGCAAATCTTCTTCCACCGCCTCGCGCGTGCGCCCGCCCGCCGCGAGTTCGCCATATGTTACAGAACTGACCGCGAGCTGCTCGCGTTGAGCCCAATGTTCAATGGTCTTCACGCAGGCACGATGGTGCGGATGGTTTTTGTCCAGCCAGGCAACGATTACCGAAGTGTCCACGAGAATCACGGACGTGTCCTCCGCAATAATTCTTCACCGGAAATATCTCCGTCCCAGGTTCCGGCGCGGGCGCGGATGTGTTCCACAATGGCGTTGCGTGCCGCTGGGTCATGGCGGACATAATTTGCCGCCGCCTCGCGCAAAACCTCGGTGGGATTGGTTTTGGCGGCGCGGGTCTTGGCGCGGAAATCCCGCGCCAGCGATTTTGGCAAACGAATGGTAAGCGTCTCTGTCATACACAGACTGTAACACGATGAGGCGAGGGGGTCAAGCCCGCAAAAATTTCAACGCATCTCGAAAATCTTCCGGCAGCGGCGCTGCAAAGCTCATTTCCTTTTCCGTGCGCGGATGAATGAATGAAAGCTCGCGCGCGTGCAGCATCACACGCGGCGCGGCGTAATTCGTCAATTCCTTCAGCCGGGCATTTTGCCGCGCGCCGTAGGTTTCATCGCCGACGAGCGGATGGCCGAGAAATTGAAAATGCACGCGGACCTGGTGGGTGCGGCCGGTGTGAATTTGTGCCTCAACGAATGTGGCGGCGTTCAATCGCTCGAGCACGTGATAACTTGTGTGCGCGGCGCGGCCGGTATCGTCGTCGCGCGCCGCCATGCGCTTGCGGTGCGATGGATGCCGGGCGATGGCGGCGCGGATTTCGCCGGATTCGCGCGCGAGTTCGCCGCACACGATCGCGTCGTAAATTTTTTCAACCTGCCGCCCGGCGAATTGCGCCGAGAGCGCGAGGTGCGTTTCGTCGTTTTTGGCGACGACGAGACAACCGCTGGTGTCCTTGTCGAGCCGGTGAACGATGCCGGGTCGCGCGACGCCGCCGATGCCGCTGAGCGAGCCCCGGCAGTGATGGAGCAGGGCGTTGACGAGCGTGTGTTCCTCGTGGCCGGCGGCGGGATGCACGACCAGTCCGGCGGGTTTGTTCAGCACGAGCAGCGATTGGTCCTCAAAAAGAATGGTGAGCGGAATTTCCTCCGGTTGGGCTTCGGCGGGCTTTGCCTCCGGCCAGTGGATTTCAATTTGTTCGCCGGCGCGCGGGCGGTGTGTGGGTTTGACCGTGTGACCATTGACGTGGATATGGCCTTGTTCAATCAGCCGTTGCAACGCGCCGCGCGAGGCGGCGGGAAATTTTTGGCGCAAAAAAGTGTCGAGCCGCCCGGACGGGAGCGATTTTTCGACAGTGAATTTTTCCGTGCGCGCTGACATTTCTTTCAGTGTGACCGGTGGCAAGTGACAGGGGACAGGAAATGCCAGGCGGGCGGCGGTTGGAAATTGTTCATGTCACTTGTCACACGTCACTGGTCACGTTTTTCGGTGTGTGCTCGGTTTTCCAGGTGAGGAGAAAAATCAGCCCGACGCCGGTGCAAATGGCGGTGTCGGCGACGTTGAAGGCGGGAAAATCAATGACGCGGCCGCCGCGTTGTTGCAGGTAAAAATAAAGAAAATCCACGACCGCGTGGCGGCCGGGCAGCAGGCGGTCGGTGAGGTTGCCGGCGATGCCGCCGAAAATCAGGCCGAAGGCAATCTGGCCGGAGAGCGTGTGCGAACTGAAATGATGGCGCGTGAGAAACAGCGCGATGAGCGCGAACAGGGCGACCAGGGCGAGCGCGGCGTTATTGCCGCTGAAGAGACTCCACGCCGCGCCGGTGTTGCCCCAGTGAACCAGTTTGAAGAAGCCGGGAATAACCGTCTTTTCGTCGCTCAAGTCAAGGTTGTGCAGCACCAGCCATTTGGTGAACTGGTCGAGCGCAAACACCACCAGCGCGAGCGCGGCGATGCCGCGATTGGATTTTTGAAAAATGGTATTGGCGGCGGCCATGGCAAACGTTCGCGTTAGTTTAGCCGAATGGCCAAAAATTAACCACGAAAATTCCCGGCCAGACAAGGAAGTTGGCGTGCAACCTGGCACAATCACCAACCAACGGGCCAAGTCGGTTTGGGGTCCCGCCTTTGGGCGGTTCGCGTGGCGCATCCTGTCATTTACCGCCTGAAGGCGGGACACCAAACGGTGGTTGTGCCCAATGGTGTTCGGCTCCGGAGCGACTCGGAATTTCCCTTTTCCCTTTACGCGGTAAAGGGCTACGATGCGCGCATGGCGCTCGTGCGCATTTTGGTGGACGGCTACAGCCTGCTGCACAACTGGCCGGAACTGGCTCCCGGCCGGCTGCGTCATTCGGCGCGCGCGCGCGAGGAATTGATTCATGTGCTCACGCGTTATCACGACGCGACGGGCACGCCGGTCACGGTTTTCTTCGACGGTTCAGGCGCACCGGCGGGAACGCCGCCACCGGAATCGAATCCGGCAGTTGAGATTTTGTTTTCGTGCGCCGGGCAG
>DLMG01000293.1 GCA_002479245.1 Verrucomicrobia subdivision 3 bacterium UBA7542 | reverse complement strand
GTTTTTTACGTGAACCTGCGCGGGCAATATGAAAGCGGCGGCACACGCGACGAAGCGTTGGCGGACGCGGACGGCGCTCGCAAACGCGCGTATCGTCACACCGGACGCTTTGACGCAAGCGCGTTATCCAGACTCGACCGCACAAACGCGGCGGATCAATTTAATTACAAGTTGAACAAGGCTGGCGGCGTGCGGTCGAATTCGGTGGAAGCATTGCCACGCGCGGAATTTGAAGCATTGCTCGACCGCGTTGGGGCACAGTTGAAGGAAATGGGGCGGGCGATTTTTTCCGGTGCGGCGCAGGTGGATCCGTATCGCAAAGGCCATGAGACGCCGTGCGATTTTTGCGATTACCGCGCCGTGTGCCGGATTGATCCGTGGACGCACCGGTATCGCGTGTTGCGTCCGTCAGCGGAGAAAGCTTTCGATAATTCATGCGTTTCATAATGCGGACAAGGCGCCGCCGTCGCCGGTCAACAGGCCCCGACTCCGCCGCCCGCCCAAATGACACGACAGTCGCAACTTCACCCCTTGCGCTTTCCACTTGGTGGAGATAAACTATTCACATGAAGACCATCAACACAAATAATATCATTACGAATTTTCTAACCACCGAGCACGCCGTGTTTTGCGAGGTGTTTGATGAGATTGACCGCCTCCTGCCTGATGTGCGGACGGTGGCCGAGGTGCGGCTGCTCGGCCGGCTGGTCGAAGGGGTGCTCTCCCGCCATGCCGATGTGGAACAGAACCTGGCCTATGCGGCGCTGGACCACGCCTTGGCGGAAAAGGGCGAGATGAATCAGTTGTACCAGGACCATGAGGAGATTGATGCGTGCCTTCACCACGCCACGTTGGCGACGGAGTTCGTCGAGGCGGTGCGGTTCCTGCGGGCGGGGCTTAAGGCTTCCCGCGAGCATTTTCGTCGGGAGGAGCAAACGATTTTTCCGCTCTTCGAGAAACTGTTCGATCCCGCGGCTCTGGAAGCTTTGGGGGTCGGGGCATCCGGCAGCGTTTCGCCTCAATGGCCACACGGCTTCGAAAACGCACTGCGTGGCCGATTGTGGAATCCAGAGTATCACTATCAGTCGGCCCCACCGGCTGCGCAACTCCAGCGCTACAGTCCCCGGCGCGCTGACCTTCGCCACCGCAAAGGAGCCACCCATTAGCAATTCAGCCGCGTTTGACAGCGTGCCGGACACGAAGCACTGTTTGTTCGAATCATGAAAGCGATGTTTAACTTGTTCGCGCTCGGCGCGTTGATTTTGGCTGTGGGCTGCCACGCCTCACCGACGAACAACATCGCTGCCAGGCCGGCAACCGCCAACTCAACCACGAATCAAACCATGAAATTCCCAGTCACCAAAACCGACGCGGAATGGCGCCAGAAATTGACGCCGGAACAATATCGTGTGCTGCGTCAGGCCGACACGGAACGCCCGTTCACCGGAAAGTATTGGAACACCAAGGAACCGGGGGTTTACCGTTGCGCGGCGTGCGGGGAAATCATTTTTACTTCGGACACCAAGTTCGACTCCGGCTGCGGCTGGCCGAGTTTTTATGATCTGGCCGCGGAGAAAAAAGTAATCCTGCGCGAGGATGACAGTCTGGGAATGCACCGCACGGAAGTGATTTGCGCGCATTGCGGCAGTCATCTCGGCCACGTTTTCGACGACGGCCCGAAACCCACCGGCTTGCGCTATTGCATCAACTCGGCATCCCTGAACTTTGAAAAAACCAATCCGCCACCGCCGCGTCCGGGAGAGAAAAAGTAGAACATCGCATTCATCTGATTTCGGCGCGACGAGTTCATTTTTGTTTCACATCCTCCCTCATCCCGGCCTTCTCCCCAAGGAGAAGGAGAATCGTCTGCCGTTCCTTTGAAAATACGTGCAACTGGATTTGCCGGACAATCATCCGCAAACCAAAACCGGCCAGCAGCTATTTCCTCTCCTGGGGGAGAGGATAAAAGGTGAGGGCGGGTGTAAAACATAAATTTCATCCGCCAGGCTTATCCATCCCGAAATGATTTTAGGAATTCGTGTCCCCTTCCGCCTTCGCCGTTTTTGGTATGCGTACGAGCGGCGGGCAACGGAGTGCCCGCCCTACCTCACCTGCGCCCGGGCGGCGCGGCGAATGAATCGTCGGCAAAAATCTGGCGCGGATTGGTTTGCAAATAGGTGGCGATTTCGGCGAGAAATGCATCGCCAAATTCGCGCAGTTTCTTTTCGCCCACGCCGCTGATGCGCGCAAACTCGGGCTCGCGTTCCGGATAATCACGGGCCATCTGCCGCAGCGCCACGTCGGAGAAAACGATGTAAGCCGGCACGTTGCGCTCGTCAGCCAGTTGCCTGCGAAGTTTGCGCAAGCGGTCGAACAACACCTCGTCGCACGCGATTTCGCCCGCGCGATGCACTTTCGATTCCGGCGCAGTCACGGGTTTGGTCAGGGTCACTTTCCGGCGTTGCTTGAGCGCGGCCAGCCCGTCATTTGTCAACTCCAGCACGCTGAATTTCCCGGACGTTTGCCGCAAATGGCCCAGCCGGATCAACTCCCGGCCAATGGCCGCCCATTCCGGCCGGCTGTGTTCACTGCCGATGCCGTAGGTCGAGAGTTGCTCGTGATTCCACTTGCGAACCTTCTCCGTGTCCGCGCCGGTCAGGACCTCGATGACGTGGTTCAAACCGACACCAAACCGGGTTTTCTCGCGGATGCGATAAACGCAGGAGAGAAATTTTTGCGCGGCAATCGTGCCGTCAAAAGTGGCGCGCGGTGAAAGGCAGTTGTCGCACGCGCCGCAGTTTGGAATGCCGGCCTCCGGCACGGCATGATGCGATTGTGCGGTCTCGCCGTGCCGGAGGCCGGCGCTCCAATCCTCGCCGAAATACGCCAGCAATTCCCGTCTCCGGCAACCCGAGCATTCCGCGTAATGCACCATCTTCTGCAATTGTTCGCGCGCAATCTGTTGTTCCTTCGGGTCCGGCTTTTCGTCAATGAACCGCGTTTGCTTGATCACGTCACCCGCGCTGAAGAGCAGCACGCAATCACCCGGCAGACCATCGCGGCCCGCGCGGCCGGTTTCCTGGTAATAACCCTCGATGTTTTTCGGCAGATCGTAGTGCAGGACGAAGCGGACGTTCGGCTTGTTGATGCCCATGCCGAAGGC
>DLMG01000113.1 GCA_002479245.1 Verrucomicrobia subdivision 3 bacterium UBA7542 | reverse complement strand
GTGAGCGGATTTCCGACAAATCCGTTGCCCGGCGCGAACGCCATGCTGTAGCCGAACACCATCCAGAGCGCCGACACCAGCGCCATGAGAATCAGGCTGTGCATCATCGTGCCGAGCACGTTCTTGCTGCGCACCAGCCCGCCGTAAAACAAAATCAACCCCGGCGCCGTCATCATCAGCACCAGCGCGGAACTCACCAGCACCCACGCATTGTCGCCGGTGTTGACGGGTGATGATACGGACGGCTGGAGCGCTTCAATCCGGGTCACGCGCTGTTCCAACTGCGAAAGGCTGGTGTCAGCGGCATTCAACGGGGTCACGCTGAAGCCAATTAAAATGCAGGCGACCGGGAGGATAAGAAACAATTTGGCGGAATGACGGATAAAATTCATGGTGATCGGGAGAAAGATTATCTTTGCCCACGCAACGGAATCAAGCATAACCGTTCACGTTTGGAACCGGGAAGAACGGCAGAATCGCTTCAAACGTCGTGTTCGCGTCGCTCGCCCCGGCCGCTTCTCGGATGTTGCAACTGGCGCAGCAACTGGCGCAGGGAATCAATCTCGCGTTCGTCGCCGAGCTTTTGCCGCTCAGCATGTTCGACGAGTTCCAAAACATCCTCCATTTGATTGAGCGCCTCTTTCAGCGATTCGACGACCTGTGTCACTTCGTTTACAGCCTGGCTGATGGCTGAACCGTCCGGCTTGGCGGCGCGAGGCGCGGGAACAGCGGGTTGAAATTTTTGCCTCGGCAGCGCGGGCCGTGCCGGGGTTTCGGGCGTGCTGGCGGATGGGGCGACTTGCGGTGTCAGTGATTCAGCCGGCGCCGGTTGCTCCGCAACTGGAACGGATGGCGCGGGGCGACGCCGTCCGCGTCCGCCGCGATGTCCGCGACGGCGTCCGCCGCCCGGTTCCCGGGGTTGCGCGGGGCGATTCGTCTCGGATAATGGTTCCTCCGGGGACATTCCGTTTGGAGCATGACGTGCCAGCGGGCAAAAGCAATGGCGAATTATTCCCAACCGCGTTTCAATCCAAATTCAAAACAGCATCTCACGCCAAGCCATCAACTCCGAGGATTCTGGGGACTTGCTTTGATCGGGTGAATATGTCCAACTAAAGTTGCGTGTAAAACTGGTGAATCAGGCTTGAAAATCTCAAACCAGCAATCGGATGTGGAACGGGTGTGTTGCTCCAACTAAAAATCCCACACCGAGCAGCTCTGGCCATCATATTGATTGGCATGATGGTTGGGTCGTTGACGTGGTTGTGCTTTCGCGATCCGAAAATTGCCTTCCTGCCTGGTGACGGGCGGGCAGAATGGATTCTTTTTCCATCCGCCTCGGATATAAAGATTCATCGCGTCACTGATCTGGACGCTGTTTTTGAACGCGAGTTCACGCTGGATGGCCAGCCGCGAGCAGCACGATTGAGTGTGCGTGCGGCCAAACGCGTTCAGTTGAAAATCAACGGCAGGCCGGTAGACATTGGCACAAGCCGCAACTGGAAGGATCTTTCAAGTGCGGATATACTTACCCATCTGCGCGCCGGTACAAATACGATTGAGGCCAGGGTTTTCAACGACGATGGGCCACCGGCACTTTGGCTGGAGTTGGTGACAGACCAACTCACCTTGCGGAGCGACCAGACTTGGGAGACATCATTTGTGGGTTCCGCGTGGCGCCGTGCCGCTCTGGCCACGAAGCCGAAAATACCAGGCCGAGGCAATCCCATGGCCGGAGGCGAGGGAACACTCGCCGCCTTGGCTGTCGTCTGGCCGATTTGGGTGGTTTTTTGGGGGTTATCACTGGCCATCTGCGCGGCGGGATGGTGGTGGCTCCGTCGCACCCGGCCACCCAATACCGTCACGGTTGCCGGGTTGTCTCGCTGGGAAGCGACGGCCCTGCTGACTATAGTTGCTGCGTTCTGGGTGGCGCTGTTCTGCAACAACACGAGATTGCTGTCGCTGGACACCGGCTTTGATGCACGTCCTCATATTGATTACATCAAATATATCCAAACACATGGGGCACTGCCTTTGCCGAACGAAGGCTGGGAGATGTTTCAGCCTCCTCTCTATTACGTAATTTCCGCGACCACGCTTTCGCTGTTCGATCTCTCTGTGACTGATGCAGCAGCCAGCACCGTACTGCGCCTGCTCACGATGCTTTTTGGCATCGTGCATGTCGCGCTGGTTTTTCTGAGCCTGCGCCTGCTCTTCCCCAGACAATTTGGCCGACAATTGGTGGGACTGGTGCTGGCGGCTTTTTTGCCGATGAACCTTTACCTCTCGCATTACGTCACCAACGAGACTTCCGCGGCACTGCTGGTTTCCGTCTCGGTCTATCTGTGCCTGCGGATTCTGAAAACCGGGACAAATTCATACGCCAGTTTCAGCATGCTTGGGTTTGTCATCGGCGCAGCGGTGCTCACGAAATTCACGGCTGTCGTTGCGATACCGTTCATCGTCGGCGCTCTGGCAGGACAGGTCTTCGCCCGGCGCGACCGGGCGGGCACTGGATTAAAGAAACTCGGCAGCATGCTGGGGGTGGCAACCCTGGTTTCCGGCTGGCATTACGTCCGCCTATGGAAACAAACGGGAAGTGTCGTCATTGGGGGATGGGATCCGGCATCGGGATTTGCCTGGTGGCAGGATGACGGATATCATGTGGCAGCCAGCTTTGGTCGCTTTGGAGAAAGCCTGCTCCATCCCTTGTTCAGTTGCACCGCGTCGTTCCTGGACGGGATTTATTCCACGATGTGGGGCGACGGCTTGTGCGGTGGGGCGTCGACTTTGGTGGCTCGACCGCCATGGAACTATGATTTGATGTGCGCGGGATACTTTCTGGCCGTGTTACCGACGGTCCTTATTCTAGTAGGAGCAGCAACATCCGCCGTGAAGCTGGTCCGTGAAGGGGGTCCCGACCGGTTTGTACTGCTGGGCCTGGCTTTCGCCGTGTGGGTCGGACTCGTTTACCACAATCTAAAAGTTCCCTATTACTCGTCGGTTAAATCTTTTTACGGTTTATGCGCACTCGTGCCACTGTGTTTTTTCTGTGGGGCCGGCTGGAATGTCCTGACACGCGGCCGGAAACCGCTGCAATTTGTGCTCGGCACAATCCTGCTGGTGTGGGCCATGAATAGCTTCACGGCCATGTGGATTCGCAGCAACTCTGTATCCACGCACGTATATCTCGGGACTATGCTTGATTCAAGTGGCAGGACTAACGCCGCCCTATCGGAGTTTGCCAGGGCGGTTGATATTGGTCCTTCCAATGTACTGGCCAGGCGATCCCTGGCATCGACTTTGAACGATTTCGATCAAACGGCCGCGGCGTTGCAGCAAGCCGAACAGGCCGTGGAATTGGGACCAACGGACAGCGCCTGCCATCGTGTGTTGAGTACGATTCTGGCCCGGCAGGGTCAACAGGAGCGTGCGATTGCCGAAGGCCGCCGCGCGGTGGAATTGGGGCCGGAGAATCTATCTGCCTATCAATTTTTGGCGGGCCGTTTGCTTGGATTGGGGCACGCCGATGAGGCCATCAACGCTGCCCGCAATGGGCTGGCTGTGAGTCCGACCAATCCGGAGCTGCATTACGCGCTGGGACTGGCACTGGCAAGGGTGGGCGATTTCGCAAGCGCCACCAACCAGTTTGCGTATGCACTGTTGCTCAAGCCTGCTTGGGCGGATGTGCATTTAATCTTCGGTCGGGCTCTCCTTTACCTTGGAAACACTCCGAATGGTTTGCAGCATATTCAGGAAGCTGTGCGATTGGCGCCTGATTGGCCGTCGGCGCTCAACGGACTGGCGTGGTTCCTGGCCACCCATCCTGATGTAACCGTGCGCAACGGGCCGGAAGCGGTGCGACTGGCTGAACATGCCTGTGCTGTGGCCATCCATAGGAACCCGGAGTTGCTCGACACTTTGGCTGCTGCGTATGCCGAAACCGGGAGATTTCCCAAGGCTATCAGCGCGGCGCAGGAGGCACTTGCCCTGGCCCGGACGACGGGCAACGAAGCCGCGGTTGGCCGGGCGGAGAATTTGCTGGAGTGCTTCCAGTCGGGCCGGCCGTTCCGCGATAATCTCATCCCTTCGCCATAGGGAATTCACCAGGTTTCCGACTACGGCTGTTTTTTCACAAACAGCGCGAGCGACGCGGTGTAGCCGTGGAGAAAGTTCTTTTCGCCGACGGGCCCAATTTCGCCGTTGCAGAAAAACCCCGAGAGTCCGAGCGGGCCGAGCCGTTCCTGCACGAGTTCGACATCGTGGTTCGCGCAGCCAAACAAGTGCTTCCCGCGGCCGTTGCAACAGCAGAGGCAGCCGCCGTAAATCGGCGCGCCCCCAATTTGTTTTTTCGCGCGCGCGAGCAGTTCGTTCATGTCCTCGGTCGCCGCGACGGCGTCGCGCCGCTGGAATTGCATGGTTTGCCCCGCGCGCGGCAACGTGCCGACGGCCAGCACGCCGGACTGCGGGTCGCCACCGATGAGGTTGCGCACCAGAAAATCGCCGCGATGGAAATCTTCGAGGTATTCGTTGACGACAAAGCCGATGAACAGGTTGCCCTGCGCCTTGCGCTGTTCCTCGGGCGGAAGTTTTTGAAAGGTTTCGGCGAGCACCGCGTAGGCGGGCCGGTTGCCGATGTGATGAATCAAATTTTTTTCCACGCGGGTGAGCGTCCACGTTTCGCCGATGGGGGTGCAACCCTGTGAAATGACGCCGGTCAGTTGCACGTTGCCGCCGACAGAAATCGCCACGCCGCCGTCCTCAAACACGTCGCCGTTCAAATAGACCTGCGTCGTTTGCTGGTTGAAAATGCCGCCGGCCAGACCGCCGAGCGCGGGCAGCGGCGCATAGGCCTCGTTCCATGAACGAATCCAGCTTTCCGCGTCGAGATGGAACGGGTCAATGAAAACGAGCCAGCCATTGGTGTGCGCCGGTTCGACACCGGCCTCCAGGTGCCAGTAGGCGGGGCCGTTGGCCTCCTCGACCTGATTCTGCGTGAAACGAAAATCTTTCAACTCCGCGCCGGGCAACGAGTAAAGCGCGAGCACAAACCCGGTCGCGTCCTCAATTTCCTGAGTGCCGGCAATCAGCCCGGTGCTCGAACAGCCCGCGAGCAACGGAATCCGGGCGTGAACGCGCAAAATTTCCAGCGTCTGCCTGGCGAACGGGAAAAATTTCGGCGACATGAAAACGAGGCCGAGTGAAACCTGCGGGGCGAGGAGTTGGGCGCGCAAATTCTCCGCCCACTGCCGCAGGCCGGCTTCATCGAAACCGCCCGGCCAGTGCGCCGCAATGGAATATTCGTTGTTCACAACTCTACCTCAACCATGCCACAACTTCTTCGCCTGACCAGATTTCTTTCACTGGCTGGCGTTCGCGCGCAACGGCGGCGCGCCTGCCGTTCACCAGAATCTCGGCGGCCAGCGGGCGCGTGTTGTAATTGGACGCCTGGGCAAAACCGTACGCGCCTGCGCTCAAGAGCGCGAGATAATCGCCCTCGCCGGCTTTTGGCAACGGGCGGTCTTTGCAAAAAAAGTCACTGGATTCGCAAATCGGCCCGACCACATCGGAAGAAATTTGCACGCCATTTTTGCGGGTGAGCGGCACGATTTCGTGATAGGCGTCGTAAAACGCCGGACGAATCAAATCGTTCATCGCGGCGTCCACGATGACGAAATTTTTCCG
>DLMG01000021.1 GCA_002479245.1 Verrucomicrobia subdivision 3 bacterium UBA7542 | reverse complement strand
GACGCCGTGGCAATGACCTTGCATCTGGCCGCCAGCAAAAGGGCCGGCGGCCTGTTCAACATCGGCAGCGGCAAGGCGCGGACATGGCTGGACCTGGCGCGTGCCGTTTTTGTCGCGTTGAAACGCAAGCCGAAGATTGAATTCATCGAGATGCCGGAAGCCATCCGCGACAAATACCAGTATTTCACCCAGGCAAACCTGGTGCGGTTGCGCGCCGCCGGTTACACCGCGCCCGTCACTTCCCTCGAAGACGCCGTGACCGACTACGTCCGCAATTATCTGGTACCGGACAAACGGCTCGATCCGGCGGTGGCGTAAATCTCGCAGGAGCCGAGGTAACGAGGCTCTGATTTCCATTCCGCACTCCTCACTCCAAATTCCGCAATTGAGAATGAGCCGCCTCACCAGTCTTCGCACCAAGTGCTACGACCCAGCAGGCGTCGGCTGCTACTTTAGAGCTTTTTCAAAAAATATGTAGCCGCCGACGTCAGTCGGCGCAAATTGATTAACAGAGGATAATTATGGCGCGAACTGACGTTCGCGGCTACGAGATTATTTAAATCGCTCTAGACGGAATTCTACCATCATGTAACTTGCCAGTGGCCGGGTTTTATTGTCATTTTAAGCGGGAATGAAATTGAAAATCTCCATCCATTGCCTGCTGGTTGCCTTCGCCCTAACGGCGGCGCGAGCGGCCGTTTCGCCGGAAAATTTTGACGCCACGACCGAAATCGTTGGCCGCGGCACGAACGGCCTTGTCACGCCGGCCAACCAACTCGTCACGCCCGCCGGAACGCAGGTCGAACTGCCGGGCATCCGGCCAAACGCGCTGGCGTTGAGTCCCGACGGCAAAATGCTCGTGACTGCCGGGCTGACGCATGAACTGGTCGTCGTCGAGCCGGCGACCGGAAAAATTTTGCAGCGCGTTGCTTTCCCGTCCGGCGGAGCGCAGGAACCGGCGCCGACGGCCAAGGAAATTCTCAACCCGGACGAAAGGGCGCAATTGAGTTTCACCGGTCTCGCCTTCTCGCCGGATGGCTCGCGCATTTATCTCTCGAATGTCAACGGCGACATCAAGGTCTTTGGCGTCGGCAAGGACCAAAAAGTTTCACCGCTGTTTTCATTTGCTCTGCCGCCGGCCAACGCGCCCTTGCGCGCGGCGGAAATTCCCGCCGGCATCGCCGTTTCACGCGACGGCAAAAGAATCTACGTCGCGCTCAATCTTTCCAATCGTCTCGTTGAACTGGACGCCGCGACCGGGAAAGTTTTGCGGACTTGGGACGTGGGCATCGCGCCGTTCGACGTGGTTCCCGCCGGCAAAAAAATTTACGTGAGCAACTGGGGCGGGCGCCGGCCGGACGCCAACAGCGTCGTCGGCCCGGCGGGACAAGGAACAAAAGTTCGCGTGGACGACCGCTCCATTGCCAGCGAAGGTTCGGTGTCAGTGATTGATTTGGCAGTAGCAGGTGGGGCGAGCGTCCCCGCGAGCCGCAGTAACACCGGCTCGTCAGCAGCCTCGCCCCACCCAATCCAAGATATTCTCACCGGCCGGCACGCCTGCGCGACGGCGCTTTCGCCGAACGGAAAATTCCTCGTCGTCGCCAATGCGGGGAGCGACACGTTGAGCGTCATTGACACGCGCACGGACAAAATCGTCGAGACGATTTGCGCGCGGCAGAATCCGGGCGATTTCTTCGGCGCGCAGCCGGACGCGCTCGCGTTCGACCAGTCGGGCAAAACGCTTTTTGTTTGCAACGGCACGCAAAACGCCGTCGCCGTTTTCCAATTCAAACCGGGCAAATCGAAATTGCTCGGCTTGATTCCCGCCGGTTGGTTTCCCGGCGCGATTGCGTTTGATGCAAAGCAGGGGAAAATTTATGTCGCGAACGTCAAAAACATCGGCACAAAAATGGAAAAGCCGCGAACGGGATTCGGCCACGGTCCGGGGTTCAACACCAAGCAATACGCCGGCTCGCTCTCGCTGGTGCGGGTGCCGTCGGCAAAGGAACTGGCGACGTTGACGCAAAGAGCGCTGGCGGATTTGCGTTATCCGCTGCTGGCACAGGCGAAATTGCCGCCGCGCGAAAACCGGCCCGCCCAGCCCGTGCCCGAACGCGTCGGCGAACCCAGCGTCTTCCAGCACGTCATTTACATCATCAAGGAAAACCGCAGTTACGATCAAGTTCTCGGCGACGTGACGGAAGGCAACGGCGACGCGGACTTGTGCGTGTTTGGCGGGCGCGTCACGCCAAATCAACACAAGCTCGTCCGCGATTTCGCGCTGCTGGACAACACCTATTGCTGCAGCGTCTTGAGCGCCGACGGCCACAACTGGACCGACAGCGGCATCGCGACCGATTACCTGGAGCGCGAGTTCGCCGGCTGGCCGCGCAGCTATCCGAGCGGCGGCGGCGGCCCGGACACGGCGGACGCGCTGGCCTATTCGCCGGCGGGTTTCATCTGGAACGACGCCCTCGCGCACGGCCGGACGGTCTGCGACTTCGGCGAGTTCACCTCCGACAAAAAGCAATGGAAGGATTCCTCGCACAAGGGCAAGCCGGGCTTCCTCGATTGTTACAGCAATTTTGTGAACGGCGCGGACGAAATCGCGTTGACGGAAGAGCCGGACATCGAGGCGCTGCGGCCTTACACCATGACGAACACCATCGGCTGGGACCTGGACGTGCCGGACATTTTCCGTGGCGCGCAATTCATCAAGGACCTGAAGCAGTTTGAAGCGGCGGACAATCTGCCAAACCTCGTCATCGTCTGGCTGCCCGACGACCACACCAGCGGGACGAGGGCCCGCTCGCCCACGCCCGAGGCGCAGGTCGCCGACAACGATCTGGCGTTCGGCCAAATCGTCGAGGCCGTCAGCCATTCAAAATTCTGGACGAATACCTGCATCTTCGCCATCGAGGACGACCCGCAGAGCGGCTGGGACCACGTGAGCGGCTATCGCACGACGGCTTACGTGGCGAGCGCTTACACCAAACGCGGCGCGGTTGTTCACACGCAATACAACCAGACCAGCCTGTTGCGCACGATGGAACTCATGCTCGGTCTGCCGCCGATGAACCAGATGGACGCGACGGCCACACCGATGTTCGATTGTTTTATCCCGCCCGGTGCGGGACCGGATTTCACGCCGTTCATGGCAGTGACGAACAACGTGCCGTTGGACGAAATGAACCGGCTGCCCAAACTCATTTCCGACCCGCTCTTGCGCAAAGACGCTTATGTCTCTGCGCGCCTGCCGCTCGACAAGGAGGACCAGTGCCCGGAAGATTTGTTCAACCATATTCTCTGGCGCGCGACAAAAGGTTCGCAAAGCCCTTATCCGGACTGGGCGGTGAAAGCGGTGGATGATGATTGATGGCCGGCCGGCTTCCGCCACCGGCGGGATTTGCTTCCGGCTGGACAATTTCAATCCACAAAAAAACACCGACTTTTCTTGTAACTTTGGCTGGTTTTTGCCTAAGTAGTGGATAAGACCTCATTAAAAAACATGGAACCAATGTCGCCAACACCTGCGCCGCCGCCAGCCGCGCCGCCAACGCCGGCAACTTCGCTGCCCGGACGGTTGATGAATGTCGTGGCCGCGCCGGGCGAAGTTTTTGCCGGAATCAAAGCCACCCCGCCATCCGTCGCCAATTGGCTCGTTCCCGTGCTGATCTTTGCCGTGATCGGAATGATTTCCGTGTGCATCATGTTCGCCCAGCCCGCCATTCAACAAACCGTTCGCGACCAACAGGTCAAGGCATTGGACAAACAGGTGCAACAAGGCAAAATCACCCAGGCCCAGGAAGACCAGGCGTTGCAGGTGATGGAAAAGTTCATGGGACCGACGATGCTGGCCATCTTCGGCAGCATTAGCATCGTCATCTATGGCTTCGCCTCGATTTTCGGCTGGGCCCTGGTGTTGTGGCTGGCGGGGCGATGGTTGCTCAAAACCCAATTTGACTACCGGAAGGCCATGGAGGTTGCCGGGTTGTCCTCCATCATTTCCGCCCTCGGCATGGTGATCACCACCCTGCTGGCCGTAATCCTGGGCCGGCTTTACGCCGGGCCAAGCCTGGCGTTGTTGGTGGGTGATTTTGATCCCACAAATCGTGGCCATCTCCTGCTGGGGGCGGTCAATGGAATCAATCTCTGGCACGCGGGCGTGCTGGCCATCGGGCTGGCGAAACTTTCAGGCACACCGGCGGTAAAAACGGCAACGGTCGTTTTCGGCTTTTGGGTGCTGATTGAATTATTGCTCATCGGCATCGGATTGGGACAATGGGCGCTTTAGCCATGTTCCTCCGGTTAGGTTTAATTTTCCGAAACGAATTCATGTCCAAGCTGTCTTAATACAAAAAAGCATGGCAAACTCCAAAAAACGCCGGAAGATTATCATCTTTTCAGTCATCGGGCTGGTGCTCGTTACCCTGATCGCGGTGGCCGTCTTCAGGAAAAGGCAGCCGGTCATCACGGTCCAGAC
>DLMG01000088.1:2343-2945 GCA_002479245.1 Verrucomicrobia subdivision 3 bacterium UBA7542 | reverse complement strand
GGCGTGATTGACGCCGAGAAAATCGAGGAATACGTCGCCCGCGACGGCTACGCCGCCCTCGGCAAAATCCTCACCGGGATGACGCCCGAGCAGGTCATCGCCGAAATCAAGGCCAGCGGCCTGCGCGGTCGCGGCGGCGCGGGTTTCCCCACCGGCGTGAAGTGGGAGTTGATGGTCAGGGTGCCGGTCAAACCCAAGTATATCATTTGCAACGCCGATGAGGGCGATCCGGGCGCGTTCATGAACCGCGCCGTCCTCGAAGGCGATCCCCACCGCGTCATGGAAGGCATGGCCATCGGCGGTTACGCCATGGGCGCCAACCGCGGGTTCATCTACATCCGCGCCGAGTATCCGCTCGCCATCAAGCGCCTCCAGATCGCCATCGAGCAGGCCTACAAAAACGGGTTGCTCGGCGAAAACCTTTTTGAGAAGGGATTTGATTTCGACCTCGAACTCCGCATCGGCGCCGGCGCGTTCGTGTGCGGCGAGGAAACCGCGCTCATGCGTTCCATCGAAGGCCGCCGCGGCCAGCCGATGCCGCGTCCGCCCTTCCCGGCCCAGCGCGGTCTTTGGGGCAAACCCACCAACATCAACAACGTCGA
>DLMG01000088.1:0-2220 GCA_002479245.1 Verrucomicrobia subdivision 3 bacterium UBA7542 | reverse complement strand
GAGAAGACCAAGGGCACCAAGGTCTTCGCGCTCGCCGGCAAGATCAAGAACACCGGGCTGGTTGAAGTCCCGTTCGGCACGCCGTTGCGCGACATTATTTACGAAATCGGCGGCGGCGTCCCCAACGGCAAACAATTCAAGGCTGTCCAGAGCGGTGGTCCTTCCGGTGGCGTCATCCCCGCGCAGCACCTCGACACACCGGTCGAGTACGAAACGCTTCAGAAACTCGGCTCCATCATGGGTTCCGGCGGCATGGTCATCATGGACGAGGATTCCTGCATGGTGGATGTTGCCCGGTTCTTCCTTGAATTTTGCTGCGACGAATCCTGCGGCAAATGCCCGCCCTGCCGCGTCGGCACCAAGCAGATGCTGAATCTGCTGGAGAAAATCACCCGTGGCGAAGGCGAACTCGCCGACCTCGACAAGCTCGAGGACCTGTGCAATGTCGTCCGCGACGCCAGTCTCTGCGGCCTCGGCCAGACCGCGCCGAACCCGGTGCTGACGACGCTGAAATATTTCCGGCACGAATACGAGCAGCACATCCGCGAACACCGTTGCGTGGCCGGCCTGTGCGGCAATCTACAGCTTTCGCCGTGCGAAAACACCTGCCCATTAAACATGAACATCCCCGGCTTTCTCCAGTTGTTGAAGGAGGACCGGATTGATGACGCCTTTGAACAGGTGGTGATGGACAATCCGCTGCCCTCGACAACGGGCCGCGTGTGCCAGCACCCGTGCGAACTCCGCTGCCGGCGGGCCGGTGTGGACGCCTCCGTCAACATGCGCGAAACGCACCGGTACATCGGCGACGTGATGTATGAAAGCGGCGGCGCCAAACGGGTGTTGCAGCGCATCCTCAAACGCAAACAGGCCGCCACCGGCAAAAAAATCGCCGTGGTCGGCGCCGGTCCGGCGGGTTTGAGCGCGGCGTTCTATCTCGCCCTGCTCGGCCACAAGGTCACCGTGTACGACCGGGCGCCAAACGCCGGCGGCCTGCTCCGCTACGCGCTGCCCGAGTATCGCCTGCCCAAGAAAATCGTGGACAAGGAACTGGCCTTCATCCGCAGCGCGGGCTTCCAGTTCAAGTTCAAGGCCGAACTCGGCAAAACGCTGCAACTCGACAAGCTCGCCAAAGACAACGACGCCGTCTTCCTTGCGCTCGGCACCTGGGAAGAACAGGCGCTCGGTGTTCAGGGCGACAACGCAAAAGGTTTGCTGTCTTCATTGTCATTCCTCAACGATGCCGCATTTGGCAGAAAACCGGCCCTCGGCCCGAAGGTCTCCGTCATCGGTGGCGGCAACTCGGCGATTGACGCGGCGCGCACCGCCAAGCGGCTGGGCGCCGACGTGACCATCGTCTATCGGCGGTCGCGCGAGGACATGCCGGCAATCCCGGACGAAATCGAGCAGGCGCTCGATGAGGGCGTCAAGCTCATCACCATGGCCGCGCCGTTGCGCGTCATCACCGTCAACAACGGCAAAATCACCGGCTTGGAAGTCGCCAAGACCGTTCCCGGCAAATACGACGCCCGTGGACGCCGCGCCCCGGTCCTGACCGAGGACAAGTATGTGGTCCCTTGCGACACCATCATCAAGGCCATCGGCGAGAAACCAGAAGGCCAGTTGACCAAGACGCTCGGTCTGGCCACGACCTCGTGGGGTTCACTCAAGGTGGACCCGTGGACGCTGCAGACCAGCAACCCGAAAATTTATGCCGGCGGCGATTATGTCACCGGCGCCGCCAACGTCTCCACCACGATGGGGGCCGGCAAGAAGGCCGCGAAGATGATTGACCGGCAGTTGACCGGGCTGGACCGCTTCGAGGAGTTGTGGCCGAAGTTTGATTACGACCACACCATCCCGCCGCCATCCCAGGGCGGGCCGCGCAACCCGGCGCGGCTCATTGCCCCCGCGCAGCGGCGCGGCAACGTGGAGGTGTCACCCACCTTCACCGAATGGCAGGCCAAGGCAGAATGCTTCCGCTGTCTGCGTTGCGACATCAAAACCAGCGGCAACGGAGCCAAATCACATTGATGCGGAGTGAAACCATGACTGCTACCAAGAAAATTTCCCTCACCATCAACGGCAAGGTCTGCACCGGCGAACCGGGACAAACCATCCTGGAAATCGCCCGCGCCAACGACATTTACATCCCGACGCTGTGCTATCTGAAGGGGCTGACCCCGTGGGGCGGCTGCCGGTTGTGCATCGTTGAAATCG
>DLMG01000159.1 GCA_002479245.1 Verrucomicrobia subdivision 3 bacterium UBA7542 | reverse complement strand
GGCGGCACGAGCGAGTAATCCAGGGACAATTCAAAAATCAAAATCATTGCCAGCAATGGCGACCGGGTTGTCGCCGCCAGCACCGCGCCCATGCCCACCAGCGCGAACGCGCCCGCCGGCATGCCCGCTGCTGAACCCCAAAATTGATGCAGCGCCGTGCCGAACAGCGCGCCGGCGCTTGCGCCGACGAACAACGTCGGCGTGAACACGCCTCCCACCGTGCCGGCGCCGACCGTCGCCGCCGTTGCCACCCATTTTGCCACCAGCAATCCAGCCAGCCACAGGAGCGGGTTTGCCTCAGTCAGGAATTTTTCGTGCAAAATGTCATTGGTCACGGAATAGCCATTGCCGCAGACGCCGGGAAAACCGATGGCGATGACGCCCACCATCAAGCCGGCCAGCGTCAGCCGGAGATAAACCGGCCAGTTGAGCTTGCGAAACTGTTGTTCACCCATGCGCAGCAATTTCAGAAACAGCGCGCCCACCACGCCGCAAAGCACGCCCAGCAGCACAAACCACAGCAGTTGCGGCAGCGTGGCGGCGGGAAACGGCGGGATTTTATACCACGGCTCAATGCCGAAAAAACTGCGTGACACCATCGCCGCGATGACCGATGAAAAAACCAGCGGCGCAAAGAGGTTCATCGAAAAATTTCCCAGCACGATCAGCGATGCGAACACGGCGCCTGCAATCGGCGCGTTGTAAGCCGCCGCGATGCCGGACGCCGCGCCGCAGCCAACCAGCAGCCGCAACCGGTACGGCGGCCATTTCGCGATCTGGCCGAGCTTCGACGACAGCGTCGCCGCCAGTTGCGTGATGCCGCCTTCCCGCCCGATGGAGGCGCCGGTGGCGATGCTGATGATGGCCGAAACGGTTTTCACCAGTTCCGTGCGGAATGGCAGCCGGCCGTCGCCGGCGACGACCACTTCAAGCAGGTTGGTCGAACCTTGCGGGCCGACAAACCGCAAGCCCCAATGCAAGACCAGTCCCGCCGCCAGGCCGCCCAGGGTCGGAACCAGAATGCGTTCCCAATCGTTCAATCGTCCCACGACTTCCACCGGGTCGCCCGGCTGAATCAGATGGACCGCGTAGAAGAAAAACAGGTTTACCAGACCGCCAATGACGCCAACCAGCCCGGCCAGCACGAGGTGGAATGCTTCTTCCCGCAGGACCAGTTTTTCGCGCCAGCGCAGCGCGCGCCGCCAGTGGCGGTGAAGAAAATCCCGCGCCCGCGTGACCATGCCGCTTTTCATCCACGACTGCACACGGCAAATCTAAACGCGGATTGCAATTTTGACGAGCGGGGACTTTGAAGCAGCGACTGCATCGGTGGGGCAAGACTCCCGGCGAACCGCAAATTCATGGGTTTATCGGCTCGCGGGGATCAGCCTTCGCCAAGCTACGGCTCGACAGGCGCTCGCCCCACCAATTTCTTAAACCTGCGCCCAATTCACTTCTTTTTCAATCCGGCGATGGCGTCCTTCATTTCGTTGAAGTGGAGGTCGGGATTGCCCGAGTCGGTGACGTGAACAATCTTGCCGTCCAGGCCGATGAGGAAGCTGACCCGGCGCGCCATTTTTCGGCCCACCACCTGCACGCCGTAAGAGTCAACGATTTTGCCGTCGGGATCGGACAGCAGGCGGAAATTCAACTTGTAATCAGCAATGAACTTTTTGTGGCTCTCGGCGGAATCAAAGCTGACGCCGATGACTTCAACGTTGTTTGTTTGCAACCCGCTCATGCGATCGCGGAAACCGCACGCTTCCTTCGTGCAGCCCGGGGTGTTGTCTTTCGGATAAAAATAGAGGAGGACGATTTTTTTGCCGATGAAGCTTTTTAATTTGACGACCTTGCCATCCTGGTCCTGGCCGGTGAACAGCGGCGCGGTGTCGCCGGCCTTGGGAATGACGGCAAAGGTGGTTGCGGCGGAAAAGAGGATGGAACCGGCGACCAGCAGGCTGGCGTAACAGTTTGTTTTCATGATGAATTTCCTTTTTTGTTTGTGCTTGCGGAATTTAGCGCACGGTCTGGTCCCACGCAATTTCACGTTTTTCAACCGCTTGACAAAATCGGTGAAGCCATTGGCCCGGGCTTTTAAACGCCCCAGCCATTCGACGTAAATTTCTTCAAGGTGTGCGGCGATTTTCCGCGGGTTGCTGCCCGGATGGTTGGTGCCGGCGATCATGCTAATCATGACCGTCAATTTAGCTGATAATGCGCGTTTGGCAATTGTTTGATTGTCGCTTGCGCGGCCAGCGGCGCAGGCCGTTTTGCCACAAAAGCTTCCACACCATCCAGAGCGCTTCCCAGACGATGTGGCCGGACATTTTGGAATGACCTTCGGCCCGGTCGGTGAAAATAATCGGGACTTCGACGATCCGGAATCCCTGCCGCCAGAGTTTGTGCGTCATCTCAATCTGAAAGCTGTAGCCGTTGGACTGGACCTCGTCGAGCTTGATGGCTTGCAACGCGCGGCGGCGGAAACATTTGTAACCGCCCGTCGGGTCGGTAAACGGCATGCCGGTGACCAGCTTCACGTATTTGCCCGCGCCCCGGCTGAGCATCAAGCGTTTCAGCGGCCAGTTGATGACGCGGATGCCGTCCTTGTAACGCGAACCGAGCACCAGGTCGGCATTCTTGGTGGCTTCGATAAACATGGGCACGTCGTCCGGGTTGTGCGAAAAATCACCGTCCATTTCGAAGATGAATTCGTAGCCGTGTTCCAGCGCCCATTTGAATCCGGAAATGTAGGCGCGACCCAGCCCGTTCTTTTCCGCGCGATGCAGGACGTGAATTTCGGGGTGTTTCGCCGCCAGTTCGTCGGCCATTTTGCCCGTGCCGTCCGGGGAATTGTCATCCACCACCAGCAGGTCCACCGGCACCGGCAGCGACAACAGCCGCTGCGCCATGCGCGCGAGATTTTCCCGCTCGTTGTAGGTCGGTACGATGATGAGAGTCGGATTCATGCCGGACGCCCCAAATAATTATACGCGAACCACGCCGAAAACAAGCGGGCAATTGGGGAATGGTACTGTTTGCATTCCGGGTGGGGCGAGCGTACCCGCGCCTGCGCCGCCGTAGCGGCTTCGTCGCCGCGAAGGCGCGAGCCGGCCTCGGAGCAGCGAAGCGGAGACGGCTCGTCGGTAGCCTCGCCCCACCAAACTGTACCGCTACCGTCAATTCGACGAATGGCGGGCTGGGGCGCAACCAGCCCCTACCGTTCGGAGTTCCGCCTTCAGGCGGCAAGCGCGAAACAGTGTAGTCCGGCCGCCTGAAGGCGGAACTCCGAACACAAAGGCAGTCGAGCGTTGGTGAGGGCAACCCGTTGCACCCGCCCTGCATGGCCGCTCGGCATGAAAAATGATTCGCCGACGGCGGCTT
>DLMG01000141.1 GCA_002479245.1 Verrucomicrobia subdivision 3 bacterium UBA7542 | reverse complement strand
GCAAAAATTTACTCCGACGACGTTGACATGGTCACGCTGACCGGCGTCGAAGGCGAGATGGGCATCCTGCCGCAGCACGTGCCGCTGATGACGCAACTGTGCGCGGGCGAAATCGTCGCACAGAAGGGGCCGGACACGGTCTTCCTCGCTGTTGGCGACGGCTTCGTGCAGGTGACCGGCGATCGCGTGGCGATTCTTACCGACATGGCGATTCGCGCCGAAAACATTGACGAAGCCAGGGCCGAGGAAGCCCGCCAGCGGGCTGAAGCGCGCCTGGCCGAAAAAATCACCGACGAAGAAGCCGCGCACGTTCATGCCGCGCTTGTGCAAGCCGCGGCCCAACTCAAGGTCAAACGCCAGCGGCGGAGGTAAATCCGGAAACTGAAGGGGAGGGCCGGTGAATCGCCACTGGAAAGTTCGCTGATTTGCGCTTCCATTGAAAAGCGGCGGAGGGCCGCCGCAGTCCAAGACCATTCGGATATTTCAACGACTTTCGGGTGTGCGTCACGTTTTGGAGTGCGCCAGCCCTCTGGCGCTTTTGGGTTTTTCTGGCGGGAAGGTTCTGTTTTCCAGGGGATATTTTCAGCTCTCAATCACGCTGATTTCCACCGGCTCGACGCTGACACCCAGTTTCTCCAGCCATTGAATGGCGGCCTTTACGTCTTTGCGCTTGCCGTCCAATTCCAGACACACGATGCCAATCTCGTCTGTGACGCTGGCCTGACGGATATTGGTGACGACTTTGAACTTGTGGCCGACCTCCCAAATGAGCGGCTTCTTGATGAGCTTGGGCGGAAACATCAGCCACAATCTTCGCTGGGTTGGGGTTGTGGATTTTGTCGCTGGCAGAGTTTTTTTGTAGATTTTAGCCATGGCGGTGAAATTTACGATTTTGGATTTACGATTTACGATTTAAAATTAGCTACAAAACATCAAACAGCGGGGCGCGGGCTTCAGCCCGCTTCAACGTCGCCACACTGATGGCATAAAAAGTCTTTGGCATTTTGAAAGTGGAAGCGGCGTGAACGCCGCGCTCTATTATATTTGAATTGTGTCTAGCCGCCGGCAATCGCCGGGATGATGCTGATTTCATCGCCGTCTTTCAACGGCGTTTCCCGGTTTTTCAGGAAGCGGATGTCTTCCTCGTTCACATAGACGTTCACGAAACGGCGCACCTCGCCTTTTTCATCCACGAGCCGTTCCTGGATGCCGGGGTAGCGCGTCTGCAATTCGACGATCGCCTCGCCGATGGTGGCGGCGTTGATTTCGACCAGCTCCTCGTTGTTGGTCAACTTGCGGAGCGGCGTTGGGATTCGGACTTTTTTGGGCATAAATTAAATTCTAATTTTTTGTAGGCGAATTTGAAACTGAATTTGTTTCGTGATACATTTTTCGCAATGAATCATATTTTAATTCGTACTCCGTGATGGCATCTCTATGTGGTGAAACTCTTCTTGAATAGGATAGAAAGCCGTCAAAGTTGGTGGGACATTCGATAAATTTGCGATAATAATATGATTCGTTTATTTCTTTTTTCCTAAATTTCAGCGTTAAGAGAATTGAACGGGTATCTTTTGTAGCCTCAAATTCAAAGCGCGAAATTTCTGTTGCAAACTGCTCTCTCGATTTGGTTCCTAAATATGCATCTTGAAATAAATTTTCAAACGCGTTTTCATTTCTTGAATTCAGTGTCTCAAAAAGAGTCGTAATAAATTCGTCCAACGGTGGTTGGTTTTCACAGATACAAAGCATTACGTCCGGAGAGCCAGCCGTATTCGGATAGAAATGAAAGGCCGGTGCTTCAGAATCATCATCGGAATAGAAATAGAACAGCCGAACTGTTCTATTGGAAAACGCATTCGAAATTGCATTTTTAAAAACTTTTGCAGCTACAGGATTATCTGATAGGAACTTTTGCAGTTTCGGAGAGGCCTCACGGACAATGTTGTTTTGTGCCCAAGATGAAACGCAAAACAACATTGCCAACAAAAATATGTAAATGGACTTCCGCACAAATTAATTTACGCATTCACTTTCTCTTCATTCGCGATCAGCGCTTCAAACTCGCGCAAACTCGGCTTGATTTCACGGGGCTTGCCGACGTGGCCGGCCACGGCGTCGAGCGTCTTCAATCCGTTGCCCGTCACACAAAGCACCGCCGAATCATCACGCGGAATTTTGCCTGAATCAATCAGTTTCCTGGCCACGCCCACGGTCACGCCACCAGCGGTCTCGGCAAAAATGCCTTCCGTCTCCGCCAGCAGCTTGATGGCGTCGCGGATTTCATCGTCCGTCACGTCGTCGGCTGCGGCGTTGGTTTCGCGCATCACTTTGAGCGCGTAAAACCCGTCGGCGGGTGTGCCGATGGCCAGCGATTTGGCAATCGTGTCCGGCTTGACCGGCCTGAAGAAATCCAGGCCCGCCTTTTGCGCGGTGGAAATCGGCGAACAACCAGTCGCTTGCGCGCCGTGGATGGCCGTCTCGCTTTCTGACACGAGGCCAAGCTTCACAAATTCCTGGTAGCCCTTTTGGATTTTCGTCAGCAACGAGCCGGACGCCATCGGCACAACGGTGTGCTGCGGCAATCGCCAGCCGAGTTGCTCGACAATTTCATACGCCATGCTCTTGGAACCTTCGGCGTAATATGGCCGCATGTTCACGTTCACGAACGCCCAGTTGAATTTGCCGGCGATCTCGGCGCAAAGGCGGTTCACCTCGTCGTAATGTCCTTTGATGCCGATGACGTGCGCGCCATAGACGAGCGAGTTGATGATCTTGCCCTGCTCCAAATCCGACGGGATGAAAACGTAGGATTTCAATCCGGCGGATGCGGCGTTGGCGGCAACGGAGTTGGCCAGGTTGCCGGTCGAGGCGCAGGCGACGGTGTCGAAACCCAGTTCCCGCGCCCGGCTCAACGCCACGCTCACAACGCGGTCCTTGAACGACAGGGTGGGATAGTTGACCGTGTCGTTCTTGAT
>DLMG01000353.1 GCA_002479245.1 Verrucomicrobia subdivision 3 bacterium UBA7542 | reverse complement strand
AAGCTGCTGCGCGTGACGCAGGACGGGCGCTTCCAGCGCATCGGCTCAAACCGCGAAATTCACACCCATGTGCGCATTCTGGCCGCGAGCAATCGTGTTCTCGACGATGAAGTCAAGGCTGGCCGTTTTCGCGAGGACCTGTTTTACCGTTTGAACGTGGTGGAACTGAACGTGCCGCCGTTGCGCGAGCGGCGCGAGGACATTCTGCCGCTGGCCGGCCGGTTCGTTGAGGATTTCACCAAGGGCCGCGCGCGTTTTTCAGACACGGTTTCCGCCTGCCTGGAACGGTATCCGTGGCCGGGCAATGTGCGTGAGTTGCGCAACGCGATGGAGCGGGCGGCGCTCCTTTCCCGCAGCGAATTGATCCTGCCGGAACATCTGCCCGCGCGCGTGCGCGAAGCCGCGGGATTGCCGGCCGCCGCACCCGCCGGCGACGCCCAGCAACTGGAGGAAATCGAGCGCCAGGCCATCCTGCAGGCGTTGAAACAGCATGACTCCAATCGCACGGAAACCGCCAAGGCACTGGGCATCAGCCGGCGCGCGTTGATTTACAAGCTTCAGCGTTTCCGGGAACAGGGCCACAGCGTGGATTAAATGTCGCTGCCGTTCGGAGCTCCGTCCCGGCCAAGCGGGACGGGACGCCAAACCAATGAACCGAATCCACGGTTACAAATGACTCGGCGGCAGCTTCAAATCCCTCAATCCCTCGTCGCGCCGTAGTGAACGAAGACGGATCAACTCTCAACTCAACTCCCAACGAGTCCTCCAAACCGGGCCGGGGGAAAAGTGTGAATTGTTGGAATCCGTTTATGTGCCGCTGGGAAATCCCGCGCCAGTCTTATCCGATGACCCGCGCCGGATATTTGCAATGGCGCGCGGCGCTCAAAAAGTTTCACGCCCAAAAAGCCGGCGACATTTTGCGCGAAGCCGGCTACCCGGAAGACGTGATTCGCCGGGTGCAGGACTTGAACCTCAAGAAACATTTTTCCGACGACCCCGAAGCCCGCGCGCTCGAAGACACGCTTTGCCTCGTCTTCCTTGAATTCCAGTTGGCCGATCTCGCGGCGAAAACCGCCGCAGACAAAACCATCAATGCGCTGCAAAAAACCTGGCAGAAAATGACCGAGACCGCCCGCACCGAGGCACTGAAATTAAATTACGGCGAACGTGAAAAAGCCTTGCTGGAGCGCGCACTTAACGGTTAATCAAAACCCATGCCGCAGTGCTGGATTTGGGTGGCCCGGGCGCGGCTCGCAAAGGCTTTCGGAGTTGAAGCGTTCGGAATGATAAGTGATCACGTTTCGCGAAGCGAATTTCTCTCCTTGGCCAGTGAGGACACGTTTTTGGTGGATGGCTCCAGGATATTCCACTCTCAACTTGCGCGGCACGCCCGGCAGTCTGCCCAAGCTGGCGGGAGACTGTCAAATGAATTGTTAATTATTGGGACTGACCCATTTACGGATCCGATTTGGCCATTTGTCACAAATTGAGGTTGGATTCGTCATTTAAAGGATTGCTCGAGGAACCGACCTGATTCTGAATCAAGCACGTAGTGCAATGTGCGTATTCCTCGCTTGGGAGTGCCGTTCTTTCTAGCATCTTCCCAGTAAACACCAGGCCCATAATCATAAAGGAAAACAGTGATGTTGTCATCTTTTCCCCAAATTGCATCCCAACATACATCGGAACCATAGACGTGATACTTTTTTTCAAGCAACGGCTTTTGCAACGGCATTTCCGTTTTCCCGTTTACGGCAACGACAGTCTCCGAGACGATCGCGCCATTTTGATAATTCGTCACAATTGTCGCCTTCTCGTTAGTGTTGGTTTCGATAGTGATGAAAACCGTCTTCCAAGTCTCGTCATCAAACGCGCGGCCTCCCGCTCCCCGCACATGTCCGAAGATCACATACCTCCCGTCTGGAGAGTCGTCGCCACCGGCGTGATAAATGGACACGCATCCAGTGCAGCCCCCCACTGTAGAGATGAGCAAGCTGACACACAAACAGCGCTTAATCTTGAAGTAATCCATGGTTTTGTCAGAACCGCTGTGCGGGCGGTGGATTCAAGCCATTGTTCTTGAGACATCTGCGCGCCTTGCTTTGACAGTCATCCGCGAGCGGAATCCATAGGCCATTGTTAATATGCGCATTGCAGTCGTCCATAATCTGCTGTTCTTTTTCCGCGCTCCCCTCCACGCGCATACAAAATGTGCCGGGTTGGGGATTATACCACCCACCTACGCCAACAGGCCCTCCATTGTGTGAGGAATGTGGGCCGCTGCCGCTACAGCTCTCCTGCCCACATTCGCGTTGGTCGTTAGGGGTGCCTGTTCTGTCATCCCAAAGGTATCCGTGCCGTCCGACTCCATAAAGTGGAAACCTCGAAGTCGGAATCGTGCAAAACCAGATATCCAGTCCGTGCGCATCAACGTCGTTGATCACATTGTTGGCAACAAAAATGTAAGGGTTAGGACCGATACCGCCATTTAAAGTTATTCGCCGAACAAGAACGGTGAAGCCCCAGTCCTCCACTGGGTCTCGATTTGGCCAAAATGCTCGGCAACTGTCACAAGGCGCATGAAGAGCGGCTGTCACGGTCGGCCCCGCTCGAAAGTCCCAAGCTGCGCCACTTCATTTGTGTTCAAATCTCGAACTTTCCAAACCGGTGGAACCCAGTCCGGACGTTTTGGTATGACAATGATGCCCCTACCATCTTTATTCTGATGAATCTTGAGCACATGACGAACGTCCTCAAGAGTTGGGAAAAGCCTTTCGTCTGGCTCCAGCGAACTGCCAGCTTCCGTATAAAAAACACCGTAGCCACTGCGGCCTGCACCGTTGTCCTCCACAAACCAGCAGTAGGCAAATAGGTGGTCCTCCTGCGAATCAATCGTGGAATTGTGTGACTGGATTTCCATTTTGTTGCTGTTTTTTCCACAACCAACCTCTAATGCGAGGCAGGAAAGAAGACAAAGGACTCCCAAGAATTGGATTTTCATAATAAACGGGTCGGTTCCTAGTATTGTAGTATTTTCGCATTGTCATTTCACCTTCTTTGCGCCGATGCAAGTATGATAGGCGGTTGACATGCGTCCATGTCACCATCTTAAACCGGTTCGCCATCCATTTCAACGTCATTGTCGTCTCCTGCCGCAATCGCCAAGCGATGTCCTGATTTCGTTTAGCGTCAAGCCTGCGGCTCGACCAAATCGGCGCATAGCGCCGACACTACAACAAAATCAGGACACCACTTCCAATCCGGACAGGCTTGTCACGTTCATCGCCTTGCTCTAATTTCGCGGCGGATTCAGGATACCACCGCATGCCGCCACCGCTAGATACACCCGCCAATCCAGTCCCGCTCTGCGTGGACCTGGACGGCACGCTCATCAAGACCGATTTGCTTTGGGAATCGCTGGCGCGACTGCTGCGACGAAATCCGTTCCAGCTCCTGCCCGTTCTTTTCTGGTGGGCGCGCGGCCGGGCTTTCTTGAAACGGCAGCTCGTCCGGCGCGTCACGATTGATCCTGCCGCCCTGCCCTACCACGACCCGTTCCTGGCCTTTTTGTGGGAACAAAAGGCCGCCGGCCGGAAATTGGTCCTCGTCACCGCCTCCGACCGCGACATGGCCCTGCCCGTCGCCAACCACACCGGGCTGTTTGACGAGGTGCTGGGCAGCGACGGCAAAACCAATTTGCGCGGCGCGAACAAACTCAAGGCGCTCACGGAAAAATTCGGCGAACGTGGTTTTGACTACGCCGGCAATTCATCCGCCGATCTCGCCGTCTGGCGCGGCGCGCGTGAAGCCATCGTCGTCAATGCCAGCGCTGCCGTCCTGAAACGGGCCGCCGAAGGCACGAAACTTGGTCCGACGTTCACGCAGGATTATTCGCCGTTCGCCACGTTGAAAAGTTTTTTTAACGAACTCCTGGTTCGCAGCGGTTATCTCCTGGCCATCGGCGCCGGACTTTTGTTAACCGCCGCGTTTCCGAAAATCGGCATCGCCGGTTGCGCCTGGATTGCGCCGGCCTTGATGATGGCCGCCGCCCATGGCAAACGTGGTGGCGATGTCTTCCGTGTCGGTTACGTTGCCGGGTTGGCTCACTTCCTCTCGTCGCTTTACTGGCTGCTGCTGATTCCGGTGACGGGCTTCCCGATTCTCGGCTGGTTTTTATTGGGCGTCTATCTCGGGTTATACCCGGCGGTCTGGGTCTGGCTGTTGAATTGGTGGGGCGAGCGCCCGTCGGGTCGAAGTCGAACGAAGACCGATCCTCGCGAGCCGGAACAAACCTCCTGGAGCAGCCGCACATTGTGGTCGTTGAGTGGTGCCGCCGTCTGGGTGGCGCTGGAAATGGTCCGGGCGCGGCTGTTCAGTGGTTTTCCGTGGAATCCGCTCGGCGCCTCGCAATTTCAACTGATACCGCTCATTCAAATCGCCTCGGTCGCGGGTGTCTATGGCGTCTCATTTTTGGTCGTGTGGGTTTCGTTGTCGCTGTTTTCCGCCACCCGCATGATTTTTCACCGGCCAGCCTCCCGGTTTGCGTGGCAGTTGGAAATTTTCCTGCCGCTGGCCGCAATCGCGGCGCTGTTTGCATTCGGTTTCGCGCGAATGAACGGACAAAATCCGCCCGGCGCGACGCTGCGCATCACGCTCGTTCAACCCAACATTCCGCAGACGTTGATTTGGGATCGGAACGCGAACACAAACCGTTTCAGCCAGCTCATTCAACTTACAGAAAATGCCCTGGCTTCATCGCCGGGTAATAATAAAAGTAACGAACCCCTCGCCCCGTCCCTCTCCCCGCCGGGCGGGGCGAGGGTGGTCCGCGCAGAGCGGGATCGGGAGAGGGGCTCGAGTAAGACCGGCTTGCTCATCTGGCCGGAATCCGCCGTGCCGGAATTCGACGCGGTCAGCTACGCCGCCATTACCAACCTTGTCCGCACCCATCATCTCTGGCTGATTTTCAATGCCGAAGATTATGTCTGGCGTTCCAGTACCGGGACCAATAATGACTACGATGCTTTCAACGCGGCGTTCCTGTTCAATCCGGAAGGCCGTTGCGCGGCGGTTTACCACAAACAAAAGCTGGTCATCTTTGGCGAATACATCCCGCTCGTGCGCTGGCTGCCATTCATCAAATGGTTTACGCCAATCACCGGCAGTTTCGCTTCCGGTACCAATGTG
>DLMG01000049.1:25846-26679 GCA_002479245.1 Verrucomicrobia subdivision 3 bacterium UBA7542 | reverse complement strand
GTGAGCGAGCCGCCCTCCTCGATGTTGCGCGCCGCGCCGAAAAAGCGCTTCGGCTTGTGCAATGCGTTCGCGTCCACGCCGCCGGACAGAATTTTTCCGGAGTGCGGCTGAATGGTGTTGTAGGCGCGGGCGAGGCGCGTGATGGAATCGAGCAAAATCACCACGTCGCGCTTGTGTTCGATCATGCGGCGCGCCTTTTCGATGACCATTTCGGCGACCTGCACGTGGCGTTCCGGCGGCTCGTCGAAGGTCGAGCTGATGACTTCCGCGCCTTTGCAGGAGCGTTCCATGTCCGTGACTTCCTCGGGCCGCTCGTCAATGAGCAGGATGAACAGGTAGGTCTCCCGATTGTTTTTGAGAATCGCGTTGGCGATTTTCTGCATGAGCACCGTTTTGCCCGTGCGCGGCGGCGCGACAATGAGGCCGCGCGTGCCCTTGCCAATCGGACAAACGAGATCGAGCACGCGCGTGCTCAATTCGTCGGCGGCGGTTTCCAGGATGAACCGCCTGTTCGGGAACAGCGGCGTGAGATTGTCGAAAAGGGTTTTTTCCTTCGCCTTGTCCGGGTCCTCGCCGTCCACACCCTCGACCTTGAGCAGCGCGAAAAATTTTTCCTTTTCCTTCGGCGGACGGATCTGGCCGGCGATCAAATTTCCGGTCTGCAAATCGAACCGGCGGATTTGCGAGGGCGAAACATAAATGTCCTCCGGGCAGGGCAGATAATTAAAACTCTGCGACCGCAGAAAGCCGAACCCTTCCGGCAGCACTTCGAGCACGCCCTCGGAAAACAGCACGCCCGCGCGTTCGGCGTTTTTCTGGAGGATGTGGAAAAT
>DLMG01000049.1:20710-25750 GCA_002479245.1 Verrucomicrobia subdivision 3 bacterium UBA7542 | reverse complement strand
CTCGTGCTTGCGCATCGTGCCGAAATTCTCCACGCCGAGTTCCTTGGCCATGTGGTTCAACTCGCTCATCTGCATTGCCTGGAGCTTGGCGATGTTGAGGGAGGTGACGATCTTGTCGCGTTGCGGGCCGCGGCGCTCTTCCGCCCTGGGTTCCTCTACTTTGGGCTCTTCGGCCAGTTCGACCGGCGTGGATGGCGGCCGCAAGGCGGCGGAACCGGACGGTTCGGGCGCAACGGCCGTTTCGACCGCGCCGTTGACCGATTCAGGCGATTCCACGGCGGGAGTTTCCGCCGGCGCCTTTTCCGCCGGGACTTCCACCGGGGCTTCCGCGGGGGCTTCTGCCGGGGTTAGCGCCGCCGGTTTCGTTTTGGGTTTTCTGGTTGAGACTCTTGGGACTCTTGGCATAGATTAAATTGGTTGGCTTGACCGGATTTCAATTGCCGGAGGTGAACGACCGTCACGCATTGGACGCCCTGCGACCGGAACAGTTCAAACTGGGATGACCACCAACCGGAGCGTACCAAGGCTTTCGGATCCTCAATACGGCAAGGGAAATTTCGCAGTCAACTCACGCACACGTTGGCGCACCTCGACCGCCATGTCAAGCCGCCAAACCGGATTTTTCTTGTGCGATTTTCGGTCCGGTGGATGCTGGGTAGAGTATATGAAAAACTTCGAAATGGGATTGGTTGTCGCGATTTTGACGATCGGCGCGGCGATGCTGATTGTGATTCAATACGAGGCTCAAATCAAATTGCGTGCGGAAAACGAATCCTTGCGGCAACAACTCGCGCAATTGAAAGCCGACAATGAAAGTCTTTCCAATCGTCTGGCGGCGACTGGCGATTCCAAATCACTTTCAAGTGCGCAGTTAAATGAATTGCTAAAATTGCGGGGCGAAGTGGGAATTTTGAAAAATCAGTTGGCGACAGCGCCAAAAATCCAAGCACAAACTACGGTTCATGTGGATCAGGCAAATCAGCCTGCTGATTTGCTTGAACAGCAAAAACAGACGGCTAGAGCTAAAGCAGGCGATGCACATATTTACCTTTCGGCATTTATGGATTACGCCACCAGTCACAATGGCCAGTTCCCCACAAATTGGGATCAAATTAGAGATAAATACAACAATGCCCCGGGTCTAACAGGAACCAATGACTTTGAGATTGTCTATCAAGGGCTGCTCAATTGGAACACGTTGGGAACGAACTTGGGATCAACAATTTTAATTCGGGAATACCTGGCTTGGCCGACTTATGATGGCAAATGGGGAAAAGTTTATGGATTTGCTGACGGTCATTCAGAACCGATAATTCTATCGGATGGCAACTTTACTGCTTGGGAGCAACAACACATTGTCTCGTCGCCAAATCAATAAAGCAGGGGAAATTTCGCCGCCAAGCACCACACTTGCCGAAGTGTCGTCTTGGAAACCGGTTATTCAGATTTTTCTTGTGCGATTTCCATTGGGGCGGGTGCTATAAGGTGAACATGACGCCAGATTGCGAACTGCTCCGTCGCTACGCCGGGACCAAATCCGAAGAGGCCTTTGCCGAGTTGGTGCAAAGGCACATCAACCTGGTCCATTCCGCAGCGCTGCGGCAGGTCAACGGCGATGCGCACCTGGCGCAGGACGTGGCGCAAACCGTTTTTACCGACCTCGCGCGCAAGGCCGGTTCGCTCGCGCGCCGCGAAGTGCTGACTGGCTGGCTTTACACCAGTGCGCACTTTGCCGCCGCAAAAATCGTACGGACGGAGAACCGCCGCCGCAACCGCGAGGAACAATTTATGCGCGAATCCATCCATGAAACCGCGCCGGAGGTAGGGCGCGTCACTCCGTGCGCGCCGGATTGGGAGAAAATCCATCCCGCGCTCGATGAAGTCATGCACGAACTCAAGGAAGCCGACCGCGAAGCCATCCTGCTGCGCTATTTTGAAAACCGGCCGTTCGCCGAAATCGGCGGAAAGCTCGGCCTCAATGAAAACGCTGCGCGGATGCGGGTGGACCGCGCGCTGGAAAAGCTCCGGGCGGCCTTTCTACAACGCGGCGTCGCCACCACCACCGCGCTGACGTCCGTAATCTCGGCGAACGCGGTGCAAATCGCGCCTACTGGTCTGGCGGCGACACTTGCCAGTACTTCGCTTGCTGGCGCAGGAACGGGAACCACATTCACCCTTTTAAAATTTATGACTGCGACCCAATTAAAACTCGGCGTCACCGCGCTCGTCGTGGCTGGCGCGACAACCGCTTTGGTGGTACAATACCAAGCTCAAATCAAACTGCGCGAGGAAAATCAATCCTTGCGGCAGCAAATGACGCAACTGAAAACCGACAACGAAAGTCTCTCCAAGCGTCTCGCAACAGTGGGCGATTCCAAATCGCTCTCGGATGATCAATTGAATGAATTGCTGAAATTGCGCGGTGATGTTGGACAACTTAAGCAAACAGCAAAAGCATTTTCCAACCAGGTCGCCAGAACATCAAACCGATATGGGCTTTTGCCTGAACAAATGCCGCCGGTGGAAAGTTCCGGGGTTCCTGAAACGGCCAAGGCTTACGCCCGATTGGTTCAAAAACTAATAACGGGTCAACTAACACCTGCCGAAGAACTTAACTTGGCGAAAGCGTGGCCTTATCTCGAAAAGCGGTTTTCAGAACCGGACAGCTTCGCTTACTTTCAATCACAGTATCTTGCCGACATGCTGAATATTACAAACAAAGATACTGTGTGGCAGATTCGCCGGTTGTTGGAAGGTGCCAGAGAGCAGGAACACGCACAGGGACTGAGGTGGGCAAGAATGTCGGATGACGATCTTCAACGCTATAATCTAAACTTGGACATAAACAAAATCCGCCAGCAATGGAATGATGTGAATCAAAAAACCACGGAGAAAATTGAGGGTTTACTTTCCGATGCAGAACGTGAAAAATTCATGTCTGGTTTTACCGGTATTTTGGATTTTGATTCCCGATTGAAAACAGTTCCAGGATATGTGGCCAATGACCCGAAATTCCAAAATCTAAGTTCTGAAGAGATTTTCAATGCGTTTATGCCGCCTCAACTGGGCGTAAGACTTGTTCCTGCCCAAAAGCTTGATTCAAACCAATAGGCAAGCGATAATTTCGCCGTCAATTCGCGCCCGCATTTTGAGCTTTCAGCGCCGTAGATGCGGTATCTTTGTAGAAACGTATGGCAAAAATTCACAAGCTCCGTAGGAGCGGCATATTCCCGAATGATGTCGCTCCCACGGAGCTTGATTTCCTTTTGTTTTTTCAGCTACAAAGATTTCGCGCCGATGGCGCTGAAAACAATCTGCATTGCGTAATTTCAATACGGCAGCGGAAATCTCGCCGTCCGTTCGCACCCGCGCTCTTGAATTATTTTTTCGGCGTCAGCAGATGAACTTTTGGAAAATATCTGGCGATTCTTTCGGCATCACGAGTGGCGAGTTTCCACTTCATGATTTCCGCGTGCGCACCGATGAAAAAATCCGGCAACGGAATCTTTGGCGCCACTCCGCCGCCCGAAGCGCGCCGCGCAATCGCGTAGCGACGGTGCGCCTTGCCACAAACGGCTGCCGCTGCCGCAGGAATGTCCAACACGTGCAAATCCCAATTGAGCAGGTCGGCTTCGACTGATTCAGGATCGCGGTCGCCGGCGCATAATTCCGCCACGGTCACGGCGTTCACCGCCGCGCCATCTTCGGCAGCCGCATCAATAATCAATTTGGACGCCCAATCGAAATGCTCTGAATTCTTGTCCAAAGCATCCAGAATCACACTGGTGTCGAACAAGATCATTCCCGCGTCAGCTTGCGCAATTCATCCCAGGACATCGTCGGCTTCATCCTGCTGTGCAGAATCGCATGGCGAATTTCGGCCTTCGTCTTTTTCTTGCGCGGTGGCGGCGGATTTAATCGTGCGAGGGAAAAATGATTTTCGTCCTGTTGTTCGCACGCGAACACGTCCCCCGGCTTGACCCACGGGATAACCACCCGTTTCTTGCTGTCGGCGGTAATCGTCATGGTGGGATAATCCCACAAAATGACCGGCACGTCAAGCGTCAATACGGCAGCGGAAATCTCGCCGTCAACTCGCGCACGCGTTCACGCACCTTGTGCGCGGCGTCCACATTTTTGATGTCCAGCAGCACCTCGGAAATCATGTCCGCGATGGCCGCCATTTCCGCTTCCTTCATCCCGCGCGTCGTTACCGCCGGCGTGCCGAGCCGGATGCCGCTGGCCTGGAACGGCGAGCGGGTTTCGAACGGGATGGTGTTTTTGTTGACGGTGATGCCGGCTTCGTCGAGTGCAATCTGGCAGTCCTTGCCGGTCACGTTCTTCGCGCCCACGTCCACGAGCATCAAATGGTTGTCCGTGCCGCCGCTGACCAGCCGGTAGCCGTTGCGTTTCATGCCGTCAGCCAAAGCCGCGGCATTTTTCACGATTTGTTCCTGATACGCCTTGAACGACGGTTGCAATGCTTCCTGGAAGCAGACGGCCTTGGCGGCGATGACGTGTTCCAGCGGTCCGCCCTGGATGCCGGGGAAAACGGTGGAGTCAATTTCCTTCGCGTTTTTCTCGCGGCACAAAATCAATCCGCCGCGCGGCCCGCGCAACGTCTTGTGCGTCGTCGTCGTCACAAAATCCGCGTGCGCCATTGGACTCGGATGGATTCCCACCGCGACGAGACCGGCGATGTGGGCGATGTCGGCAAGCAGATACGCGCCGACTTCGCGGGCGATTTCGCCCATGCGTTTGAAGTCAATGATGCGCGGATACGCGCTGGCGCCGACGGTGATCATCTTCGGCTTGTGTTCGCGCGCCATGGCGGCGAGCTGGTCGTAATCAATCCGTTCGTCGTCCTTGCGCACGCCGTAATGGACGATTTCAAAAAATTTGCCGGAGAAATTCGCCTTGTTGCCATGCGTCAAATGTCCGCCGTGGCTCAAGTCCATTGTGAGCATTTTGTCGCCGGGCCTCAGCACGGCGAAGTAAACCGCCATGTTCGCCTGGCTGCCGGAGTGCGGCTGGACGTTG
>DLMG01000049.1:5253-20594 GCA_002479245.1 Verrucomicrobia subdivision 3 bacterium UBA7542 | reverse complement strand
GTGTCCATGTTTTCGCAACCGCCATACCAGCGTTTTTTTGGATAGCCCTCGGCGTATTTGTTCGTGAGCACGGAGCCTTGCGCTTCCAGCACCGCCGGGCTGACAAAATTTTCACTGGCGATCAATTCGATGTTTTCCTGCTGGCGCACGCGCTCGTGCTCGATGGCATCAGCCACGATGGAATCCACACCGCGCAAACGCAATGGCGGCGGAGTCAGGCGCAGTTCGAGTTTGCCGACGCGGCGCTCGTGGCGTCCGCCCTCGAATTTCGCGTTGAGGAAGGCGTCGAGGATTTTTTTTCCCGTCTCCACCGGCGTGGTTTTGCCGGCGAGGCAGAGCACATTGACGCCGTTGTGCTGGCGCACCAATGTCGCGGTCTGCACATCGGCAACAAGCGCGGCGCGCACCCCGGGCACCTTGTTGGCAGCGATGCACATGCCGATGCCGCTCGTGCAGACCAGCAGGCCGAATTCCGCGCGGCCTGCGGCCACCGCCTGCGCCGCCGGCCGGGCGAAGTCCGGGTAGTCATCGCCCGGCTCCTTGGATTTCGCGCCAAAATCCGTGACGCTCAAGCCGCGTTGCTGCAGGTGCTGCTTCAGCGCTTCCTTCAATTCGTAGCCACCGTGGTCCGCGCCCAGCGCAAACGCCACCGCCGGAGTTGTTTTCGTTGTTGTACCGGTTAAAATTTCGTGTTGTTCCATAAATTTCAGCAGCGATGCGATTCCCTGCTCGATCTGGTCGCGGCAATTCTTATACACCTCATAGGTGCCGCCGATCGGGTCGCTGATGTCTTTTTCAAATTCCTCGAGCGTGTCGTCAAATTCGCGCAGCAAAAAGGTTTTTTCCGCCGTTGGCGGATACAGGAGCGCAATCGCGTCCACGTGGCTGTGCGTCATGCCGAAGATGTAATCCGCCTGCCGCACCAAATCCGCCGTGAGCATCCGGCTGTGCTGTTGCGAAATATCAATGCCCAACTCGCGCATCGCCGCCACCGAATGCGCCGTCGGCGGCTGGCCGTCCACCGCGCCGAGGCCCGCCGAAAACACACGGAATTCCCCGCGTCCGGCTGCCGCCCGCTGGAACAGCGCTTCAGCCATCGGGCTGCGACAGACGTTGCCGGTGCAAATGAATAGAATGGTTTTCACCCCGCGCAAAGGTTCACAATGAGTTGTGAAAAGCGAATCGTCAATCCGAAATCAGTGGCGCGACTGGTGCACGACAGCGAGACCCTTGATCAAATCCACCGCGCGCGCCAAAACCGGGTCGCGAATCACCGGCTTTTGCGGTTCCGCAGCCCGCGCCGGCGCGGAATCTTCATCGCCGGCATTGTCACCGCCTGGCCTGCGGATTAATCTCGGCCCGGGCAAATCCATGTCCCGCGTATGGAACTCGGACGTTCCAATGGTTTTCCCGTCGTGCTGCTTCTGCAACACCAAATCCGCCTCACTGATGCGGTCCATAAACGGCAGCAAATTGTTGGTTGCGACCCCGGGGCTGTTGTTGTTCTGCGCCGGTGACGCGTAGGGATTTTCCCAAAACGCACGTTCGTCGTCCGCGCTCACGGTCACGGCGATGTCAGGCTGCAAACCGCCGGATGGAATCGCCGGGCCATTGCCTGATTTGACCGGCGTCGTCGCGATGCACAGCCATTCGCCGTTGCGCAGGGGGAATTCCTTGAAAGTCGCCGCCTCGCCCGCCGTCGGGTTGCCGATGATCAGGCCCGCGCCCGCGTGGCGCAAGGCCGCCGCCAGCGTTTCCGCCACGCCGCGCGTTTCGCCGTTCACCAGCACGACCAGCGATCCGGCGACGATCTTTTTTGACGCAAACAAATTCGCCGTGGCCTGCGCCGATGCGGCATCGTCGCCACCGACGAACCGCAAATCCAGAACGACGCCGGCAATTTTATTGGTGGTGGTCAATGCACGGCAAGCCGCGCTCAATTCGTTCGCGAGGTTTCCCGCAACACGGCCGATGCGCAGATACACAACGTCATTTTCCAAAACCGCCGATTTGCTCAATGCCGTCCCGCCTTGCGGGATCGCCGACCCGTCCACCGCGCCGCCGACCAATGAAACCTTGCCGGGGAACCGGGACAGCAAGCCTTCGATCGCCGCACGGTTCAGATTTTCATCCGTTATGCCCGTGAGATTCGTGCGCAGCAACTCATAGACTTCCTTGAAATCCGGCGCCGGATTTGTCGGGTCCGCATATAAGGAGCAGCGCGTTGCCAGCAAACCTGCCAAAGCAAAGGCGAAAAGACTCAAAAAACGTCGTGTCATATTGTGCTTAAAATGCGGGACAAAACCACGAAAGTAAAGGAGCGAGCATGTTCAACTGTAGCCGCCGGCGCCTGCCGGGTCGTAGCGCCTGGTGCGAAGACTGGTGAGTCGGCTCATTCTCCAGGGTTTTATTGAGGTTGGAGCGAACTGATCCCGCAGGACGGGACTACTACGGTTAAAATGCGAAGAAATTTTGTCGGATTTCAGCCGACGGTGGCGATATGCTTTTAAAAGAATGACAAGCGATTTGGATTTGCTGGGACAATACGCGCGGAACAAAGCGCAGGACGCCTTCACGGAAATCGTCCGCCGACACGTGGATCTGGTTTATTCCGCCGCCGTGCGGCAGGTGCGTTCGCCGCAACTGGCCGAGGAAGTTGCGCAATCCGTCTTCACCGACCTCGCGCGGAACGCCGGCAAATTGAAGCCCGACACCGTTTTGACGGCCTGGCTTTATCAAGTCACGCGCCGCACCGCTATTGATGTCGTCCGCCGCGAATCCCGCCGGCAATTGCGCGAACAAATCGCTGTGGAGATGAATGCCATGAACGCCACCGCCTCTGACTGGACGCACGTCGAACCTTTCCTCGACGAAGCCATGCACACGCTCGACGACACCGACCGCACCGCCGTCCTGCTCCGCTACTTCGAAAATAAATCCCTCCGCGAAGTCGGCCAAGCCTTGGGAACCTCTGAGGACACCGCCCAAAAACGCGTGAGCCGTGCCGTCGAGCGCCTGGGCGAATTTTTCTCCAAGCGCAACGTGACCGTTGGCACGAGCGGACTCGCTGTTTTGATTTCTGCGAACGCCGTTCACGCCGCGCCGGTTGGACTTGCCGCCACCATTTCCGCCGCTGCTGTTCTGGCCGGAACCGCCATTTCCACTTCAACCATAATCACCGCAACCAAGACCATCGCCATGACCACAATTCAAAAAACACTCATCACCGCCGCGCTCGCCGTTGTCGTCGGCGCGGGAATTTACGAAGCGCACCAGGCTTCAAACTTGCGAAACCAAGTTCAAGACCAGGTTCAAAACCTCCAGCAGTTGCAACGCGAACGCGACGATGCGACGAACCGGCTGGCGTCCTTGGCGGACGAACTGGCCAGGGTGAAAAAGAATCCGTCCGAAGTGTTAAAACTGCGCGGCGAAGTGGGAGCGTTGCGTCAGGAAAAAGCCATCGCCGGCAGCCAGAGCGCCCTGAACAAGTTAACCGCCAATCCGGAAACCCGGAAAGCTCTGCGTGATCAGCAAAAAATGGGCATGAGTGCCATCTACTCCGACCTGGTCAAACGCTTGAACCTGACACCCGAACAGGCGGGTCAATTTAATGACCTCCTTGCCGATCATGTCATGGACAGCATTGATCTCATCACCCAAGCATTGCACGACAACAAGAATCAGGGTGAGATAGACCAGTTGTTTTCCGCCCAGAATTCGGCCTTGCAAGACAAATTGCTGGCGCTCGTCGGCCCGGACGGGCTGGCGCAATATCTGGATTACACGAAGAACCTGGCCAGCACCCTGACCGCCGCGCAATTCGCGGGCAGTCTGACCGGCGACCCGGCAACGGTGGCGGATAAGAAAAGCCAGCTTTTACAAGCCATGCAGCAGGCAACCCAATCCGCACTGGCTGCCGCCGGTCTGCCCGCCGATTACCAGACGGTGCCAATGCTTAATTTCGGCAACATCGCCTCGGAAGAAGAAGGCGCGCAAAGCCTCCAACTCTTGGACAGCATCTACGGACAGGTTGCCGCGAGCGCCAGCACTTTTCTCAACGCGGATGAACTGAACAAGTTTCAAGAATTCAGGACCAACGCGCTTAAAAGCAGTCAGACGATGCTCATCATGAACCGAAAACTGATGGCGCCCATTTCGAAATAGCCGGGCCAGTGAGTCATCAGGCAGCAATTCAAATCATCAATTCAACCATGAAACATTACAAAGCACCTTGGGGCACATTGCTTGTTGGGCGTCTGGAGGATATATGACACGAGAAGAAATCGAAACTTGTTGGAAAGACCCACGCAATTGGAAGTGGCGCATCTATTATTGCAAGGCAGATCCGCGAGCGATCGTACCAAGGCGTCTCAAGTGGATGGGTTGGACGGTGAATTTCGCGCGCCCGAGCGCTATCCCGATCACTTTGCTTTTGATCGCATTAGTGGCTGTTCCATTGCTCATCGTGAAAGCCAAGGGAGCAGGAACTGGCATCGAGCTGATTACTGGAGCCGCGTCCATCACCGTTTTGTGCCTGGTATGCGCCTATTTGTCTTCACGCACGGAATGAGAACGTTGACCGATCAACAGCGGCGTTTGCCGAACGTAGGAGACGACGTGAGGGGTCTCTAAATGAATAAAAACCGTTCGTGTATTTCGCATCGTTCGCGGTTTGGAAAATTTAAGTCTCGTTATCTCGACTCCAACAAAGCTTTCGCCACAATATCGCGGCGGAAATGCGCGCCGTCGAAATGGATTTTACCTTTCCCTGTCCGATTTGAGCGGCGGCGGGTACTATTAGGTGAGTGAACAGTCTGACCGACCAACAGCTTTTGCGCGATTATACCGGGCACCGCTCGGAGGCGGCGTTTGCCGAACTCGTGCGACGGCATGTTGACTTCGTCTATTCCGTCGCTTTGCGCATGGTTCGCGATTCGCACCTGGCCGAGGACGTGACGCAAAATGCTTTTGTCGCGCTGGCGCAGAATGCCGGGCAACTCACGGATCGTTCCGTTCTGTCCGGCTGGCTGCATCGCACGGCACAAAACATCGCGGCCAATGCAATCCGCTCCGAGGTGCGCCGCCGCGCCCGCGAACAGGAGGCCGCCGCCATAAACGAATTGTTTGCCGCCGAACCCGAAGCCACTTGGGAACACATCGCCCCGCATCTCGACGCCGCACTCGGCGAGTTGAGCGAACCGGACCGCGACGCACTGTTGTTGCGCTACTTCGAACGCAAATCCGCCCGCGAGATGGCGCAAACCTTTGGCACAACCGAGGACGCCGCGCAGAAGCGCGTCAGCCGGGCCATCGAGCGGTTGCGTGATTTTTTCTCGAAACGCAACGTGACCGTCGGCGCGAGTGCACTGGCTGTTTTGATTTCCGCCAACGCCGTCCAGGCCGCGCCGGTTGGTCTGGCCGTCACCATTGCCACCACCGCTGTTCTGGCCGGAACTGCCGCTCAAACTTCAACCGTAATTGCCGCCACCAAAGCCATTGCCATGACTACGATGCAAAAAACCATCACCGCCGCGCTGCTCGCAGCCGCCGTCGGCACAGGAATCTATGAAGCACACCAAGCCTCGCGACTACGTGATGAAAACCAGTCTTTGCGCCAACAAACCGCGCAACTCAAAAGCGACAACGAAAACCTTTCCAATCGTGTCGCTCAGGGCAATCGATCACCTTCCTTGAGCAGCGAACGTTTGAGAGAGTTGCTGAAGCTTCGGGGTGAGGTCGGAGCGCTGCGACGACAACAGCGCGAGCTTGAGCAGGCAGTGGCTACAGCGCAGTCGAAGACGCCCGGCCCGACCGGCCAGCCCGCATCGGATGTGACATCACAAACGAACCTGCCAGCCCCCTTCCAGTTGCAGCTTGTTCTCGATGAACCCGGGGAGGATACCGAGCCAATGACCAACAACGCCAGCGGTGCCGGCGGAGAAACCCTGCACGTGCAGAAAACGCCCTTGATGGATTATACGGCAATCCGTTCAGCCACGGTTGAGCGGGACGCGTCCTCCGGCGATCCGGAAATCAATGTCGAGCTCAGTGACGTCGGCAAGGAACTGTTTGCCGCAGTCACAAAAGAGAACATCAACAAACGCCTGGCCATTGTGTTGGACGGCCATTTGTATTTGGCGCCGGTGATCCGGTCGGAAATATCCGACGGCAAAGTCCAGATAACCGGCCACTTCACCAAGGAGGAGGCCAGGGAGCTTGCGGCCAAAATCAACGACGCGATTGGCAGTCACTGAAGTTCAGGCAACTGGTGAAGCCGCACCTGCCGAAGTGCGGTTTTCTCCGCGTTTTCACAAACGCGGCCACAAAGCCTTCGCCGCGATGTCGTGGCGGAACTGTGCGCCGGCGAAATCAAATCTCCCAAAAAACTTTGTCGGATTTCGCCGCCCTTGGTTGTTTAATGGGTGAGATGCAGGAACAGTCCGACGCCCAATTGCTGCGCGATTACGCCGAACACGGATGCGAACCCGCGTTCCGCGAAATCGTCACGCGCCATACCGACCTCGTGTACTCGGCGGCGTTGCGATGCGTGAATTCGTCCGACCTCGCTTGCGACGTCGCCCAAAGCGTCTTCACCGACCTCGCGCGCAAGGCCCGGCCACTGGCGGACAAGCTGGTGGATAACGCATCCCTCGTCGGCTGGCTATACCGCAGCACGCGCTTTGCAGCCCTCAACCAATTGCGCGACGACCGCCGCCGCCTCGCGCACGAAAGACAGGCCATGGAACAACTCCTTTCCAACTCCGAAACCGCGCCGGACTGGGATCGCGTCCGCCCTGTTCTCGATGAAGCGATGGACAACTTGAGCGACGAAGACCGCGATGCCCTGCTGCTCCGCTTTTTCGAGAACCACGATTTTAGCGCGGTCGGCCGGGCGCTCGGCGTGAGTGATGACACGGCGCAAAAGCGAGTGAGCCGGGCGCTGGAGAAACTTCATGAGCATCTGACCCGACGTGGAATCACCACCACCGCCACCCTGCTTTCGGCGGTCATCGTGGCCAACGCCGTCCAAGCCGCACCAGCAGGATTGGCGGTCACCATTTCCACCGCCGCTGTTCTTGCCGGAACAACCCTTGTCACCACCGCAACTGCCACCGCCATCAAAACCATTGCCATGACCACACTGCAAAAAACCCTCATCACCGCCACCATCGTCACCGCTGTCGGCACGGGAATCTACGAAGCGCGCCGAGCTTCGCAACTGAGTGAACAAAATCAGGCACTTCAGAAACAGCAAGCACCGCTGGCCAACCAGTTCCGGCAACTGCAACGCGAACGCGACGACGCGACGAATCGGTTGGCTGGATTGCTGGCGGAAATTTTACGGCTGAAATCAAATCCGAACCAAAGCGAGCTTTTGAAATTGCGAGGCCAGGTGACGGCTTTGAGCGCCGATGCCACCAAGCGCTCACAGTCGGACAATTCCCTGGCTGACATGGCCAAAAGCCCGCAGATGCGGGAGTTCATGAAGACCGCCATGGCCAGCAGCGTGGATAAGATTTACGCGAAGCTGTTTGCCGATTTGCATTTGACGCCGGACCAAGAATCGGCCTTGAAGCAATTACTGATCAGCAAAACCACTGCGGGCATGGACGCCGGGACGGACATGCTTTCCGGCAAAATGACGGCCGCACAGCAAAAGCAGCTCGTTGACCAAATCAACGCGGAGAAAGCTGACGTGGACAAACAAATCAAAGAGCTGCTGGGCGCGGATGGCTTTGCGGCGTATCAGGCCTACGATAAAAACTATTTTGAACGGGCGGCGGTCAGCGGGCCGGCCGGATTTGAGGAACAACTGGCTGGCGGCCTGGAATTGACCGCCGATCAGACCGAACAGTTGATCCAGGCGATGGCTGATGAACGCCAGAATTTCAAGTTCACGGTGGATTATTCCGACAAAAGCAAGTTGACGGCGGGAGTTACGTCCATGTATTCCGACGAAAACATCAACCGGTATCAACAGGAGCAGGAAAAGCTCGATCAGCTTTACGTGACGCGTGCGCAAACCATTTTGTCGCCGGACCAACTGGCCGTTTTCCAAAAATTCCTCTCCAACCGCCGCGCGATGGGGGCAATGTCGCTCAAGATGGGCGCAAAGATGTTTGGCACGAAAACTGGCGGCAATTAAAGAAGCGCCTGGGGGGTCGGTGAAAGACCAAACCTATCTCAATGCCTTCGCCGCGATGTCGCGGCGGAAATGCGCGCCAGCGAAATCAAATTCCCAAAAAAAATTTGTCGGATTTTCTGCGGCCCGGTTATTTAATGGGTGAGATGCAGCCCAAGTCCGATGCCCAGCTCCTTCGCGAATATGCCGAATCCGGCAGCGAATCCGCATTCACCGAACTCGTCACCCGGCACACGGACCTCGTCTATTCCGCTGCGTTGCGCCAGGCGCCATCGTCCGATCTGGCATGTGACGTCACCCAAAACGTTTTTACCAGCCTTGCGCGCGGCGCGCGGACCCTGGCCGGGAAATTGAATCCGGACGCTTCGTTGGCCGGCTGGTTGTGCCGTTGCACGCGCAATCTCGCCCTCAATCTCCGGCGTGACGATTTCCGCCGGCATTCGCGCGAAAGGCAAGCCATGGAAACTCTTCACCCATCCACTGAAACCGCGCCAGATTGGGACCGCCTGCGTCCCATCCTGGACGAAGCCATCTCCGGACTGAATGAGGCAGATCACGATGCGCTGGTGTTGCGATTCTTCAAGAATCAGGACCTGCGTTCCGTTGGCCTCGCGTTGGGTGTGAGCGACGACACGGCGCAAAAGCGGGTTGCCCGCGCCCTGGAAAAAATGCGTGAATTTCTGGCGCATCACGGCATCACCACGACTGGAGCCGCGCTGGCAATGACCCTCGCCGCCAACGCCGTCCAAGCCGCTCCGGTTGGGCTGGCCGCCACCATTTCCGCCGCCGGCATTCTCGCCGGAACTGCCGTTCACACTTCAACCGTAATTGCCGTCACCAAAACGATTGCCATGACCACAATCCAAAAAACCATCATCACCGCCACGCTCGCCGTGGTTGCCGGAGCAGGGATTTACGAAACGCATCAGGCCGCTCAATTGCGCGGCCAAAACCAAACGCTCCAGCAACAGCAAGCGCCGCTCGTCGATCAAATCCAGCAGTTGCAAAAAGAATTTGCCGACTCGACAAACCGGATGGCGGATTTGTTGGTGGAAAATGCGCGCTTGAGATCGAATCCAATTCAATCAGAGCTTTTGAAATTACGCGGAGAAGTGACGCAATTGAAAACGGCCGAAATGCAAAAGAAAAGTGACCCCTTTGAAGCCGCGGCAAACGCGCGGGTTGCAAAAGTTAATCAACTCAAGCAACGGCTGGAACAAATGCCCTACGAAAAAATTCCAGAACTCCAATATTTGACCACTCAAGATTGGCTGCGAGGTGCGACTTATAGCGGTGATTTGAAAACAGACGATGATTTTGACCGGGCTTTGAGCCAATTGCGACGCGATGCCAAACGAACGTTTGCTTATTCGATAGGCGAAGCCTTGGCAAATTATATCGCGGGCAATAACGGACAATTGCCCGGCGACATTTCACAACTCCGGTCTTATTTCAATCCGCCGATTGACGGAACAATTCTTCAGCGATACCAACTTTTGCAGACGGGAAATTTAAGCGACATTCCGAACAATGAGCCGTTGATCGCAGAAAAAGCGCCTGTTGACGATCAATACGACACGCTCTTCAAAATCAGCGCGACCGGCTTTTCTTATCAAGGCACAGGAACATCATGGGTGAACGGAAGCGGCAAAGGTGATTTTGGAACAAATATAACGATGAAAATAAAACCGTTTGAAAGACAGAATTAAAATAATGCCTTCGCCGCGATGTCGCGGCGGAACTGCGCGCCGTCGAATTGAATCTTTTCCACCGCCGCGTAAGCCGCCGCTTGCGCGCTTTTCAAATCCTTTGCCCACGCCGTCACGCCCAGAACCCGGCCGCCGTTTGTCACAATTTGCCCGTCCTTCAACGCCGTGCCCGCGTGAAACACCTTTGCGTTTGGCAGCATCGCCGCGTCTTCGAGGCCATGAATTGGCTTTCCCTTCGCATAGCTGCCGGGATAACCGCCGCTGGCCATCACCACACACACGCTCGCCAGCGAACTCCATTTCATTTCAATTTTGCCCAGCGTGCCATTCACGCTGGCGTCGAGCAGCTCGACGAGATCGTTTTCCAGCCGCGTCAGATAGACCTGCGTTTCCGGGTCGCCGAAACGGGCGTTGAATTCCAAAACTTTTGGGCCGCCTTTGGTCAGCATAACTCCCGGATAAATAATCCCGCAGAATTTAATGCGCTCCTCGGCGCAGCCTCGCAGCCACGGTGTTAAAATTTTATTGCCGAACTCAGTTAAAGCGTGGTCACTCAAAAATGGAGTCGGCGAATACGTGCCCATGCCGCCGGTGTTGAGACCGGCGTCACCGTCGAGCGCGCGTTTGTGATCCTGCGACGTCGGAAACAGTTTCGCCGTTTTGCCATCGCAAATCGCATGGAGTGAAATTTCTATTCCTTCCAAAAGTTCCTGAATGACAATTCGTGAACCCGCCGCGCCAAAACTTTTTGCGACCAACATTTCGTCAATGGCCTTGTTGGCTTCCGTTTCACTCGTACAAATCAGGACGCCTTTGCCAAGTGCCAGGCCATCAGCCTTTACTGCACAACGGCCATCCAATGAGCCGGCAAATGCACGGGCGGCCAGAACCTCACCCGCCGTGAATACACCCGAACGAGCAGTCGGGACTCCGTATTTCTGCATAAAGTCTTGCGAAAACACCTTGGACGACTCGAATTGCGCGGCTTTCCGGTTCGGTCCCCAGATCCGGAGGCCGCTTTTCTGGAATAAATCCACGATGCCCAGCGCGAGCGGGTTGTCCGGCCCGACGACCGTGAGTTCGACCTTCTTTTCCTGTGCGAACGCGAGCAGCTTCGGCAAATCCTCGGCGCCGAGGTTGACACATTCGACGGGCGCGGAATTTTTGGCCAGCCGTTCCTGTGCGATGCCGGCGTTGCCCGGCGCGCACCACAGTTGCGTGACGTGCGGCGACTGCGCCAGTTTCCACACCAGCGCGTGTTCGCGTCCGCCCGAACCGATGACCAAAATTTTCATGCGCGCAGATTGAAGCACGAAGCGGGCGCGGTTGAAACCACTTTTACCGGGCGGCAGTTGCGGAATCCGGCTGGAGTTCGATTTCGACGGTGAGGTTGCCGGAGGCGGGAACGGACGTGTTCACCGCAAGGATGCGAGCGTTGGGATTGGGCGCGTTGACTCCATCGTCCGGCGGTTGGGCGCTGGCAATTTCAAAGCGCGCGCCGGTCGGCGAAAGGATTTTTGCCGACAGCGCCTTGCCATCTTCACGGAGCGTGGCCTGATTGTTTTTTACGCTGATTTTTGCGTGCGTGACCATCTGCCAGCGCACGGACAAACCGGGTTTGGCGGCGGCAATGTCATCGCGGACGACCACGGTTTTGTTTTCACCGACGGAAAATTGCCGCACCACGCTGCCGGCCTGGTCGGCGAAAATTTGCGAGAGGTTCACCGTCGCCGAGTTGGTGGTGAACGCAGTGATGCGCGCGTCGGCGGCCATGTTGTGCAGTTTGCCGCCGAGCGTGAGCGTATTGTGGCTGAAATTGTTCAGGCGGTAAACGCGCCAGCGATCGCTGCCCTGCGCCATCTTGAACAAATCCCAGCCCTTGGACTCAATGGAATAGTAGTCCTGCGCGCCGAGGTCGCACGCCCAGCGCACACCGCCGGCATCGAGCACAAACGATCCGGCGTCCATGTGCCCGTGATTGAGTCCGGCCGAACCGCCCTTGAAGGCGAGGAACAACGCGTTGGTATCCGTCCACGAACTGCGGAAAACGCCGACGGGATTCGGGCCGTCGCCGTGCCACGCGAGCGGCAACGCGGGCGCTGGAATTTCCTCCGGCAGGCCCGCGGTCCAGATCGCCAGCAGCGGGAAGGCACGATCCTCGTCAATGTCGGTGGCCGGGCTGGCCAGTTTGCGCAGCAGGAGCGGGTTCTGGGAATAAACCAGCTCCGGCTGATGCAATTGTTGCGCGAACCAGAACAGGGCGGGATTGAAGGCCACGCCATCGTGGCCGTCGGAAAAGTTGAAAGGCCGTCCGGTCGGGCCGGTTTGCTCGACCAGCGCCGCCGCGCTGGCGAGAAATCCCGGACTGGCGGACAAATTCCAATCCGTGCCGAGCGCAGTTTGCAGCGCTGAAAGCATCAGCACCTGGTAGGTTGTGCCATAATTCCAATAGCCCGGACCTTCGGGATAAATGCCGTCCGGCGAGCAGGGTTTGAGGCCGTTCGGATTATTTTGGCAGGTGTGCGTCAATAATTCCCGGGCGACTTCGGGATTTTCATCGGCGATGGCCAGCGCACCCAGCGTGAGGCCGCCGAAGCACACTTGATTCCAGTTGTTCTGAGACGAATACCACCAGTTGTGGGCGTCGGATGGGGATAGACCGGGCTTGATGCCCTTGTCCAAAATCGCCTGCCGGATGGTGGCGCGCGTCTCCGCCGGCAACGCGTCAAACAGCCAGTCATAGCCGAGGGCCAACCCGGCGGTCATTTCGGCGGTGTCGAGAAAATGCGACGGATTCCAATCCTTGAATGCCGCCACGGCGAGCATGTCCTCCTGGACGCGGTCGAGAAAAACTTTTTCGCCGGTCAGCCGGTAGGCAAAGCTGCACAGTTCAATGCGCCGCATCGCCTCGCGCGAAACCGCCAGCAGCCGCTTGCCCTCTTTCTGGTAAACCAGCGGTGGCGCGCTCAACAACGACCGCGCATCGGTCACAGCCTTGGCGAGAATCGCGGACAGTTCGGCATCGTTCGTGCGCCGGGCGAGCAAACCGTCCCAAATGTTGGTGGTGAGAATCAGGCGCGGGTGCTCCGGGCGCAGATTGGCCAAAATGTCCTGCGGATCACTACCGGCGGCAATTCCAGCGGCTGAAAAAGCCAGGAACAATGTCGTGCTTGTCAACTTCCGCATCTGCTTCCAAACTGCCGCGCGCTCGCGTCCGTCTGAAATGATGACGGGAAGTTTCATGAAAAGTTTCCCGCAGATTACGACGCCGACGGTAGCAAAGCAATGCGAAGACAGGATACCGCCCCATTTTCAACCTGCTTGACCGTCTGGCGCCGCCGTCACAAGCTGGGCGCGCATCAACATCACAAACGGACTGGAATAAAATGCCTGCCAGGATAAAAACCCGGATTGACGCGATACTGGCCAAGGTTTGCCTGCATTGCACGGTCTGTCGGCGCGCCCGCCGCCGGCAGCGCGGGGCGGCATTTTGGTTTGTAACCAGGATCGAACACGGAACATGCCCGTTTTGCCGGGCTTACGAACGGGTGTATGGCTGCAAGGCACACGAACCGGTAGGTTCTCATGTAGCCGCGGACGCAAGTCCGCGCTGAAACAGTTCGAAAGAAGGTTTCAAATCAGGAAAATGGCGCCGACTGACGTCGGCGGCTACGGCGGGTTACATGTGCAAGGTTTATTGACCCAAGCATTTCAAACGGTTATCAAGAACCCTGCTATGGACGTTTTGATGCTATCGCGCATCCAGTTTGGAGCCACCATTGCGTTTCACTACATTTACCCGCCATTGAGCATCGGTCTCGGCGTCCTGCTCGTGGTCATGGAAGGGTTGTGGCTGAAAACCAAAAAACCGGTCTATCACCAGATGGCGCGGTTTTGGACCAAGGTGTTCGCCCTCACGTTCGCCATCGGCGTGGCCACGGGCATCGTGATGGAATTTGAGTTCGGCACAAATTGGGCGACGTATTCGCGTTACGTGGGTGACGTGTTCGGAAGCGCGCTGGCCGCGGAGGGCATCTTCGCGTTTTTTCTGGAATCGGGCTTTCTCGCCGTGCTGCTGTTCGGCTGGGACAAGGTAAGCCGCAAGCTGCATTTCTTTTCCACTTGCATGGTTTGCCTTGGCGCGCATTTCAGCGCCATCTGGATCGTCGTCGCCAATTCCTGGATGCAGACGCCCGCCGGTTATCACATCGTCGGCGAAGGCCTGAAGGCGCGGGCGGAGATCACCGATTTTTGGACGGTGGTGTTCAATCCGTCCTCGATGGATCGTTTGTTCCACACGTTGTGCGGCGCGTGGCAGGCCGGCGCGTTTCTCGTGGTGAGCGTGAGCGCGTGGTATTTGCTGAAGAAACGGCACCTGGATTTTGCGCGCGCGTCGCTGAAAGTCGGCTTGACCGTGGCGCTGGTGGCATCGCTGCTGCAACTGGTCAGCGGCGACTTCAGCGCGCGCGGCGTGGCGAAAAATCAGCCGGAAAAGCTCGCCGCATTTGAAGGACTTTACAACACCACCTCGAACGCGCCGCTGACACTGGCCGGCTGGGTGGATGAGAAAAATGAAAAAATTGTGGGCATCCAAATGCCGGGATTGCTGAGCTTTTTGGCGCACAACGACGTGCACGCGTCTGTGACCGGCTTGAACGCTTTCGCCCCCGAAGACCGCCCGCCGGTTCAGGTGTCGTTCCTGTTTTTCCACGGGATGGTGGGCGTTGGTTTCGCCATGATTGCCATCGCTGCCTTGGGATTTCTCTATTTCCGCAACGGTACGCTGCACGAACGGCGCTGGTTGCTGTGGATTCTCGTGTTCTCCGCGCTCGGCCCGCAAATCGCCAATCAACTCGGCTGGTTCGCCGCCGAAGTCGGACGGCAACCGTGGATTGTTTATCACCTGATGCGCACGCCGGCGGGATTGTCGGCAGTGGTGAAAGCCAACGTGGTACTGACGTCGCTGATCCTGTTCACGATCATTTATTTTCTGCTGTTCGCCGTGTTCATTTACCTGCTCAACGACAAAATTCAGCACGGGCCGGATGACGCCGACCTCATCCCGTCCGGCAAACTGGCGCTGCCTGTGAGAAATGACTAAATCCGAATGACGAAAGAATGCCCAAATATTCAAATGCCCAATGACTTTGGCTTGGCCATTCGGTCATTCGTCATTATTTCGTCATTAGGGTTTAGGCATTCGTCATTCACCACCGACGCTTTCCATTCCACGTTATGACTTTCGATTTGAACACCACTTGGTTCATCCTCGTCGGCGTGCTGTTCACCGGCTACGCGATGCTCGACGGCTTCGACCTCGGCATCGGCGCGCTGCATTTGTTCACCAAGGACGACGCGGAGCGCCGCACTATGCTCAATGCCATCGGGCCGGTCTGGGACGGCAACGAAGTCTGGCTGGTCACCGGCGGCGGCGCGCTGTTCGCCGCGTTTCCGAATGTTTATGCGACGGTGTTCTCCGGTTTTTATCT
>DLMG01000049.1:0-5159 GCA_002479245.1 Verrucomicrobia subdivision 3 bacterium UBA7542 | reverse complement strand
CAGCCGATGCGCTGGTGGCGGCAGATGTGGGACGTCGGATTTTCCGCCGGCAGCCTCCTGTCGGGCCTGCTCCTGGGCGTGGCGCTGGGCAACATTGCGTGGGGCGTGCCGATTGATGACCGCGGCGAATTCGCCGGCACCTTCCTGGGCTTGCTCACGCCCTATCCGGTGTTGGTCGGCGTCACTACGGTGGCGCTGTTCATGATGCACGGCGCGATTTACGGCGTGATGAAAACCGAGGGCAAACTCCATGACAAACTGCGCGGCTGGGCGATGAACTGCATCATCTTCTTTGTGATTTGCGCCGCGATGACGATGATGGCCACGCTGCTTTACGTGCCGCACATGACCGCGCGGGTGCGGGACAATCCGTGGCTGTTCACCATCGCGCTGGCGAACATGCTGGCCATCGCCAACATCCCGCGCGAATTCCATCATGGACGCGACTGGCGGGCGTTTTTGTCGTCGTGCGCAGCCATCATCACGCTGATGGCGCTGTTCGCCGTAAACATTTTCCCGAATCTGGTTTACAGCCTGCCCAATCCCGGCAACAGCCTGACGATTTACAATGCTGCCTCATCGCCAAAAACACTGGGCATAATGCTGGTCATCGCGGGCATCGGCGTGCCGGTGGTGATTGCCTACACCGTCTGCATCTACTGGATTTTCCGCGGCAAGGTGAAACTGGATCGGATGAGCTACTGAGGATTTACGATTGACGGAAATTTTCACGTTTTGGACTGCGCCGGCAAAGCGCAGCGGCGACGGCGCTTTTGAGTGGCATAGCTTGTTCGATTGCTCAACCCACGCCCCAAAAGCGGTGTCGCGCTCCGCTTGCCACCGCAGTCCAAAATCGTCATTCTACATTTCATGCCTGCCGACAAGATTCCGTGGCCACATGCGCCGGAACATCGTCTCAGCATTCGCGGAACTTACTTTGTCACGGCGAGCACCTATTTGCGTCAGCACCACTTCCGGGGCAAAACACGACTGGCTGTGCTGCATCGGGGATTACTCAAAGTCGCAGCGGATTTCGGCTGGCAGTTGGAAGCTTGGGCTGTTTTTTCGAATCATTACCACTTCATCGGCCACTCTCCGGCAGATCAGGATACGGCAGAAAACCTGTCCCGAATGCTTGGCCTGTTGCACGCAAAGACCGCAAAGTGGGCCAACAAACTCGACGACGGCCCAAACCGCAAAGTCTGGCATAATTACCGGGAAACGCGGCTCACTTACGAGAAATCATATCTGGCGCGACTCAACTACGTGCATCAAAACCCGGTGAAACACGGCTTGATCCCGGTGGCAAATCAATATCCGTGGTGCTCAGCCTGCTGGTTTGAACGAACCGCCACACCCGCTCAAATCAAAACGATTTACCGTTTCAAAACCGACCAGATAAAAGTGCCGGATGATTTTGAAGTGTCGCCGGAGTGGTGAGCGCTCTTGGACTGCGCCGACAAAGCGCAGCGGCAACGGCGCTTTTGGAAGGTGTGGCGCGTTCGATTGTCCTGCCTGTTCCCCCAAAGCGGTGTCGCGCTTCGCTTGCCACCGCAGTCCAAAATTTTACTCCACCCGCGCTTCGCCTTTGCCTTTGACAACTTCACCAATCAGCCACGCCTTGTGCTTTTGCGAGCGGATGAACTTTAAAATCGCATCCGCCTTGCCGGCCGATACAATCGCCACCATGCCGATGCCCATGTTGAAGACTTGGTAAAGCTCCGCATCCGGCACGCCGCTTTTGGCCTCGATCAACTTGAAAATCGGCAGCATGTCCCACGAACCTTTGCGGATGACCACGTCGCAGGTCTTCGGCAGCACGCGCGGGATGTTGTCCACAAACCCGCCGCCGGTGATGTGGGCGAAGGCTTTGACTGTGGCACAGGCCTCCGGCCTGTGTTTGCATATTCCTTTTTTACGCAGGCCAGAGGCCTGTGCCACAGGGTTGAATTTCCTCAACAAAACCTGCACCAGCGGGCCGTAACTGATGTGGACCTTCAACAATTCAGCGCCGATGGTGTTTTTCAACTCTGGCACGCGGCTCCTCGGTTTGAGCTTCAGTTGCTCGAAGAAAATTTTGCGCGCGAGCGAATAGCCGTTTGTATGCAGGCCGGACGAGGCGATGCCGATGACGGCGTCCCCGGCCCTGATGGTTTTCTGGCCGTTGAGCATCTTCGATTTTTCGACCACGCCGACAATCGTGCCGCTCACGTCATATTCGCCCTTCTGGTAAAAGCCGGGCATCTGCGCCGTCTCGCCGCCGATGAGCGTGCAGTTGTTTTCCGCGCAAGCGCGCACGAAGCCCTTGATGATGTCGGTGAAAACGTGCGGCTCGAGTTTGCCGGTGCCGAGATAATCGAGAAAAAACAGCGGCTCGGCGCCGAGCACGGCGATGTCGTTGACGCAATGGTTTACAAGATCAGCGCCGATGGTGTCGTGCCGGTCCATGGCGAAAGCGATCTTGAGCTTGGTGCCGACGCCGTCCACGGACGACACGAGCACCGGCTCGCGATATTTCTTCACGTCGAGCGCGAACAGGCCGCCGAAGCCGCCGACCTTGCCGAGCACCTCGCGGCGATGGGTGGACGCGAGCAGTTGCGGCAGGGTGGATTTGACCCGGTTGCCCAAATCAATGTCAACACCGGCGGCGGCGTAAGCTTTTTGCTTCATGCGACGCAGATTAAAGCGGGAAATGAGATTTCGGGCGAGAAAAATTGGCTTTTTACTGGCTACCTGTTCGTGTAAGAGCGCAAATTCGATTATGCTTACGGCTAAAATTATCACTGCTGCTGTTATCCTTCTGTCAGTTGTCTCCCGAGCAGCAATGGAATTTTTCTGGAAGGATAAAAGAACAACACGGTATCGCTATACTCGCAATTGCTTCATTGCGGCCGCAATCATTGGGGCATTTCTGAACGCTCTTGTTTTAGCTGTTGATGAACTCAAAAAGGAAAATGCAGCCGAAGCCGAGAGATCACATCGCAATGAATTTGAAAATCAGTCTTTAGGAGCGCTGACGCCGGATATATGGGTTTTTCTCTACAAGGATTCCAAATTGATTTGTCCAAAAGTTGACCAAACGTTCCCTGGAAATTCTTTTGGGCTTCAGATGGTGTCGCAAATGGGGTTTGGGCCACAACCGCTACTTTGTCTATTTGTTGCTAACACAAACTCCGTCCCGATTTATGACGTTGAAATCACTCTTCTCAATGAAACTCCCAATATCGACAATACAAAGCCAATGAGCGAAAAGTTTCCAAAACCGTCTCTAAATATTCCAATTCTTTATCCCAATAGTCACCAGCTTATCACGTATGACACCTCTACCAATTTGTATGGCAAGGGGTTTGTCTTTTTAGCAATGACGCGAAAAGGAATCACTAGACACGGGATCGGGTTGATTCATGTTAGCAATGATTGGGAATATGCTTCCTCTACTATAGATACGATAAACAACAAGGTGGTTTCTTTATATTGCTCCGCCCACTTTCCACGAGATGCAAAGGGTAATCCAATAATTCAAGTTATTACGCAATCAAGATAACGCGCATTAAATAATCGGTAACTCCGCAATTTTCGCGCTGCGTCCACCTCAGCGCCGTAGGCGCGACATCTTTGTAGTTTGCAAACCCAAACAAATTCAAGCTCCGTCAGGAGCGACATAGTCCGCGCCGATTTCCCGATGATGCCGCTCCTCACGGAGCTTGAACCATTTAGATTTCCGGTTTCTACAAAGATGTCAGCCCTGACGGGCTTTCACTTTCCCAAACGGCAACTTCACAATTTTCGACGACGTTCACTCCGAAAGCGCCAGAGGACTGGCGCACTCCAAGACGCTCCGCGTTATTCGTGTACCAACCGAAATTCGCGGCAGCGTCTTGGACTGCGGTGGCCCTCCACCGCTTTTCCCCGGAGCGCGGCTTGCCCGAAGCCGCAGCACGTCCGCAATCACGAGTTGCCAGATAATTCTCACCACCCGCGACATCCACGCGCTGCGAGTTGGGACAACTCGCGCTCCGTCACAATCGGAATCGAATTGCGCTTCGGCGCGTTTGTTGCAAAATGGGCGGATGAATTTGGACACACTTTATTCCGAACTGACACTGAAAATCCCGCAAGGCGGGACCAAGCTCGCGCTCGTCGTGCTCGACGGCCTCGGCGATATCGCTACGAAGGAACAAAATTACCTCACGCCGCTCGAAGCCGCCACGACACCGAACCTCGACAAGATTGCCAAGGATTCCGCGCAGGGCCGCATGATTCCCATCGCCCCCGGCATCACGCCCGGCAGCGGGCCGGGACATCTCGGTCTGTTCGGCTATGATCCGCTGGAATTCCAGGTCGGCCGCGGCGTCATTGAAGCGCTCGGCCTGGGCATGGAACTCAAGCACGGCGACGTCTGCGCCCGCGCCAATTTCGCCACAGTAGATGCAAAAGGCATTGTCACCGACCGCCGCGCCGGACGCATTCCGACGGAAACCTGCGAGAAACTGTGCGCGATGCTCGCCGCCAAGGTCAAAAAAATCGGCGACACCGACATCCTCATCAAGGCGGGCAAGGAGCATCGCTTTGTCGTCGTGTTCCGCGGCAAGGGGCTGGAAGGCCCGTTGACCGACGCCGATCCGAACCGCGAAGGTTTTGCCATTCCCACTGTGAAGCCGCGTGACGAACACAACGCCGGCCAGAAAAAAATGGCCGCGCTCATTGCCGATTTTTACAAGGCGGCGCTGCCGATCGTCGCGAAGGAAAAGCCGGCGAACGGTTTTCTTATGCGCGGCATCGCGCATAAGCCGCACATTCCGTTGTTCGAGGAGCGTTACAAATTGAAGCCCGCGTGCCTGGCGGTTTACCCGATGTACAAGGGCCTGGCGCAACTGGTCGGCATGAAAAAAATCGAAGGCCCGGCGACCATCGCCGAACAATTCGAGCGCTATCTCAAGGAATACAACAATTTCGACTTTTTCTTCATCCATTACAAATACACCGACAAATACGGCGAGGATGGAAATTTCGCCGCGAAGAAAAAGGCGATCGAGGATTTCGACGCCGCGCTGCCGATTTTGCTGAAGAAAAAGCCGGACGTGCTCGCCATCACCGGCGACCATTCGACACCGTGCGCGGTCAAGGGCCATTCGTGGCATCCGCAACCGGTGCTGCTG
>DLMG01000097.1 GCA_002479245.1 Verrucomicrobia subdivision 3 bacterium UBA7542 | reverse complement strand
GCGCGCCAGCTTGCAGGCATCCTGCACGCCAGCCGACCGCTGCCGCCGTTGAATGAAATATGGCGTGGCCGAAACCCCCAACCTCCGCCCACCCCGGATGCTCGCCCCCTCCATCCCCAGTGGGCTGCGCTCAAAAAAGCCGCACCACCGATGGCGTGACCATGACCCGCGCAAAACCACGCTTGAACATAGCGGGCATCGGTGGTTGAATCGTCAGCGTCAGTTAAAAGCAAACGACCAGAAAACACACAACACACAATTTGCGGCTTCGGCTGCTGTCCAAGACAAAACTGGTAATTTTGAAAGAAGGACACTGCTTGAAGCACGCCCAAACTGGGCGTGCCGAAAGCGTTCCTTCTTGGGCATACCGTGCCTGTCTTGGGGCGTAAGTAAGTGCGCCCTCTTTTGTTTGGACAACGGCTTGTCCGCACAGGAACCAAAGCCATGAAAATTATCCTCGTTTTAATTATTGTAGCCGCCTGTGCCGCATCGGCTCAACCGGTTTCCAGCGCCCAACCAAAAGGTTGGTGTCCGAAAGACCCGGTGCGTGAAATTGACGGGAGTATTGTTTCAGCAACAACAATGTCCGAATTTTACGGAGTCGTGCTTGAGGTTCAGCCGACTGGAATCCGTGTGCAAGGCGAATACGGTGATTGTAAGGAATCTTATAGTTCGGAAAAATTCAGTGGATTTAAAGCAGGTGAGGGTGATGAATTTTTTGTCGCCCATTTCCCATACGATGTCGCCGTGGGCGACCGTGTTGGGCGTGAATGTGTTCAAATAGGAAATACCTTTTCACCCGGCTCATACATGGCGGCTTTGGAAACCGGTACTTACACTTATTCAACCGTTCTGGGCGGCTCTCGCACCATTCACAAGCTGGAATACGGAACACCTTATACGTCTCCTCCACCGCCGCCGCCAACACCCGAACAAATCGCAGCGGCAAAGGCAAAAGTTGTCGCTGACAAAAAAGCCAACGAGGAAAAAGGTCTCAAATATAACCAAGAATTGGCTGCTAAAGGCGATTCTTACGGTTTGCTCCGCATGGGCGAACGTTACCGCGATGGTGATGGCGTGCCAAAAGATTTAGCCAAAGCCCGCGATTATTTTACCAAAGCTGTTGCGGCTGGTTCACCATCTGCCGCCGATGCACTTTCTGGATTAGACCAATCTACGAACGCAGCCACAACGAAGCAATAGCGCGGCACAGGCAACGCGGACGGGAAATTATGAAACCTAAATTCTTTGTAGTTCTTGTCGCAATTACGGCAACACTCGGCTGGCGAGCATACGCGCAAACTTACGATACGAATGGCGATTACGTTCAAACCTTCGCCGGTTCGGGCTTTTCCGGTCACGTGGACGGCGTTGGTCAGCAAACGATGTTCAATAACCCAAGCACAATTGTGGCTGATTCAGAGAGCAACTTGTTTGTTTTGGACGACAATAGTTATTTAATCCGAAAAATCACGCCAAGCGGCGTAGTTTCAACTTTTGCGGGCGGAACTACTTTTCCGGGCGGAACTATTCCAACGACTGGGTACGGAACAAATGCCTCCATCTTTGCTGGCGGCAGTAGCTCGATTGCAATAGACCATTCCAACACATTGTGGATTGCCACATACGATGGATATTTGGTGAGGGTTGGAAGGGATACCAGTGTTTCATGGATATTTTTGAATGGAACTTCGTGGCCTTGGGGAGCGTGTGTGGATTCTGGAAACAACGTCTATGTCTCGGATTACTATGGGAACAAAATCTGGCGCTACAACACAGACGGCGTTCTGTCCGTCTTTGCAGGTTCGGGTAATCCTGGCTACGCGGATGGCAATGGTATTTTCACTGCGTTCCATTATCCTACGGCTTTAGCTGCTGATGCTGCTGACAACATCTACGTTTGGGATTCGGAGAATCGCTTAATCCGCAGAATTGACCAAAGCCAAAACGTCACGACGCTTGCTGGCCAATACTTAAACAATTCAAGTGCCGATGGTGCCGGCACAAACGCTTCATTCGGTTCTATCTCCGGCATGTGTGTTGACGACTCTGGGAATCTTATCCTCGCTTGCGGCACGTCCATCCGAAAAATATCCGCGACAACAAACGTGGTGACAATGGCAGGAAGTTTTTCACAAAATGGCTATGCCAACGGCGCGAGCAATCTCGCGCGGTTCAACGGAGCGTCCGGCGTTTGTGTGTCAGGCGGCACATTTTACGTCGCCGATTCCAGCAATCAGCGGATTCGGAACATCACTTTCAATCCAACGTCGCAAATTGTTTCCGGCGCAAATCTCGGCATCGGCACTTTTGCGGGCGTCACGATCACCGGCACAGTCGGGCGGACGTATCAAATTCAATCGTCACCCGACTTGAACACATGGAACTCCGTGGCAACCGCGCTTCTCACGTCAAGCCCATATCTGTGGATTGACCAGAATCCGGTGAGCGGAAATAAATTCTATCGCGCAGTGATGCTGCCGTGAGTGGCTGTTAAATTTTAGTGAATCAATCCATGAGCACACCGGGACACTTCAAGATTGCCTGTGCAAACTGTCAGGGGCACATCGAATTTCCCAAAGAACTCCACGGACAAACAATTGATTGCCCGCATTGCGGCCTTTCAACGGTTCTCCGCGTGCCCGGTTTTGTCGAATCACTGCCAACACCGGCCCCCACGGCTCCCATCAGTCTCGACCAACCGCCATCAATTGCTCAAACCCCGCAAATTCAAGATGACACCATCAATCCTGCGCCACAACTTGGCCTTCCAGAAATTACAGATGAGTCTTTTCGCTCAACTAAAGTTAGGTCGCAGGATGGGACAAATCACTACACGGTCAATTTGATTGATTACACCTGCACTTGCCCATCATTTTTGGAAGTCCATTCAAAAGCCCCACCACGGGACTATGGCAGGATTTGCAAACACATTTGCGCTGAATTAAATCGGCATCGAGATTACCTGAGACTTGACCCCATATGTCGGGCAATTGTGCAAGAAGGATATGGCATTTACCCCGGACGGTTTGACCGAGATAAAAATGGCAATCTCATCTACATCACTGGGGCAAATTCTACCGGCTGGCTTAATGTTTTCGCTTTAAAACGCATAGACGGTAAGACGTATTATCGGTTTGGTTACAACCTAAAAGAAGGGAGATGGGCTTATGGATCATTCCCAAAAATAAAGGAGGAGATTTTGTATCCAAAATCATCCAGTGAATTTTCTAAACCAATTTCAAGCGGACTGGGATGGCGAATCTTTTGGGGAGTCATAAATGCTGTGGGGAAGGCGGTTGGTGTCATTCCTATGGTTTTGTTTGGACTTGTGGTTGGTCTTTTGTCTTCTGGAAAAAAATCGCGAAGAAGAAGGTTTTGAAAAAACCGACGCATCCCTGTGCTACTCGTGCAACTCAACCGGCGCTTCCGCACTACACCGCCCGCCCCGCTTCGCTGCGTAAGGCACGCTGCGCCCGCCGTCAGCGGTCACGCCATCATGTTTACCGCTGAAAGCGCAAATCGAATCCACGGCGCAAATCCTCATTCACGGTTGAACCGAATAAGACGACATAGCGCGCCCAAAATAAGGCTGAGCGCAATTGTCACGAAACCAAATCCGTATTGTAGGGCAAAAACGGTCTGACGAATCGCGCTTCCATCTGGCTTGGCTTCTTCATTCACTTCACTGTTGCAACCGTCAAAAACCAAACCACAGCCAATGACAAACAAAACCACACTGGAAATAGTGAGCAAAACTGCTGATGCGGGCATCCCTTTTGAATTTTGCGGCGTATTAATCTTGGCAGGCACTTCTATCTTTGGCGGCTCTGGTTCCTCGCCGAACACATCTTGCTTGAACTGCGCAAACCAGGATGCTGAAACTTTTTTCTTTGGCGGCTCTGATTTCGGTTTCGCCACAGGCGCGGGCGGCGGAACGTAAAGCGTCGTTTCCATGCTACACGACGGGCAAGTAATGACGCGGCCTGCGTCGTGAGAATCAAATTCGAGATGAGTCGAGCAGTGGTTGCAGTTGCATTTGATAATCATAAAAATTTGAAGGTTGATGACATCGGAACAGAACACAGGCCGACTGACAAGCTGGAAAACCCCCCGCGCCGCTTCACTGCCTGCCCGCCAGCGAGCTTTGATCACCACCGAGGGTGGGAACCCACCGCCGAGGCCCAGGCCGCGCCGGGAATCGCCGGCCAAGTCCAATTGAACAATAGTGCGTAGTTGAGTCAATTTGCTTGCACCTTGCTATCACAAAATCACTAAAACCGCTTGTTTATTAAGCAAAACCGCATTTTTAACATGTATCTATCTGTTCCATGATTGACTCAAATAAAAACGGATTGTTTGCCCGTCGTGGGAAGCTTTGGCGAGACAAAAAATAAAGCGCCAGCCGATTTTGGCTTGCTGTCCTGGGCAATTTTCGCGGATGCGACGCGAAATTTACTGCTGTACCACTTTGACCTGGCCGGTGTTCGGGTCGTAGTCGAGTTTCGTTCCGTAAGGCGTCGCCGGCAGTTTGCCCACATAATTCGGCACCAGTTCATTCAAGTCCTTGGGCAAACGTCCTTCCTGAGCGTTGAACAGTTGGATTTTCTCGTTGAGATACGATACGTCAATCGTCTTGACGGCGTGTTGGTCCGCCCGCATCAACGTGCCCAGATAATCCGCCGAATACGGAGCGGGATTGGCTCTCTCAGTTGTGTTGGTGGTTTGACTTGTGTTGGTGCCCTGGGGATGAGGACTGGAATTGTTTTTGCCGCAACCGGCCAGAAGCAATCCGACCGCAACCGAAATCAAGAAGGACGCGTTCATATCGGCAATCTAGCTCAAACTGCGAAAAATCCAAAGGTCAATTACAGCTTTGAAACAGTACAAAACCAACGTCCGCATTCAATGGGAAATGCGTTGCGTGACTTCCCTCCAATTCCAGCGGCGCAACCTTATTGCGGAGGCGCATTGGTTGACGGTGCTTCGGGTGCAGGTGCCGCAGGCGCGTTGGTGGCCAGAGCTTCGGATGCGGATACCGCTGGCACGTTGGTGGCCGACATTGTTGTCGGCGGCGTGCCCGTCTCTGCCTGTTTTTTGCAACCCGTCAACAGTCCCACACACACCAATCCAGATACCGCTACTAATAATAACATTTTCTTCATACTCGGTTAAACTCTTCTAAACCTTTGCCCGCGGCAAGCGGAATTTTCAGATTGTTTTGCCGGCCGGGGAGATGTTTGTGATTTGCGCCGCCAATTCCCGCGCCTGCCGGATCAAATCGAGATCGTCCGCCAGATTGCCGAAACGGAACTTCGGCATACCGCTTTGCTGCTGGCCGAGCAACTCGCCCGGCCCGCGCAATTTCAAGTCCACCTCCGCGATGCGAAAACCGTCGTTCGTTTCTTCCAGCACTTTCAAGCGTTCATCCGCCCCGGCCGTTTTCGCGTCGGAAACCAAAATGCAATACGACTCGTGCGCGCCGCGACCGATGCGCCCGCGCAACTGATGCAATTGCGCCAGCCCGAACGCCTCGGCGTTTTCGACGAGCATGACCGTGGCGTTCGGCACATCCACGCCGACCTCGATGAGCGAAGTCGCGAGCAATGCGTTCACCCCGCCGGCACGAAATTCCGTCATCACCTCGTCTTTTTCGCGGCTCTTTAATCGCCCGTGCAGCAATCCGACGCGAAATGGCGCAAGCAAGGATTTCAAATTTTCAAATTCTTTCGTCACCGCCTTCAAACCTTTCCCGCCCGATTCTTCGACGCGGGGATAAACCACATAAGCCTG
>DLMG01000362.1 GCA_002479245.1 Verrucomicrobia subdivision 3 bacterium UBA7542 | reverse complement strand
TTCAATTCCGAGTTCATGGAGGACGTGTTGTTGATGAAGGCCTACGGCATTCCCCTCGGCATTTACTGGATGGACCGTCCCTGGGGCCCGGGCGAAAACGGTTACGACGACTTTGAGATTGATACGAACCGGCTGCCGAACTTCGCCGAATCGGTGAAATGGCTCAATGAGCAAAACGTGCAGATGTTTTTGTGGATCGGGCCGTTTTTTCAGGGGCAAATGGAAACGAATGCGCTGGCCAAAGGCTGGACACTCACCAGTGCCGGTCAAAAGCCGGCCAAAAGCAATTATCCGCTGGCCGACTTCACCAATCCCGAGGCGAAAAAATACTGGCAGGAAGGCGTGGCCAGACTGCTGAAGCTCGGCGTGGCCGGTTTCAAGATGGACCGCAGCGAGGAGAACATACCGGAAAGCGGGCCGTACCGGGTTTGTGACGGCCGCTCCGTCCGCGAGAACCGCAATGCCTATCCGGTCCTGTATTTGCAGGCGGCCTATGACGTCGCCCGGGAGTATCGCGGCGACGATTTCGTCTGCATGCCGCGCGCAGCTTACACCGGCAGTTCAGCCCACGGTGTGTTCTGGGGCGGCGACATCGGCGGCACGCCGGAAGGTTTGCGGGCCGAGATTATTGCCGTGCAACGGGCGGCGGTGATGGGTTATCCCAACTGGGGTTCGGACACCTGCGGCTACAGCCAGCAATCGGCGGACACGGAAGTCTGCGGCCGCTGGCTCGCCTTCAGTTGCTTCACACCCATCATGGAAGTCGGCCCGACGCAAAACCGCGCGTTCTGGAATTTCCACAATCCTCCGAGCTATGACGCGGAATTGATTGCCCTCTGGCGGCTTTACGCGCGGCTGCACACCCGGCTGGCCGATTACAGTTTTGAACAGGCGAAAGTCGCCCACGAAACCGGGATGCCGATCGTGCGACCGCTGTTTTTGGTCGAACCGAAGGCGCCCGCCGCGTGGTCGAACTGGTGGACGTATCTTTACGGCCCGGACCTGCTGGTTTCGCCCATCTGGCAAAGAAATCAGCGAACGCAGGAGGTTTATCTGCCGTCCGGCAGCCAATGGCGCGACGCGTGGAATCCTGAAAAAATTTACGCCGGCGGCCAAACCATCATCGTCAATGCCGATTTGCATCAAATGCCGATTTTCGTCCGGGTCAGCTCGAACGTCGAACTCGGCGATTTGCCCCGGGAATGGAGCGACGCGGTGGCCGCCGCGAACACCCGCCCGGACTTGAGGCGGCTCGATGCAGAAGTGCGCGAGTGGTTTGAGAAGTCAGTCCGCCGCTGACGCCGGTCGCTCAAGCACCACTGCCAGCAAAATCACCGGGCCGGGCAGGCCGGAATCCGTCAGCGGCCAGTTCAAGGCGTCGAACGGCCGGTGGTTGGGGTTGACGAAATTGATGTCGTTAAAATCTTCCATCCCGCGCCTGCTGGACCCCACCGGTCCAAATCGTGGATGCGGTTGGCCGAAACGCTGGTGACTTCGATTTCGAGCACGTTGCTTTCGGTTTCAAATTGTCCACCAGTACTTGGAACGGCGGGGTGATGAGCGTGCCGTAATCCTTCAAGGCGCCCCGGTTGCCACATTCGATGCTGCTCGGCAGTTTACAAAATGCAGAGACGCATCAAACCCCAATAAAATCTGGCGCATCCGGCAGGAATCGAACCTGCAACCTTCTGATCCGAAGTCAGAAGCTCTATCCAATTGAGCTACGGATGCATGTCCGGACATTGTGCGGATTTTGCGGTGGTGATAAAGCAGATTTATCGCGCCGGAATTTTAATGAGGGCGGATTCGCGCGCCGATTGACTTGGCGAATGGGTTTGTTAGCGTGGCGCAACATCATGGCGAAAAAGCCGCTCTCACGTCTCATTAATATTTTGACCGGCGTTTACTCCGGCGCAGAAAGCGAACTGAGCCGGCTCGAGCGGTTCGCGCACCTTTGCGCGCTTGTCATCAGGAGTTTCGTGCACAACCGCTGTCCCGTCCGCGCGGCGGCGTTGTCCTATACGACGCTGCTGGCGCTCATCCCGTTGCTCGCGGTGGCCATCAGCGTCACCAGCAGCCTGCTCAAAAACGAAGGCGAGGAAAAAATCTACCAGGCGATTGATAAATTGGTCTCCAACGTCATGCCGCCCGCAACGCTCAACCCCAACGACCAGGCGGTTTCACTCAGTCTCAGTTCCGGCCTGTCGGTGGCATTGACGCCGGCCAATGTCGTCGCAGAAACCAATGTTGTCGCGGCCGGCCCGGGCGATTCCGGTGGCGACACGCGGGTGGCCGTCGCGCAAAAGGAAGCTGCCCAATATATTCATAAATTCATCCAGAACACCCGCACCGGCACACTCGGCGTGATCGGCATGTTGTTGCTGGTCTATGTGGCCATTCAGATGCTCGCGAACATCGAAGACACGTTCAACGACATCTGGGGCGTGACCCGCGGACGGAACTGGTTGCTTCGGGTCGTGCTTTATTGGACGACCATTACGCTTGGTCCGCTCGCCATTGTCGCAGCGCTGGGGTTGACCGGCGGCTCGCATCTGCAAACCACCAGAAATCTCGTTGCCCAAATGCCGTTCATTGGCGACCTGATTTTCCAACTTCTGCCGCTCGTGGTTTTGTGGCTGACCTTCACGCTGGTTTATCAGCTCGTGCCGAACACCCGGGTCCGTTTCGCCGCGGCGTTTGTCGGCGGTGTCGTGGGCGGGTCGTTGTGGCATTTGAACAACATCTTCGGTTTCCTCTACGTTTCCCGCGTCGTTTCCAACAGCAAAATTTACGGGAGTCTCGGCCTCGTGCCCGTTTTCATGATCGGACTTTATTTTTCCTGGCTGATTCTGCTCTTCGGCGCACAGGTCGCCTACGCCTTCCAAAATCGCGCGGCATATCTGCAGGACAAACTCGCCGAAAACGTCAACCAGCGCGGACGCGAATTCGTCGCGCTGCGGCTGATGACGTGCATTGGGCAACGCTTCCAACGCGGCCTGCCGCCGGTCACAATTCAGGGAATTTCCGCCGAACTGGGCATTCCAAGCCGGCTCGCGCAACAGGTTTTACATACGCTCCTCGCTGCGCGGCTCGTCACTGAAATCGCCGGCGCCGAATCCGCCTACGCGCCCGCGCGTCCGCTGGATTCGATGAATGCCCACCACATTCTGCACGCCATGCGTACCGGCGGCGGACAGGAACTGCCCTCGCAAAACGAACCGGTGCGCGCGGAAGTTTACGGCGAATTTGCGCGCATCGAGGAGGCCGAACGCCAGGCCGCCGCGTCCGTGACGATGCTTGCGCTGGTCAATCGCGCCCAAGCCCGGCTCGAACTCACCCCGCCTTCGCCAACCGCCACATCTTCAACCGACGCCGACGAAAGCTTTCCCCTGTGATCATTTGCATTCCCAAGGAAATCAAGGAGCAGGAATACCGTGTGGCGGGGCGCGCGGCATGAAGCGGGAGAAGCCATAACGTAGAGCTGGCCTTGCTATTTGCAGTGAAGATGCACGACAAAACTTTGTCCCACGTGGGACAAAGTTTTGTTAACCATCACGTCATGAGCGGCTTCGGTTGAGCTTGCGTTGTGGGTTCAACGCGTTTCCGACAAGTCACCGCTTCGCAATAAACTTTTTGAGCCGCACCATCGCTTCCTTGAGATTTTCCATGCTGGTCGCGTAGGCACAACGAATGAAGCCTTCGCCGCATTCGCCAAACGCCGTGCCCGGCACCGCCGCCACCTTTTCCTCGTGCAGCAATTTCAACGCGAAGTCCTTTGACTTCAGGCCGAACTTCGCCACGCTCGGAAACGCGTAGAACGCGCCGAGTGGACGGTGACATTCAATGCCCATGTCCGCAAAAGCTGCGGCGATGAAATTCCGGCGGCGGCGATATTCATTGACCATCTCACCCACGTCCGTATCCGGGCGGGCGAGCGCTTCAATCGCGGCTTTCTGCCCCAGGGAAGAGGCGCACAGCATTGTGTATTGATGGATTTTCATCATCGCCTCAATGAGTTCCGCCGGGCCGCAGGCGTAGCCGAGCCGGTAACCGGTCATCGCCCAAGCCTTCGAAAAGCCGTGCAGGAAAATCGTGCGGTCGCGCATGCCCGGCAGGCTCACGATGCTCGTGTGCGGCGAGTCGTAGGTCAACTCGCCGTAAATTTCGTCCGTGACGACGATGAGGTCGCGCTCGCGGGCGAACGCGGCGATGTCCTCCAGATCCTGCCGGCCCATGACCGCGCCGGTGGGATTGTTCGGAAAATTCAGCATCAACACCTTCGTCTTCGGCGTCACGTTTGCCTCCAGCATCGCGCGGGTGAGGCGAAATCCGTTCTCCGGTTTCGTCTCGACGGCCACCGGCACACCGTGCGCGAACAGGATGGTTGCCCGATACGACACATAGCACGGCTCGTGGTAAAGCACTTCGTCACCCGGTGTGACCAGCGCGCGCAAGGCAAGATCCAACGCCTCGCTTACGCCGACGGTGATGAGGATTTCGTTTTCCGGGTTGTATTCCGCGCCGAATTTTTTGCCGACGTATTTGGCGAGCGCCCGGCGGAGTTCGAGATAACCGTAGTTGCTGGTGTAATGCGTCACGCCGCGTTCGAGCGCGAACATGGTGGATTCGCGCACGTGCCAGGGCGTGTCAAAATCCGGCTCGCCGATGCCCAGGCTGATCACGTCCTTCATCGTGCTGACGATGTCGAAGAAGTCGCGGATGCCCGAGCGCGGGATGTCGCGCACCGTCGCGTTGATGCGGTTACGGAGCGACACTGAGTCTTTCTTCTGCATGGCCGGATTCCATCAACACGCCGAGGCGCTTGTAGGTTTTGAGCATGAAATGGGTGGACGTGGAGAGCACGCCTTCGAGCGGCGACAGCCGTTCGCTGACGAACGCGGCCACTTCGCGCAGGTTGCGGCCCTCAATGAACAACAGCACGTCGTAGGTGCCGCTCATGAGATACGCCGAGCGCACTTCGGGAAAACGGCTGATGCGCGCGGCGACGGTGTTGAACCCGCCTTCGCGCTGGGGCGACACCTTGACCTCGATGACGGCCGTGACCGTATCAAGCCCGAGCTGGTCCTCATTGAGGATGGCCTGGTAGCCGCGGATGATCCCGCTCTTTTCGTATTTGGCAATGCGCTCGTTCACCTTCGCGACAGTGGTGTTCAGCATCTTCGCGATGTTCTCGCGCGACTCGGTCGCGTTGGCCTGCAAAATTTTCAACAGTTCATCCATAATTCACCTCATGATGAGACGCGCGGGAAAGTAA
>DLMG01000397.1:9124-10797 GCA_002479245.1 Verrucomicrobia subdivision 3 bacterium UBA7542 | reverse complement strand
GTCTGGATGATGACCTCGATGCTTTCGCGCTGTTCACTCACGCTGACAAAGAGCGGCAAATTGCCGAGTTCAGCCAGCATCCGGCGCAATTCCGGTTGAAAAATAATCAGGACGGCCACGGCGAAAAACGCCGAGAACGTGCCGAGCAGCCAGCGCAACACCTTCAAATCGAGGATCGTGGTGACCAACGCGAGCGCCAGCAGCAACACGACAAAACCGATGACCACCGGCCAGCCGCGCGTCCCGCGCAAAAAACGGAAGATGTAATAAATGACCACCGCGAGGATTAAAATTTCCAGCGCGGCACGCCAACCCTCACCATTCTGGAGGTAGTTCCACATCATTTTTTTGTCCCGGCCAGCACGGCTTCCGTCATCCGCACCGCCTGGACCGTTTCCGCCACGTCGTGCGTCCGGATGATTTGCACGCCCGATTCGACCGCCAGAGTCGCACACGCGAGTGACGCTGGCAACCGTGCGTTCACATCCGCGCCCAACAATTTTCCGATGAAAGATTTTCGGGAAACGCCGAGCAGCAGCGGACGCTGCCACTTTGTAAAACTCCGCAAGGCCGCGAGCAACTGTAAATTGTGCCCGGGCGTCTTGCCAAAACCGATGCCGACATCCAGCACCACCCGGTCAGCCGTCACCCCGCGGGCGTTCAATTTTTTCAGCCGCCCGCCAAAAAATTCGCCGACTTCCCGAACCACGTCCGCATAGACCGGATTCGTTTGCATCGTTTGCGGCGTGCCTTGCGCGTGCATGCAAATGTAACCCGCGCCAAATTCCGCCACAACCCTCCACATCGCATCGTCTTCGCGCTGGGCCGCCACGTCGTTGACGATGCTGGCGCCGGCCTGCAATGCGGCGCGGGCGACGGTGGGTTTCACCGTGTCAATCGAAAGGGGGATTTTGACGCGCGACACCAGTTGTTCGACCACCGGTATTACACGGTGCAATTCCTCGGTTTCGCCGACCGGTTCCGCCCCGGGGCGAGTGGATTCGCCGCCGATGTCGAGAATTTCCGCGCCTTGCGTGACCAGTTCAAGCGCGTGCGCGACGGCCTTGGCCGGATCCAAAAATTTTCCGCCGTCGGAAAAAGAGTCGGGCGTGACGTTGACGACACCCATGACGAGTGCCGGCCGCGGAAAAACGAATTCAAACTGTCGGGCGTGGAAAAAGATTTTGCTGGCAGCGGACACGGCTGGATTATGAACGGATTGGGGCCAATCGCACAAGCGCATCCGTCGCCGCCTTGTGCGATCAAACTTTGGTTTTGAAGTATTTGATTGTCTGCGTCAACCCGCTGGCCAGCGGGACTTTTGGTTCCCACCCGAGGATTTTCCGCGCGCGGGTGATGTCGGGCCGGCGTTGTTTCGGGTCATCCTGGGGTAGCGGCTTGAAGACGATTTTGCTGTGCGATTTTGTGGCGTGGATGATTTGCTGCGCAAACTGCAGCATGGTCATTTCGTTCGGATTGCCAATGTTCACCGGCAAATCGTAGTTGCTCATCATCAGGCGATAGATGCCTTCGATCAGGTCGGACACATAACAAAAGCTGCGGGTCTGCCGGCCCCGGCCAAAAACGGTAACCGGTTTGTTTTTGAGCGCCTGGCTGATGAACGCAGGCACGACGCGGCCGTCGTTGAGCCGCATGCGCGGGCCGTAGGTGTT
>DLMG01000397.1:8763-9071 GCA_002479245.1 Verrucomicrobia subdivision 3 bacterium UBA7542 | reverse complement strand
CGCGGGCCGTAGGTGTTGAAGATGCGGACGATGCGCGTTTCGACCTGGTGCTCGCGATGATAGGCCATGGTCATGGCTTCGGCGAAACGCTTGGCTTCGTCATAGCAGCCGCGCGGGCCGATGGTATTGACGTTGCCCCAGTAATCCTCGGTTTGCGGATGGACGAGCGGATCGCCGTAAATTTCCGAGGTGGAGGCGATGAGAAAACGCGCATTTTTCTCCTTGGCGAGGCCGAGCGCCTTGTGGGTGCCGAGGGAACCGACCTTAAGCGTTTGAATCGGCAGCTCCAGATAATCAATCGGGCTGGC
>DLMG01000397.1:0-8677 GCA_002479245.1 Verrucomicrobia subdivision 3 bacterium UBA7542 | reverse complement strand
TTCAGAAAGAGGAATTCGGTGACATCCTGCTGGATGAATTTGAAGTCCGGGTTGCCGGCCAGATGGGAAATGTTGTCCACCGAGCCGGTGACGAAATTGTCAATGCCAATGACCTTGTGGCCGCGCGCCAGGAGCAAATCGGCCAGGTGCGAACCAAGAAACCCGGCGGCGCCGGTGACGACGGAGGTGGGTTGCTGTTTTTTCATTCAGGGCAAACTGGCATTTCACTTTGCGCCCGTGCCGATGAGCACGGCGGGGATGGTGCGGACGAGGATTTTCAAATCGAGCCACAACGACCAGTTGTCAATGTATTCGAGATCAAGACGCACCCAGTCTTTGAAATCGGAAATTTGATTGCGGCCGCTGATTTGCCAGAGACAGGTCAAACCGGGCTTGACGCTGAGGCGGCGGCGGTGGGCCAGATTGTCAAAACGCTTCACTTCGTCCACCGGCAACGGGCGCGGACCGACCAGGCTCATTTCGGTGCGGAGCACGTTGTAAAGTTGCGGCAACTCGTCGAGACTGTAACGCCGGAGCCATTTGCCGATGGGCGTGATGCGCGGGTCATTGGTGACCTTGAAAACGGGGCCGCTCATTTCATTCATGGCTTCCAATTCGCTTTTGAACTGCTCAGCGTTGGTGACCATGGTGCGGAATTTGTAAAGCGTGAAGGGCGAGCCGTTGAGTCCGGAGCGCTGCTGGCGGAAAAAAACCGGCCCGGGCGAAGTGAGTTTGATGAGGATGGCCAGAATCACGAACAGCCAGGACAAGGAGATCAGCAAAAACAACGCCCCGATAAAATCCATGCACTGCTTGGCGACGCCCTGCCAGGAGGTTTCCGGCGCCGTGCGAAAGACCAGCAAGGGATGGCCGAGCAATTCGTCGAAGCGCGCGCGTGAAATTTGCGTTCCAAAAAAATCGGCGACCAGCCAGGCTTCAACGCCTTCGAGTTCGCAGGTTTTGATGGCGATTTCGACCTGTTCGAAATAGGTGTGCCGCGCGCTGATGATCACCCCGCTCACTGAATGCTCATGGAGCATGTGCGCGAGCTGTTGCACCGGGGTTTCGCCGAGGCTCAATTCGCCCACCACTTCAATGCTGGCGTCCGATTTCAACTTCAGTTCATGTTTGAGCCGCGCGATTTCGTTGTGCGTGCCGATGAGGATGAACCGGCGCTGGTATTGAGACTGGCCGAACTTGCTGCGCAACGCCCACCGCACCAGTTCCTCCTTCAGATAGATCAGGATGAAACTGATGACGCCAAAAAACATCATCACGACGCGCGGCGAAATAAAGTGGAGGGTGTACATGACCAGCACCAGGCCGATGGTCGTGATGAAGCATCCTTTGAAGAGGGGCCAGAAAATGTCCCGCCGCGGGCCAGGGGCCGGCCGGTCGTAAAAACCCTGCGATTCAAGAATCAACGGCCCGGCAACAACCACGGGGAAGTAAAGCCAGACGACATTCCCCAATACGTCGGGTGGAATCGGGTCGAGGCTCAGCCACGCGATGACTTGCGGGTTGTCGCGCAACGCATACGCAATCCAGAAGCTCACCGCGAACAGACAGGCATCCACCACCTGGTGGATTTGCGTTCGAATCTGGCGTTCACGTCGCGACATGACTTTTTAACTCCAATCGCAGGGTATTTTTAAGGATAGACAACTTGCGGGTAAATTCAAATGTTTTAACCGTCAACGTTTGATGGGAGGCAATTGATATTCCGGCACCGAGGCGGCAATTAATTTTCCCATGCGCTCAAACGCGGCGTCTTCCTGACCCGGTGCGCAGACGGCAAAACAGGAAATATAAGCCCAGCGTTGCAACACCCCGGTGCATAAAAGGTCTTTCACCAGATGACACTGGAGTTGAACGTTACCCGTGGCCTGCTCGTTGTCTGCGACAAACCAAAACACATAAACCCCCCTTATTTCCTGTTTCTGACCTTCAGGGGTTGCGACCGTCTTGCTGATCACCCATTTCATCACCGGCAGTTCATAATGTGGCATGCCGTCTATTGGAATTTTGACCTCGGTTTTTTTATCAATGCTCCAGCCCTGTCCCAGCAGGCAGTATTCCGGCCGGTGAATGCTCGTGCGGTCTGCGCCCATCAAAATGACGGTGGTGCTGACTCCAAAACCATCGGGTGCCTGATAGAAACGCCTGGCATAACTGGTGTCTTTTGGGAAATAACCCAGTTCAACTTCCGATTCCGGCACATTGGTGGAGGTGAAGTCGGGAACGCGCTCCGGCAAATCAATTTTCATCATCGTGCTTCCGGGAATGGGGATCGCTTTGATGCCCGGTTTGCCAAGCCGCTGGTGTCCCTTGAGCCAGATCAATGCACTGGCTGTGCCCGCCAGCAACGCGAGCACGACAAAAAGAATCAGCCATTTTTGATATTTCATGGATGTCCCTGCTCCGCTGACTCGTCTGCCCCCCACCACATTTCCATCAGCCGCCCGACGACGAGCAGCCCGATAATCGCCGGAAGATACGGGACGAGGCTGAAAACGCCGCTTTCGTGAACGTAGTTGCCCCACTTCTGCCCGCCGATTTCCGCCGCAATGATGATGAAGAGCATCCGCGCCAAATTTCCCAAAACGGCGAACGGGAACGCCAGCGCCATGAGAAAAAGCCGTTTCCACGCCGATTGAAATGTGATGAAACCGTAAATCGTGGCCAGCAGAAAAATCGCGATGAGACTCCGGATGCCGCTGCACGCCGCGGCAACTTCATATTGGTAAGTGCCTGATGGATCGATCAGTCGCACCCCGTCTCGCATCACGCCGATGCCCACAATATGCGCCGCCACCGCCGTCAACCAGCTCACCAGCAATTGTAACGGAACAGTAATGAACTTGGCTTGATCGCCCAAAGGAATCGAAAAAACAAAAAGGAAGAACGGGAAAAAACTTTTCCGCAGCCATTCGCGCCCCCAAGCCAGCCCCATCAAACCATAAATCCCGGTGAACAGCGCCACGATGGAGATGCGCGGCTGTTGCAGGACATAACCCAATATGTGCAGCATCATTCCCGCGATGAGAAGCAGCAGCCCGGGCCACCAAATATTGAATGACGACGCAAGCAGCTTCTTCCGCTTCCACCAAAACAGCCCGACGACCAGAAACGGGATGAAATTGCCGTGGGCATCATCATTGGCCGAGCCGCCGGAACTCCGATACGCCTCATGCATCCAGGAAAACAGTGATGGCGTGTGAATGTAACCCAGAATGGAATTGCCCATAAACTGAAACAGCGCCAGCCAGGCGGCCAGCAACCAAAAGAAAAAAAACTTGTTCGGCAGCCGACGCCAGCAGTCCATTGAATCCTGCCAGAAGTTCAAAGGCGGGCTGTTATTTTGATTTCCGTTCATTTATGTGGTAATTCCAGTCTTGAGATAACCAAACGGCCGCTTTTACTCAAACAAAATCGTTGACGTTGGCGGTGCGAGCCGATATTTGCGATGGATTCGTGGTGCAAAATGCCTCGTCAACATATCTGGTCACGGGCGGAGCCGGTTTTATCGGTTCTCATCTGCTGGATGCCCTGCTGGCCAACCCCGCGACCCGGGAAGTGAGGGTTTTGGATAATTTTTCCTCCGGCCGGCGGGAACATTTGGCCCAACACGCCAGCCAGCCAAAGCTCAAGGTAAACACCCTCGATCTTCTGGATTTTCCAAAAGTGCTGCCGTATTTCCAAGGCGTTGACCAGGTTTTCCATCTGGCGGCCAATCCAGACGCTCGTTGGGGAATCGAAAATACCCGGCTGGACCTCGAGCAGGAAACCATTGCCACTTACAACGTCCTCGAAGCCATGCGACAAAACCATGTGCCGCGAATTGTCTTTTCGAGTTCCGGGACCGTGTATGGCGACGTGGGCACCACAGTGACACATGAAGGCCTGGGACCGTGCCTGCCGATCAGTCTTTACGGGGCGGGCAAGGCGGCTTCAGAGGCGCTCATCACGGCCTTCTGCGCCACGTTCGGATTGCGCAGCATCATCCTGCGGTTCGGGAACATCGTCGGCGAACGCACCACTCACGGAGCCATTTATGACTTCATCCGGCAGTTGGCAAAAAATTCCAGTGACTTGAAAGTGTTGGGCAATGGTCTTCAGGCAAAACCTTATGTGTATGTCCGCGATTTGGTCGGCGGGTTGATGTTTGCCGCACAACGCTGTTCCGAATTGGAGCCGTCGAAATTTGACGTCTTCAATCTCGCGCCGGACGGGGCCACCTCGGTGCGTTTCATCGCCGACGAGCTCGTGAAGCAACTCGGACTCAAAGGCCGGACGGCGATTCATTACGGGAATTCCGCCGCCGGCTGGCCCGGAGACGTGCCTCAGTCGAGAATGGATTCGTCAAAACTCCGCCGCGCCGGTTTTGCCTTGCCGCGAAATTCAGATGAAGCCTTGCAATTGGCCATCAGTCGCATCATCGAATGGCTGACAAAACGCACCGGGGCTGAAGACGACCTGAAGTTGCCGCGCGAGGCTTCACCCCAAATTGCCGCGGCTTGAATCCGGCGGCGTAGAACCCTTCCGATTCTATTCCAGCGAATACTTTTTCAGCCCGGAAAGCTGCCCGGCAATTTTGACCACGAATAGCGGATTGTTCCGTATATACCGTTTCGCCAGCCGTCCCGGTTCCTGACACAAGCGATAGAACCACTCCAGTCCGGTCCGCTGCATCCAACGCGGCGCCTGTTTGACGCGCCCGCTATGAAAATCGAATGCCGCGCCAACGCCAATCATCAGCGTCACCTCCAGTCGCGGCAGAAATTCGGCCATGAATTTTTCCTGTTTCGGCGTGCTCAAGCCGACCCACAGAATGTCCACTTGCGCCGCGTGGATCATTTCCTGCAATTGAAGCTCCTCCCCGGCGTTGAGTGGACGAAACGGCGGCGCGTAACAGCCGGCAACTTGCAGGCCCGGAAACCGCTTCGTCAAATTGTCGCGCAATTTTTCCGCCACCCCCGGCGCCCCGCCGAAAAAAAAGTGGCGGCATGGATTTTTTTGGCTCCATTCGCACACGTCCAACATCAAGTCCGGCCCGTACACGCGGCTCATTTCACGGTGGCCGCGCAGCCAGCCCATCCAGACCATCGGCATCCCGTCCGGCGTGCAGAGAAAAGCCTGATTCAGAATGCGCCGGAGCGTGGCATCTACTTGCGCCTCCATCACCCCATGCACGCCAGTCACGCAAATGTAGCCCTTGCGCCGTGCGCATACCGCGTCGCCGATGGCTGTCAGCGCCGTACGCAAATTGAGGACGCTGATGCCGACGCCGAGGACGTTGACTCGTTCAATGGCCATGGGAATTCAAATTACGCGCCGGGCAGGATACACAATAAAAATTAAAACGCCAGCCGAAGCGGCGGGGCATCCATTGGCCACGAATCGGAAAGTCGCGCCGGCCTCTGGTCTGGGTGGTGATTGGATTTCACAGGCGGGACACCGGCGCCACTTTCTCAAGGCGAGGCATCACCAGCCGAACCCCGCGTGCAAAAAAAACTTTCTTTCAACCCCGCCTTCGTGCAAGTTTAGGTTGAAATCGCGTCTGTATGAAGCTGCTTGTATTCGCCCATGTGCCGCCGCCGCACCACGGCCAAAGTTACATGGTTCAACTCATGTTGAAAGGCTTCGGCGGCGATTGCCGCAAATCCAGGAACAAATCAGGGGCGCGCAACATCTATGGCATTGATTGTTACCACGTTGACGCGCGTTTTTCCAAAAGTCTCGCCGATATCGGCGAACTCCAAATCGGCAAAGTCCCGTTGGTTTTGTTTTATTGCCTTCAGGCAATTTGGTGCCGGTTCCGTTACGGTGTGACCAGTTTTTATTATGTGCCCGCCCCCGGCAAGTCCGTTGCGCTTTACCGCGACTGGCTGGTCATGTTCGTCTGCCGGCCGTTTTTCAAGGAAATCATTTTGCACTGGCACGCCGCCGGTCTGGCCAAATGGCTTGAAACGTCCGTCCAAATCCGCACCCGGGCCGTGACTTATCACGCATTCAAACAAGCCAGCCTCAGCATCGTCATCTCCAATTACAACGTCGCCGACGCGGAAAAACTTTTGCCGCGGCGCATTCGCGTCGTTAGCAACGGCATTCCCGATCCGTGCCCGGATTTCAGGAAATCCATTTTGCCACGGCACCAGGCGCGTTTTGCCGCGCGCGCGAAATTGTTCGCAAACGAACCGCTCAACCCCGGCGATCTCGAAAAGACCGGCGGCGATCCACAAGTGGTGAGGGTTTTGTATCTCGCGCATTGCACCCGCGAGAAAGGGCTGTTCGCCGCCGCGCAGGCCGTCCTGGCCGCCAACCAAATTTTGTCGGCGCGACAATCACCCGTGCGAATGAAACTGTTTGCCGCCGGCAGTTTTGTCATCAACGAAGAAAAAGCGGAATTCGACCAATTGCTGAAAAATCCTGAATTCAACCACGCCGTAAATTATCTGGGATTTGTCTCGGGCGCGGAAAAGGAACGCGCCTTGCGCGAGGCGGATCTGTTTTGCTTTCCAACCCGCTATATCGGTGAAAACCAGCCGGTAAATTTGATTGAAGCCATGGCTTTCGGCCTGCCCATCGTGACCACGCGCTGGCGTTCGCTGCCCGAAATGCTGCCGCCGAATTATCCCGGCCTCGTGGATTCGCAATCACCGGAGCAAATCGCCGCCGCGCTGCTCCGGTTGATGAATGAGCGGTCTGGCGAAACCGCGCGCGAAAATTTCCTGGGCCGGTTCACCATCGAATGCCATCTGGAAAACCTGGCTCGGGCCTTTCACAGCCTGGAGACCGCCGCACTGGCCTCGCCGCCGGCGGCGCAAAATTCCCGGACCGCGACCCCGCGCAACATCTGATTCCGTCAGCATCTCCGAACCGGCGCCGGTACTCGGTTGTAAAGCAACACTGTATCTGCATGACCACCGGAGCGCGAGTTGTCCCAACTCGCAGCAGTTCCATTCGTGGAGCCCGGTTCATAGAAAGTTTCCAACCTGCTCCCGCATTTGCCGGTGCTGCGGCTTGGGACAAGCCGCGCTCCATCGGCTAACGCCATGCCGCGCTGCGCTTCTTTGCGGCCCTTTCCCTGCCGGCATCCGGGATAAAGCTTTGCGAAACCGCCGGCGGCAATTATTCTGGTTCCATTGAAAATCGGCCTGCTCCAACTCAACTCGACCGTCGGCGACTTTGCCGCGAACCGGCAAAAGCTCATCGCCGGTTACGAAAAAGCTCGCGCCCTCGGCGCGGAATTTGTCATCGCGCCGGAATTGTTTCTCTGCGGCTACCCGCCGCGCGATCTGCTTCTGCGCGCCGATTTTGTTGACGCCAATCTTGCGGCACTCGCGGATACGGCAAAAAGTGTTGGGGCCATCCCGTTTTGTGTTGGTTGCGTTGACGAAAATTCCGAACGTCCCGGACGCGCGCTCCGCAATTCCGCCGCCGTTTTGCAAAACGGGAAAATTGTCTGGCGCACGCACAAAAGCCTGCTCCCGACTTACGACGTTTTTGACGAAGACCGCTATTTTGAACCGGCCAAAGGCATCACCCCTTTTGAGTTCAATGGCCGCAAACTCGGCATCACCCTTTGCGAGGACATCTGGAACGACGAGGATTTCTGGCCGGAACGCCTTTACCGTCGCGACCCGATCAAGGAACTCATCGGGCAAGGCGCGGAAATCATCCTTAACCTTTCCGCGTCGCCGTGGCATGCCGGCAAGGAACGCACGCGGCTGGCGATGCTCCAGCGCGTGGCGCGCGACGAGCGCGTGCCGCTGGCGCAGGTCAATCTCGTCGGCGCGAACGACGAATTGATTTTCGACGGCCACAGCGTCGCGCTGGATGCGCGGGGCGAAGTCATCGCGCTTGGAAAAGGATTTGAAGAAGATGTTTTTGTGGCGGATTTGGAGGCGGAAGTCCACAGCCCACAGTCCCCAGTCCCCAGTCACTCGAATTTCCCGCCGCGTGAGCACCAATTGTTTGCCGCGCTGTCGCTCGGCATTCGCGATTACGTTCACAAATGCGGTTTTAAGTCGGTGATTGTCGGGTTGTCCGGCGGCATTGACTCCGCGCTCGTGGCCGTGCTTGCGACGGAGGCGCTGGGCCCGGACAAAGTTCTGGGTGTTTCGATGCCCGCGCGTTATTCGAGCGAAGGCAGTTTGAGCGACGCCAGGGCGCTCGCGAAAAATCTTGGCATTCGTTACGAAATTTTGCCGATTGAACCCGTTTTTCAATCGGTTGAAAAACAACTGGCGAAGGTTTTTGCCGGGACCAAGCCAAACGAGGCCGAGGAAAACGTCCAGTCGCGGCTGCGCGGCGTCACGTTGATGGCGCTGTCGAACAAATTTGGGGCGCTGGTGCTGACGACCGGCAACAAGTCGGAAATGGCCGTCGGTTATTGCACGCTTTACGGCGACATGTGCGGCGCGCTGGCGGTGATCGCGGACGTTTTCAAAACGGACATTTACAAACTGGCGCGCTGGGTCAACTCCGACCATGCGTCGGGTGCGGGACGCGGAAAAGTTATCATTCCCGAAGCTTCCCTCACCAAGCCGCCGAGCGCGGAGTTGCGGCCCAACCAGAAGGACCAGGATTCGCTGCCGCCCTACGAAACGCTGGACCAGATTCTGGACGCCTATGTCGTGAAAAATTTGAGCAAGGAGGAAATCATCCGGCGGGG
>DLMG01000299.1 GCA_002479245.1 Verrucomicrobia subdivision 3 bacterium UBA7542 | reverse complement strand
CTCTGTCGAAAACCGCGCCCTACTGGGCCATGAAACGCCAAATTGTGCGGCCTTTTTTGAGCGTGTAGGCGCGGGTCGTTGCTGGGAGTTGGCTCCATTTAATGGAGCCAACTATTACATTACGCATTATTTTCTCGTAATTTATTCAAAGTATTGAATATAAGTCACTTATGCAAAGTGACAGCGCAAATAAAGTATTGACACCTGGTATGTTACTTGCGACATTGCTGAGTAGTGGGACATAGAGATACGGCGTGTCCCGCCCTGAAACTAAAACTAACGAAACGAACAGCAGGACACGAAAAATGGAATCCCGCATCTACGATTTTCAAGTTAGGCTTCTTATCACCCGCGACGGGGATCAGCATGTCGCTCATGCTTTGGAAATGGATTTAGTTGCCTACGGCGATACAGAAAAAGAGGCAGTTGAGGAAGTCGCCAATTTAATGCAAAATCAAATTTCTTTTGCCATACAGAAACGGCAACTTCACCTGACTGATTTCAAAGCCCCGCAAGAATTTTTTGATGAGTGGGAAAAAGTTCATGCGGCCACTTTGCAAGGCATAGCCACCGGCAAATGCGGAAGCATAAAAATTCGCGCTAAAACCCTTGTCTTTGGAACAGACGATATTGAAGCCATGCGGAAACGTTCACATAGTGATGTCAAGCCGACATTTGAACCAACCCCCGTTTGTGCCTAGACCGCAAAAGCCACAAGATGTTCTTCGCATTCTGCACGACCACGATCCGCGTTTTGTTTTTAATAACAAACGGGGCAAAGGGTCGGAGAGGATGATTTATCATCCCGATGTTAATGGCCGTTCCGAATGTTTTCCCCTGACGTTCCATAAAGGGCAAGACGTGGGCAAGGGAATGTTGAAGGCGATTATCCGCAGATTCCAATTGCCCGCTGACATTTTTGGTTGAGTATCCCCAGACCGAACAAAAAGGGTCTCGCTGAATTGTCCTTTGTTCCTGACCGCGCCAAAAAAGTTCAATAAACGTCGCTGCATGGGAAACAACCTGCCCGAACCACTTGGACATCCGCTGGGGTAGCCGAAAAACAACCGTCAACCAACCGTTTGCGGTAGAAAAAAGCCCGGAAAACCAAGGAAATACGAATAGTTGGCGTCCAAAGGGTTTAGGTTCTCCGGCAACCCCCCCCCTTGCAGGCTCCTCTATCCGCACCGTCGGGCTGCTCACAGAGTTTTTTTGATGTTCGGCCTATTGACAAAATTTAAAAACCCGCGCAAACATTAAATAAAACCGATGCTGACATACGATTCGGGGGGATTGATTTCTGCCCCCACACCCCATAAGAAGTCTTCTTGGATATGAAAATGGTGGTATGGGTTTCACCCCTGCCGGGGTCTCTCAAGCGTGCTATTTTGAATCGAGGTGACAGACACATTCCGCACGCTTTGCCAATAAAAAGGGATGTTTCTTTGGTTATCACACCAGCCTGGGGCTCGCATGAATGACTTGGGAAAAGCAAAGTCGGTCGCTTTTTTACGATGAACTGGTTTCACTGCCAGGCGGATCACGCGGGCACGGTTGCGCCTCGCTGCTCAAGCACGTCGAGCACGTCAGACAGCAGGCGGGGCGGGCATTGCACCCGGGCGGGCCTGCCGGCGAGCATGGCCTCGACTTCCGGGCTTGGCGTGGTGGGTGAAATTGGTTTTGTGGGTTTCATGGGGTTGGCGGTCGCCGTTTTTGACTTGCTCCACCCAACTCCACCCAAGGGGTATAAGTAATTAGAAAATTCCGACTTCCCCCAGAGATTATATGCCTTGGGTGGTCTTGGGTGGTTGGGTGGTTTTGTTTCATTTCGTGAAGGTGTAGGCGGGAGTCCAGTCCATGTCGCCGGACGGCTTGCGATACTCACGCTGGCCACGGGTGACAGTGAAGCCGTCCACCTCGATGCTGTCACCGTCGCGGAAAAGTTGTTTGCACAATGAGCCAACCTGCCGTTTGGCCCGGTCGTCATCGGCTGGCTTGCCGGGAATTTCAATGGAATGAAGTTCGCAGACTTCCACCAGTTCGGACGCGATGAGCGCCGAACCAAGGCGGTTCTCACCATCCACGGCCAGCGCAACGGCACGAAGCCATGCCAGGGCGGGGTTGCTGGTGCGTTCCTGTGCGGCCTTGTGGCCGTCCATTAACGGAGCGCAGCCCATGACGTTTTGGACAATCCAATCCAAAGTCTGACTCCATTCGCGGAAGTCGTGCCGGGTGTCGCTGGTGCGCGGTTTGCCTTTGGCAATCCATTCGCCGATGACTGCGAACGCGCAGCCGAGAAAATACGGCTGGCGGCGCTGAAGTTCGGCGAGGGGGTCGCGGTATGGGTAGTCGGGACGTTTTCGGATTCGGCAAATGCTGGCGCGGTTGGCAAGGTCGCAGGTCGTTTCCAATCCGTTGCTGGACATTTGCAACAGGAACCGTTTCGGATTCAAAAGCACTTCGCCATGATGCGGGATTCGCGCCGGGAACAAACTTGGGCACGTCAAAAAAGCTTCAAGGTTTTGCGAGTCCATCTTGCCGCGAAAATTGTCCAGACAGATAAACGGACGGCCAGAAACGAGCGCGGCGGCAAAACTTTCGTCCATGCTGCCAACACCGCCGCTTTTGGCCGTCACGAAGTAACCCGCCTCATTGTAAATCGCCGAAACCAGTGAGAGCCGATAGCCTTTGCCAGCCTGCGACTTGTCGGCCTCGGCTACGTCAATGGGAATGTTATCGTGCAGGTGTCCGCCGATTCGCAGCGCCGGTGTGATAAAACTAGCAATTGCGCGGCTGCGGTCGGCCTCGGTCTGGAAAGCGAATTCCTCGACTAGCCAGCGCAAACTTTCGACGGCCTTCGCCAGCGGGACTTGCGGCGTCGTGCCGCCGTCCACGATTAGCAGCCCGCCAAGCTCCGCGTGATAGCCTTTGCCGAGAATTGCGACGCTGCCGGATTTCGTTTCAGTCAGGACGGAACAACGCAATACACTGACGATGGGTGGAAGAAATTCGCGCGCCTCGCTTGCCGCCATTATAGCCTTGGCGTCGTCAAAGCTCATTTTGGACGGCTTCAAAGCTGGCTCGCCCTTTCCGGCTGCGCGCCATGCGTAAAGCTGGCCGAGTTTTTCGGCATCGCTGCGAAATTTTTCCGGCCTCAAAACTCCTAAACTTTGCACACCGTCCACCTCGACAAGCTCGACCAGAACGCCGCCGCGCCAGAACAAAGTCTGCATTGGCGCGATACGTTGGAAGATGACGCGGGCGGATTCTGAAATTGAAACTGCGCCGGACGGCAGGACAATGATTCGAGGCTCGGCACTGTCGGCGGCTTGTAACGGAAGTTTGCTGAAGGCGGATTTGACGCAACCGTCCGCCTCGGCTTCCGGCAACGGGGGATTGCATTTCGAGGCGAAGCCGCGGACGGTGGCGCGTACCTCGTCCGGCGTCTGGCCCCGGTCGCGGCAATCACAAGCCAGCTTGAAGGCGTTATTGTTTCGTTCGCCCTTTTCTGCTCCGTCGAGTGGTTGGACACTGGCGACGGTTTCCACGTCGAGCGGCGCGGCGGCGGCGTTGAAAAACGCGTCGGGATCGTGAGAGACGAAACAGAGCCGGGCTACATCCTTCGCGTTTTCGTCAACCGCTGCGTTGTAAAAATTGGCGACGTGAGCGCGGACGGCGTTGAAATTGCGCTGGTGTTGTTTTGCATCGGCGGCGATGGGCACGCGGAAAACGATTTTTATTCCTGTGCCGGAAGGCGAGACGAAAGCGGCGGCGGCGTGCGAGTCGCTCCGTGCGGTGGCGTGAAGCTCGGTGATGCGTTCGGGGACTTTATCGATGTCCGCGCACAGATAGCCGGAAAACTTTTCAATGCCGTCGTTGTTGCGAATTTTGAAATTTCCCGTCCAAAGAATTGCATCCAACATTTTCTTTTTGAGCCGGTCCGCTTCGTCTTTGTTCGGGGCGGCACGGATGGATTCAATTGCCCGTTTCCACTTGTCGCTTTTAATTTCTGCGATTGCGGCGGCTGGCGTTGTGTGGCCGGTGATACAATTGTTTCGCGCGCTGCCAAGTGAAATTGATTCAGAAACATTCAAGCATCCCGCCCTTCTTTTTGCGGCGGTTGCTGAGAACGCCGCCAATTTTTATGCCGGGCATCCAGCCGCGCCGGACAAGTTTTTCAACTTTCGCGCGGTCGGTGCCACTGGCGGCGCTTTTGCGGAGAAAAGATTTCACAATTTTACCGCGCCCTGGGTCGTAATGAACTGGTGAAGCTGGATGCGGCTGAAAAAAATCGCTTTGCCCATTTTGTAATACGGCAGGCCGCGTTGAAAGTATGCCCTGATCGTGTTCGGAGACAGGTCAACTTCCTTTTTACTTTTCGACAACCGGACAAGGTCAAATCCGCTGTTTGGCTGCACTGGCGTTGATAGTTGCTCATTCATTCTGGCGCAACATAACGCCGCCGGGAGAGGGGTCAAAAACTACGATTAGTTGCAACTAATTATCTTTTTTGCTCCATCGGAGCTTTCTGTCGCCGGATTGATTCAATGATTGCCAAAACTTAATTGCCAAGTCTCCGGCCCGCTTCTTCGCCCTTGAAAGCAAACCGGAATCGAAGTCTTTATCGGCGCGGAGTCTATTCGCATCAAGATCAAGAATCTCCGGCCAAAGCCATGATGGTGATTTCGTCGTCTGTCCGGTTCGGCCTCGCGGGGCGGGGATGTGTTTCTCTGCGCGCTGCTCATCAATCCAACGGAGAAAACCGGCCCGAAGTTGTCCGTTTGTGCAGCCAAGATTCCAGTGAATATTGCCATCCGTATATCCGGGCATTTCCTTTAGCGGCGGCCACACGATTGAATAATGCGAAAGGCGTTGCGACTTTCCAAAGTGATCCAACAAATGCAAATGTTCCTCGGTAGTCAAATCGAAATAACTCGTCAAATTGGTTTTTCTGTCAGCGCGCCGGACAAGCTCGTATGCGTATGCACTCCACTCCATGCCGGCTTTCCACATGCAATGTGAGAAAAGCCCTTCCGGATGAAGCTTGCCATTACATACGAATTTAACCTGGTAATATATTCGGCCATCCTCTGTAACTAAATTGCCGCAATTCCCATCTGTCTTCGTGGTGTGTGTTTTCGGGTTGTAAACCCAAAGATTATTATTGAACCTCCACCACCAGTGGCGTTTCGTCAGTTCGTCGCGCGTCATTCGCTTCACTTTGTCACCTCTGGTAATCGTTTAAGCGATTTCCGAATAAGCTCTGTCTTTTTAGTGAACGGTGACGGCAACCTTTTAAGATGCTCGCGCGCCATTTCGGGCGTGGAGTGGGTATAGACCGCGCTCACGGCGGCGGAATCGTGGCCAACCATTTCACGCACGACCATTTCCGGCGCTCCGATTTGCTTCATGCCGGTAACAAAATTGTGTTTGAGGCTGTGGAATGTTACCTCGTTGAACACACGCCGATCTCCGCCGTGTTTGTATGGTTTGGCCAATCCAGCCGGAACCAAAACTTGCTCGTTAAACTCTCGGCTTAAAATTGCACCATCGCGGCGGTATGCCTGCGCCTGTTCCGGCCAAAGGTAATCTGTCGGTTTCACATTGCCTGCGGCAGCGCGCAGGGATTTTAAATTGTGGTAGAGTGCGGCCATGATTGGAACGGAAACCCTTTTTTTCTTTTGTGGCTTCACGTCCTTAACGTCGAATTGTAGTTTTTCAAAATCGATGTGCTGCCATTGCAGCGTGGCGATACGGCCTAAACGGAACCCGGTGTAAAATCCGCATTTGATGGCGAATTTCCAGAACCCATTTGGCGCGACGGCAAACACCGTGCGCAATTCTTCCGGCGTAAATGGTCGCCGGTCTGGTTCGTCGGCCTCGGCTGGCGTTTCGTGGTAGGTATCAAGGTTCGCGGTGGGGTCGCCAGTGTGGTATCGTTCGTCCGCATCCCGGAAAAACACACCAAGGCGCTTTAACTTGTTGTTGCACGTCCCCGCTGATGTTTCCAGCCTGATTTTGGCCAGATGCTTTTCGAGAACTTCCCTGGTGATGTCTGCCAAGTCCGGCGCGGTGGCTGTGGCGTGAACGGCTTCAAGCAATTCGTTCAACACGCTCCGATAGGCTTTCAGCGTATTCTGGTCAACTGTGGCCGCTTTCCGCGCTAGGTAGTCCTCAACAGCGGGCTTGAGCGCGACTCGTTTAACTGATTGGCCGGTGAGTGAACGGAATACGGCCTCGTTCAATTTCCCTTCGCGGTTTGTCGTCACCATGATCTCACAGGTTGCCAGATGCTTTTCAGCTTCCTTTCGGTCTGTCGTTCCGGTAGAACGGTTGAACAGTTTTTTGCCAACGCGCCAGCCTAAAAACCAGCGCCCCGATTTGGGATGTTTGTAAAGCCATGCCATGTCAGGAATATAGGGTGAAAGCAGGGTGCAAGCAAGTCATTATTTTTCACTATGCTTCACTATGGTAAAAGGCCAATAAAAACGCAGAATTTGAAGTCAATCATGGAACAGATAGTTATTTTGGATTTCGGGTCGCAATACACGCAGGTGATTGCGCGGCGCATCCGCGAATGCAACGTGTATTCCGTCATTCTGGGCCACGACACTCCGGCGGTGGAAATCGCCGCGCTGGCGCCCAGGGGCATCATTTTGTCCGGCGGTCCGTCCAGCGTGTATGCAAAAAATGCGCCGTTGGCGGACCGGAATATTTTCGCGCTCGGCGTGCCCGTGCTCGGCATCTGCTACGGCGTGCAATTGTTCGCGCAGTTTCTCGGCGGCAAGGTCGAGAAAGGCCTCAAACGCGAATACGGCAAAGGGGTGCTCACGGTGAAGGACGCGTCATGCGCGCTGTTCCGCAATCTGCCGAAGATGTTGCAGGTCTGGAATTCGCACGGCGACAAGCTCACGAAACTGCCGCGCGATTTTAAACCGGTCGCCGTCACCGAAAACTCCGAATACGCCGCCATCGAAAACCGCGCGCGGAAATTTTTCGGCCTGCAATTTCATCCCGAAGTCGTCCACACACCGCGGGGGAAGGAAATCATTTCCAATTTTGTCCACGGCATTTGTGGTTGTGGCAAAAACTGGACGATGCGGAATTACGTGGAACGGGCCGTCGAGGAAATCCGCGCCCAAGTGGGGACGGAAAAGGTGATTCTCGGCCTGAGTGGCGGCGTGGATTCGAGCGTGGCGGCGGCGTTGCTGCACAAAGCCATCGGCGGCCAGTTGACCTGCATTTTCGTCAACAACGGCCTGTTGCGCGGACGCGAGGCGGAAGTCGTGCGGGAAGTTTTCGGGCGCAATTTCAAAATCAA
>DLMG01000071.1 GCA_002479245.1 Verrucomicrobia subdivision 3 bacterium UBA7542 | reverse complement strand
TCCCAGGGGAGCAACGGTGAGGGGGCCGTGCATCAAATCACGGCAAACGCCAGCAACCGCGCTCGACGTGCAATGCAATCAGATAAAAAGAAGGCGCTGATGAAGGGGTACCAGCGCCTGTTAGGCATGACTTGCGTCTTTGATTATTTACGAGTGTATCAAACCCTCCATTTGCAATTTCGTCAAAGGCGAACCGGAAACAAAACGGTGACATTTGGGAAAACCGCTGGAATTCCGCCCCTCGCCGGGAGCAATTCACCCCCGCAAACCCGCAATTTGTCCCCAATTCCTTTCATTTCGACCCGTTTCGGGTAAAAAATCATTCACGTTGGCGAGAGCCTTGGCTGATTCCCGGGGTGTGAATCTTGAAAGTGGATCAGGTAATAAATATGAAAAAGCCATCGACGTTGTCGCTATTTGCCGGCGGGCTGGTTTTGGTCACAACCGGTCCCGCTGTTGTGTGCCTGGACGATCGTTGTCTGCGTTCCGGGACCGCCGTCACATACAAATCCATCTCGCGTTGGAGCCGCCAGTCATAACCCCTGAACCTTATGATGCCGATTGCCATTTACGGATGGAAATGCCTGAAGAAGGACGAGCAGGTACTCCTCAAGCGCGTCAATAATCATCTGGCCAAGCACCGGCAAACGACCACCCAAACCAAAGACCGGAAGATGTTCGACGGGTATCAGCCGTTCGTGATCAAGCACTTTTATTGGAACCTGAACCCGGCGATGGGAACCTGGTTTGATGTTTACCCGAACGAGGACTTGAAGGGACAATACTTTTTCCCGGATCACAAAGATTGCGGCTGGCTCATCCATGTCCGGATTAATCTCCACCGGCACACCAACCTTATTCCGGAAGAATCCGAAACGTTTGTTCGGGAACTTCTCGACTCAACGATGTTCGAGCATCGTGTCATCAAGGAAAGCGCTGATTTGTTCGAGGGTCTTCGTCGCGGCTACATCGGTTAAATCCGATTAAACGCGACTCCGCTAACGCGCGAGCGGGAGTTGCCAAGGCAACCCGCTGTGCGGGATCGGCAAGCTTTTTCTTTGCGTCTCCGCGTCGCCTGCTCGCAACACCGACTTTGTCGCGTGCTCGCGGAAACGGAGTTTATCGGAGTTGCGCCATTGCGTTTGAAAATGCCGCTTCGTTCAAGGGGTGGTGAAATGGACTCTGTTCCGTAATGAAAACCAGTTTCATTCTGATAACCGAAGGGTATCCGGACTTCGATGCTGGCCCATAACTTGGAGCTTATCCATGATAACTCATTGGGCCGGACCTCTTTCGCAGATTTTTGGCTGTTAGCCATGCTCGAGAATAACCCGGCAAGCCACGCGGGCGCTATGGGGGTGTTCTACGTATATTTGATTTATCAGGATGGAGTTTTTCCAGTTCGCGGGTGAAGTGGGGAGAGAGAGCGTCTCTCGCGCGGTTTTCGGCGTCGCGCCGAAAACTTCGTTTAATCTGATTTCAGATGGGTTGACGAGGATTCGGGCGTGACCCCCGCATCAGCACGCGGGACGCGTGCGCTCCCCCCTGATTTCACCCAGCGATTTGACGTGCGGCTGTGGGACCCCCGTTTGTGTCAATACTCGGGACCCGTTTTCGTTTTTGATCGGGAATTTAACCGTCCCAAACCACCCGGCCCTTCAAATGACCTCCCGCGCGCTTGAAGCCGAGCGAACCGCTAATCAGATAGAAGGCCGGTCGTCCCTGGGAATGTTCCTTGAGGGCATCATTTCTGACAAATTTCATGATCGAGGGCAATGACAGCAAATCCGCGGCGATCAAATCATTGTCCCGGTAGATGGCATACTTTTGTTTCGGGCTGTTCATGGGGTTGTCTGCCGTTCCATGGCTATCGGTTCGCCGCGCCCCGCCAAATCATCACCGCGCCCAGGACGCCGGCGACAATCAGACCCAGTGACAGGGTGGCCGCAATGATTTTGAACTGTTGGTTGTATTGTGAAGAATGCAAGCGTGGGAAAAACAATTTTCCAAAATAATCTTTCAGCATGAAAAACCTTTGGTTGCCATTAAACCCATTCCAGCACCTATTCCCTTCAATGTCCACACATTCTTCGGAAAATATATTCTGAAATTCACCGGAGGGCGGAATTCTACGACGCCCCAGCTTCCCTGAATCAGGGTCTCACGGAGCTCGCCCCTCCGAAACGAGGCGGCGGATGGCGTTGAGCCTGGCCAACCAGGCGGAAGGCCAAAAACGTCAGAAGTGAGACAAACCCGTTTACGGTCAACCGCGGAAGGCTGTCCACTCCCGCAGAAATCATTTCAGCCCTGGCCCTGACTTGTCGGGGCAGTTTGGGTTTCGCGGAGTTTGGCCCTCCAAACCGCCGCACAATGTTCGGCACATCCAGCGTCCGGGCGCTCAAATTTTCTTCGCCGCTGCCAGCGCCGAAATCTTGAAAGGATTGTTTCGCTTCGGCTGCACATTCGGCACGGACGGCCTTTGCGCCTGGGCAAAGGCGACCCGGGAACGCAGCCGCAGGGTGAAGCAGCACAAATCGGCGAGCGGCAGCACCACGTTGAAGTTTTTGCCCATGTAACGGTGGTGCAACAGGTGGTGCCCGTTCAAGTGGAAGAAGATGCCCGAACGCTCCACGTTCTAGGAGACCCAGTTCAATGCGATGTTGCATCCAACCCACCCAGCCCTGCGTGCCGTGGGTGGTAGGGCTGCGGCAGCACCGCCCTACCCATTGCACCGATTGTCTCTGGGATTGGGTATGAGGGGATTGATTATTGCGGCCATGAAATTTCAGTTATGCAGAGAGAATTACGCAGCCAAGCCAACCCACTGTCCCAATTCAAGACACGGCCAAATAACAAAGTTACTTGACTAATTAATAAAAAAGTTGCAAAATTGTATTAAAGATAAGTGTTTTTGTGGCCGAAGAAACCGAGAACTAACTTATGAGCCGAACTACTGGACAAGTCTGTCCTGTTTCTGGAGTGTACCGTGCCGTTGGAAGTTGCGGCCATTCGGTTGAGCGGGTCATTCCCGCAGGACACACGTTTCCCCCTTGTGAATATTGCCGGGAAAAGGGCGAACGCAAAGACATCACCTGGGTCTTGGTGGTGGAAACTCAACCCAAGTAATCGCCCACCCAAATTTCCGACCAGCCAGCCCAAGGCGTGGGTCTGTCTTCAACAAAACGGCGCTGGCGTTCGGCCATTTTTACCAGCCGATTAGTATTCAGAGAAAGGCATAGTGTTTGAAATGGCCGTCCTGTTTTTAGACGCTGCCGGAACATTTGCCATTCAACCCCAAGAGTAAACGCGATTTCCGAGTTGACCCCTTTTAACGAATTATCATTCGTTTCAAACGGTTCAATCAACTCATAATCACCCTCGTCCTTAGGCTTCATACGCACCACTTGAAGCAAGAATCGTGCTAAGCCGGAACGATGCCGTCGG
>DLMG01000145.1 GCA_002479245.1 Verrucomicrobia subdivision 3 bacterium UBA7542 | reverse complement strand
GCCTTGTAATTGAGGGATTGAACCGGCGACTGGCTGACGGAGCCGAGTTGGCCGGAAACGATGTCCGCCCCATCTTTCCGCTCTGACGACTGGGCGGCGGCACTGGGCGCAGCCGTCTGTTTGGCAAGCGCAATTTCCTGCTGTCGGGACTGAACCGGTGGCGCGGAGGCCGTCAGCGTTGGCTGCGCTTGCCTCTGGCTGGCGACGCTGCCGGACAAACCATTGATTGAAGCCGGCTTGTTGGCCGTGTTGCGAGCGAAATTCAAAGCACCGTTGTTATCCAGATTGTTAAATCCGGTGTTTGCACTTTGATAAACCTCAACCGCCACACGGTTTCCAAGAAAATCGCGGTTGTCCGTGTAGAACGTTCGTGCCTCGGTCCGCGCATTGGGCGATGGCGACAGGATTTTTCCCGTCAACGTGACGCAAAAGCCAACCTCGGCCAGCGGCCAGCGTGAGCGCAGTTCACTGTCGAATTGCGCGGCCACGGCCTGGGCGTCCTTGCCAGCGGCAAGATCCTCAACCTGTGCGCCGAACACCTGCTGCTGCTTCGTCAAATAACTGGAAATATTTTGCGCGAGCGTGTCCGTCACGCGCTGGCAGAGCAGCGACTGCTGGCGTTCGAGCAGGAACTGCTGGTCGCGCAGCGAGCGCACGGCCAGCCACGCGAGCAGCAGGCTCGGCAGCAGGACCGCCAGCGCAAAAACCAGCGCGATTTTTTTCATTTTAACCGTTTGAATCCATTCGCAGGGGGAATCCCGCCGGATCACAGGGTCGGGTCCACAATCCGTCCGAGGAACAGGATACTGCCGGTTCGATTGTCACGGATCAGGAACAGAAACGGATGGTCGGCGCGGAAGACCACCGGTTCTTCTAGAATGTGTATGCCCTTCAGCGTCCCCACCACACCTGTCGCGGCGGCAGCTTCGGTACCTTCCTCATTTACCTCCACGAACGCTTCATGGACGACGGCACTGATGAACAGGTCGTCCGTTCCGTCCATGCCGGAGAAATCTGCGCGGGGACTGAACGCATCGGTCATGCCGAGCGCCGCCAGTGTCTGGTTTAATGAAAACTCCGATGTCGTCTTGAACTTTGGCAGCGACAACTGCACCTCGCGCGAACGCAAGCTCCTGATCCAGGCATAGAGTTTGTCTGGTGCCAGCGACTTTTCGAATGCGGCCAGTCTGTTGGCATCCCGTGGCAGCAGCACGAGCATCGAAAGATCATCGCCGGCATAGGGCAATTCCAGCGCCTGCGCTTCCGGCGATTCGGCGTATCGGAATTCCTTGCTCGTCTGCATCATCGGTGTTTCCACCGTCTTTCCGGCGGAAACGTGAAATGGGCCGGCCTTGGTCAATTGCTTGTCAAACCGGCTGGACCAGTTTCCTTTGAAATAAATTGCATTAACCAGTACCAGACAGGTCGCCTCGTCGAGTGTGCCCGGTTTGAGCAATTCCTGGATTTTACGGTTGGTTTTGTCCTCGACCCAGGCGTTGATGGTTTGGCGAGCCGGTTCAGCCGCCCTGGCAAAATCCAGCGGCGTGACCGCAACTCCGTAATTGATTTTGCACAAGTCGAGGTAAGCCGGCAGAAACACATGGCCCTTTTGCGGCCAGAGCGAATTGGCGACGGCGAGCTTGACCTGGCCTTTTTGTTGAACGGCGTTCAACTCCGACTCCAACACCGCGAACGCTGGATGCAACTTTTCCTGTGCCAGACCAAAATGCATTGCCTTTGCCATCTGCGCGGCAGTTTCGCCGCGTGCTCCACCATATGTCATCGCCAACGCGGTGGAAATGCTGTAAGGTGAAAGGAATAAGTTGCCTTCCTGCGACCGCAACTGACTGTAGAGGTCAAATGCAAAGGCGGTATTGCCGGCAACGGCAGTCATTTTATTCAAATTGTCCGGGGCGACTTGACCAAGAACAGGAAAACATAACGTCGAAAGGAGCAATGCCAGCTTCAATGGTTTCATGGCGTCTTTTGTTGGTGGTTGATTATTGCTTTGATTGTAGATACTCCAAGTCCGCGTTCGTAACCAAGCTCATTCTGGAGTGCGCTACCATGTCAGCGATTTGAAAGCGGTGACACGTCACCGCACTCCAAATTGAAAAATTCACTCAATCAAGAATGACACGTTGACGGTGGCGGACACGCTGATCTCGCCGACGGAGAACGTTTCCGCGGCGGTGTCCGCGCCGGCCACGTCCGACAAGGCGCCGAGATTTTGGATGTTATTCTGGGCGTTGAATCCTCCCCATTGCGCCCCCCAACGGCCCCCATATCCGCCCCAGCCGCCGCTCCAGTCGTTCACGTTGATGTTATAAACCTTCCCGCGTTTCACGCCCAGCGCCGAGGCCATGGCGTCGGCTTTTTCCTTCGCGGCTTTGATCGCCAGTTCGCGGGCCTGGTCGCGATACTTCCGCAACTGCGAGGTCCGGAAGTCAATGCCATGAACGTAGTTCACGCCGTTGGCCAGGAGGCCCGTCACGATGCCTTCGAAATTGGTGATGGCGGTCACCCGGATTTCGATGGATTTCCGGACAATATACGCCACCGGCTTGACATGGGACGAATTGTAATTGTAGTCCGGTTCAACGCTGATGAAGTCCGTTTGAACGTCCTTGTCCTTCACGCCGCCGTCCTTGAGAAAGGCGAGCGCACGGGCAATCCGTTCGTCATTCTGCCGCCGGGCCACGTCAAGATTTTCATCCCGCGTCTCCACCCCGACGCTGAGGTGGATTTCGTCCGGCGCCACCTTGACCTCGGCGGAACCGGACACGTTGATTTGCGGTTCGGCGAAGGCGGGCGCCAGCGGCAGCGCGATTAGTGCGATGGCAAGTATGAGTCGTGTTTTCATGATGTTTGGATGATGTGATTTGTTGGTTGCGAGTTGATTTTTGGCATTGGTAACCGGACTCATTTCGAGTTGCGGGTGTTATAGGATTGTGACTGCAAGGATTTGCGTAAAGCGCCGTCGTATTGGCCGTTCACGAGTTGGCCGCTGCAGTCGTCCAGGTTATTGGTTTCCGCCCGGATTTGGACCTGAACGGCAGCCGGCGCATTCGTGTAGGCTTCGTTGAGCACTCGGTTTTGCGCGGCGAGTGTCGCGGCAGCCTGCTGGTAATTTCCCGCATCCGCCTCGGCAATGGCCTTGTCCTTGGCCTCGGCGGTAAGCACCAGCACTTTTTCCGCATTAACGGCGGCATTGATGGACCGGTCGGCGACTGTTTGTTCATCCGTGTAACGGATTTTCACCACGCCGGTGGTGGATTGTTCGCTGCCGTTGTCGAGTTCGTCCGTATAACTGACCTTGACGCGTGCGACTTCGGGTTCGGGCTGGGTCACCAGGCAGCGCAGGAACAGATAACGGCCCTGTCCCAGGGTAAACTGGCTCAAATTCACCGAGGCCTTCTGGTTTTCAAACTTCTCGCTGCGACCGATGAAGCCAAGCGGCCTTACCCCGTCCGGACAGGTGATTTCAATGCGGATTTCCCGGGCGGCGACCGTGAGCAGTTCGCCCAGTTCCTTCGCGAAAATCTCCGGCAATTTTTCCGTGTCCTGGACGTAATAATAATTGGCGTCGCTGGCCTCCGCCAGACCAGCCATCAAATCCTCATTGTAATCGTCGCCGACGCCGATGGTGGTGACGGAGATGCCTTTTTCGGCGAGGTCACTGCCAAGGCGGCGCAGGTCGCGCGTGGAACTCGGACCGACGTTGGCGAGACCATCGGAAAGCAGGATGACGCGATTGATGCGTTTCGAGGAGAAGTATTCCTGGAGCTGCCGGGCGCCGGTTTTGACGCCGGCATAGAGCGCCGTGCTGCCGCCAGCCTCGATACTTTCGATTTTTTCTTTGAGCGCCTCCTTGTCTTCAACTTTCTGCGCCGGCACCAGCACCCGCGCTTCGTCACTGAAAATGACCAGGGAAAAAACATCGTTGGGCGCGAGGCGATCCACCAGTTGCAGGGCGGCCTGTTTCGTTTTCTCCAGCTTGGCGCCGGTCATCGAACCGGACTTGTCCAAAACGACGGCGAGGTTGAGCGGGGTGCGCCGGTGCTTTTGCCGGTCGGCAATCGCATTGAGGTCAATTTTCACGACGACCTCCTGCGGCCGGCCCTTCAACAGGACATCGCGGTCCGGAACCAGGTTCAAATGCAGGGTTTCTCCGGCGAACAGCGGGACAGCCAGACCGGTCGCCAGACCAAGAGCAAGCAGTGTTTTTTTCATACCGTCACTGTGCCCGATGGCTCCCGGAAGTTGTCATGGGCGGGTCAAAGGTTTGTAAAAAAGATGTAAAACGACATCCCGCAAAAACAGCTTTGCAATTTATCCGTTTACCCGCCACGCTGTTTGCATGACGCAACCGCTTGCGCTCGTTTTCTACGAAAAATTGCTGCCGGGCAGCCAGTTGGTGAACCGGCTGCAAGACCTGAATTACCGCGTTCAGGCCGTCAACGATCTGCCGGCCCTTCTGCGCGGTGCGCAAAGCGAAGGCCCCATGCTGGCGGTCGTGGACCTGGAATCGAAGCACGATGACGTTTGCCGCGCCATTGCGGCGTTGAAAGCGGATGCCGCCACCCAACACATTCCCATTATTGCGTTTGCCGGCGAACAGGCGGCGGAGTTGCAGGCCGCCGCGCAAAAAGCCGGCGCGACGCTCGTGGTCGGCGAGACCACCATCGCGAATTATCTGCCGCAACTTTTGAACCAGGCGTTGCAGGTGTAGGCACCCGGCGGGTGATGTTTGTAACCTGTGCGCAACCTGTTTGTAACCCGCCTGAAACTAGCGCTTGACTTTGACATAACGGGTATTAAGATGGCGTCCTAATTGAGGCATGAGCGTTTTTGAAAAGTAATTTTGGCACGACTGAATTTCGGTCGTGTCTTTTTTACCTTGGGGCGGGCCTCGAAATGTCAGGAGTTAATTATGGCCAGTGGCAAAGTCAAGTGGTTCGACAACAAAAAAGGGTTTGGCTTTATCGCCCAGGATTCCGGGCAGGACGTTTTCGTGCATCACACGTCCATCACGGGTGCGGGGTTCAAAACCTTGAATGAAGGAGACGAAGTTTCCTTCGATGTTGTCCCCAGCGACAAAGGGCTTAAAGCCCAAAATGTCCAGCGCGTGACTCCGGCGTAACGCCGGAGTAGCGCCCCATCAAATCCCGCGAAGCGGGAGATTTTCGTTCGCCAGCCATGAACGAAGGAAGTATTCTTGCTTCATGGCCGGTCTCGCTACGAACATAGTCGAAAGCCTTTATATTCACGTCCCATTCTGCGCGCAGAAATGCGCGTATTGCGCCTTTTATTCCGAGCCATCCAGCGGCGACCTCATCAACCGCTACGTCGCCGCGCTCATCCGCGAGCTGGAACTTGTGGCGCACGATCTTCAGCCGCGCACGATTTTCTTTGGCGGCGGCACACCATCGCTGCTCAACTTGCGCCAGTGGGAACAAATTCTCCGCGCCCTGGAGCGGTTGAACCTGCTGGGCGCGGAGGAATTCACGGTTGAATGCAATCCCGCCACCGTTTCGCCCGACAAGGCGAAACGGCTCCGCGACTTCGGGGTGAACCGCATCTCCATGGGCGTGCAGTCACTCGATGAACCATTGCTCGAACGGCTCGGTCGCATCCACACCCGCGAAATGGTCTTCCAGTCGTTCGACATCCTGCGCCAGGCCGGTTTTGACAATTTGAATCTCGACCTGATGTTCGCGATTCCCGGTCAGACCATGGAAATCTGGCGTGCGACCCTAACCGAGGCGCTGGCGCTCGGCAGCGAGCATTTGTCCACCTACGAAGTCATTTACGAGGACGACACGCCGCTGTTCGCGCAACTGCAGGCCGGCGAATTTAACGTGGACGAGGACCTGGCCTGCGCGATGTATGAGGAACTGGTGGAACGCGCGACGGGCGCCGGTTTCCGGCAGTACGAGGTGGCCAATTTCGCGCGAGTAGCCGGAACGCCGGCCTCCGGCACGGCACGATTTGCAAGTTCTGGTCGAAGCCGGGCCGGAGGCCGGCGTTCCATCCCCGCCCTCGCCTGCCGGCACAATGTGAACTACTGGCGCGGCGGTTCGTTTTACGGGCTGGGCCCCAGTGCGACGAGTTACGTGCGCGGCGTGCGGACGAAGAACTGGTCGAACACGCAACTTTACTGCGAGCAACTGGAAAAGGGAAAACGCGCCATTGAATCCAGCGAGGAATTGCCGCCGTTGAAACGCGCGGGCGAAACCGCCGCGTTCGGTTTGCGGATGAATGCGGGCTGGCCATTTGCAGAATTTTGGCGCGCGACCCATTTCGATTTGCGCGACGAGTGGTCGGCGGAAATGAACCAATTGGTGGACCGCGGCTGGGCGGAAATTCTGCCGGACAGTTTTCACCTCACACGGCAGGGGTTGCGTTTTGCCGATTCCGCGGCGGAAATGTTTCTGCGCTGACGTAACGGCGTGTCGGCAGACCGCCGCCAATATTAAAACAAAATCGAACCGAAAAAAATTGACAGGGAAGTTGGCGCCTTTCTCCCGAAAGCCGCTACAAAATAATTTCGAGAACTGCGAAACCGTAAATGGTTTGCCGGCCCTACCTTTTGCCCAGCCGCTGCATCGCCAATGCACCGGCCAGGATGGAAATGACCCCGCAAGTGACGTAAGGCAGCGGCGCGATGCGCAGGTAAAGGGTCGCGGCGAACAGCGGGCCGATAATGCGCGCCAAGGCTCCGGCGCTTTGCGCCACACCGATGGTGGCGCCCTGCTCGTTCGCCGGGGCGAGATTTGAGAGTAATCCGAAAAGCGGCGGTCGCGTCAGACCGGTACCGATGGCCAGCAACGCCAGCACCAGAAGCATTTTAATCCACGGCCAATCGGTCGCGTGCAGGACTGCCAACCACTTGAGCTGGCCGTCGCCTTTGATGAACGGCAGGAGGATCAGGCTGATACCGGTCAGGAAAAGGCTCAGGGAAATCAATTTGGGCTCGCCGAACATTTTGACCAGCCGCCCGATGGCCCCGCCCTGGATGATCGCGCCAATGATGCCACAAAAGACAAACAGGGAGATGACCGTCATGGCGGGCTTGGTTTCGTCCACGGCAATGCCGAGGTTGAAATTGTCGCTGACGAGCAGCGGCAGGGTGCTTTCAAAACAACTGAAGGCGAACGTCGCCAGGAAGAAAATCAAGATCAACAAACCGATTTTCGGTTGGGCCAGCGTGTGCCCCCATTGGGCAAAATGCGGGCGCCGGGTCGCCTGGCTGGAGTCCGGCTTCAAACTTTCGGCGAGGATGCAAAACGCGAGGAAAAAATTCGCCGCGCAAAGAGCGGCGGCGGTCCAGCCCGGTCCGGTGGCGCCAAACAATTTCAGCGCGATGCCGCTGAGCGCCGGACCGAAAATAAATCCCAGCCCGAACGCCATGCCGATGAGTCCCATCCGCTTCGACCGGTTTTCCGGCGGGGTGATGTCGGCGATGTAGGCTTGGGCGACGGTGATGTTGCCGCCGCAGATGCCGGCGAAGACACGGGAGACCAGCAGCGCCCAGAGCGCGGCGGTGTGATTTTCAAAACCCGAACCGACAGCAAACAGGACATACGACAACGCTGCGCCAGCGGTGCTGATGAGTAAAATGGGCCGGCGGCCGTGCCGGTCGGAAAGCCGCCCCCAAATCGGCGAGAAGACAAATTGCATCGCTGAAAACGAGGCGATGATGGCGCCGATGACGAAGCCACCCGCGCCGTAATGCCGGCTGAAGATGGGCACCAGTGGCACGACGATGCCGAAACCGATGAGGTCAATGAAGACCGTCAGGAAAACGACGAGCAACGATGGTTTGCGATTCATGTCGGCAACGAGCGGGAATTCTAATTGCAGTCAGAAGCGAGTCAAGGAATGCGGGTGACTGGTACTTCATTCAAAAGTCCCCAGCGCGGCCTTTGGCCGCAACCACAGATTTTGGACTGCGGCGGGAAGCGAAGCGCCACGCCGCTTTTGGAAGCAACCGGCAGTGCGGAAAGCGGTGTCGCCGCT